>NZ_JBKWAE010000009.1:0-104271 GCF_046974225.1 Hominenteromicrobium sp. | reverse complement strand
GGAGGAACCGATGAAGATTCATGCGTCCGGGGAGGATTATCTGGAGGCTGTGCTGGTTCTTCAAAAGAATCACGGTGCTGTCCGCTCTATTGATGTTGCACGGCGTGTTGGAGTTTCAAAAGCCAGTGTAAGCTATGCGGTGTCGGCTTTGCGTGAAGGGGGCTTTTTAACGGTAGATAGTGATTACGTTTTGCATTTGACCGAAACAGGCCGGAATGTTGCCGAAAAAATTTATGAGCGGCATCAGTTCTTTACAGAGCAATTTATCGCAGCTGGCGTTGACCCTGAAATTGCAGAGCGAGATGCTTGCCGGATTGAACACGCCATCAGTCAGGACACCTTTGAAAAGATCCGGGATGCACACAAACAGGAAAAATAGGATACTAATGCCCGTCGTTCCAACTGTGCGGACAAGAGCAGCCAGTGGGGAAAATATAAGCCCACTGGCTGCTCTACATGAAAGACAATCATCGGCCCTTTTGTTTTCCCCTGTACATCACTTCAGCTTATCTGCGCTCATGCACAGGTCTATGTACCGTTGCGACTCTTCTTCACCCTTTCCTGCAAAGTAATCAAGAACGCACTTGGCAACGGTCTGCGGCGCTCTATCGTGGAACACGATTCCATCCAGACTGATGTCCATTTCTTCTGAGATCAGCGCAACCGTTTCAAATTTCGGATTGCTCTTGCACTTTTCAATCTCAATGACAGTTCGGGTACACATATTAAGCCGTTCCGCTAATTCGCGCTGCGTGATCTTTTTCTGCTCCCGCTTTTCGCGAAGCTTTTGGGCGAACAGGTCAAGAAAGTTCATTGTAAATCACCTCTACTACATTGTAGAGTGAGCCTCAATTCACTTAAATACACATGAAGCTCACATTGAATGAGCCGCAAATCACATTCAGCGAGTTGGAGGTAATTTTATGATGTCACGGATGAACAGGAGATACTGCTAAGGCCGCTCGCGGTCATGTAAAAAAGCATAAGCACCGATTAGCCGTCCACTTCAAAAAGCACGCGGCTATCCCCCAGACGAGCTGCACTCACGAAAGCGAGTTGCAGCTCTCTTTTTATGCGGTTTGGTTCATCCGTGATTTAGCCCCTCCCGGTACAGTATTCGTTACTCATGTTTTCACTCGCACGCAAGGCGCTCGTTCAGGTCATCATGCCTGTTCGAGCGCCTTTTTACGTTTTCCTGTCGGCTGTCGTTCTCCGCCGGTGTTGGTCTGGTTCACCACCCACCCAACACCGAAACGGAGGACATATTATGTTTAACAGAAAGAGCAGCTATGCGCTGAACAAGAAAGACCCCAACGCTATCGTTTACATGGATGCCAACGAAGCCATCATCCGCCTGACCCGCGAGGACTTTGCCAGCGAGGAAGAATTTCTGAAATGGAAGTCCCTGTCGGATGCAGACTATCATGCTTCCGAGAAAGAGGATCATGTCTACGCTAATCATACCCTTGCACTGGACGAGCTTTCCGAGGAAGCAGCATCTATTCCCGCTGCGGATATCTGCATGGAGCAGGCGCATGACCGGGTGGCGGAAATCCGCCGTAGCACCCAAAAGGTTACGCAAATCAGGAAGCACCTGACGGACACTCAGTTCCGCAGGATGTGGATGTATTTCGTGGATGGAATGACGATTGACGAGATTGGAAAAGTCGAAGGCGTGTCGCATCAGGCTATTTCTCTCAACATTACAGCAGCAATCAGAAAAATCAAAAAATATTTCTGAGGTTTTTCAAAAACACCTTGCAAAAGTGGCCCAAAATCGGCGATAGGTGAAGGGACATTCTCCACGAAGCCTTTCGTTGAACGTTGAAAACTGAATAGACCATGATGCAGGCACAAAACCCGCGTGATAGCGGCATAAGGTGCGCCGCCACGACGATGGCTTCAAGGAGGTGATTCCGGAAAAGCCATCCGAGCGATCTACGCAGCCTTAGACCCGATTCGGCAAATCGGGCGCGATGACAGCGCGGCGGATAATGAAACTTGCTCACGCCCTCCCACAGACTTGAGGGGGAACCCTGCGGTATGCGCCAGCTCTTTGAGGCAGCGGTATCGTGGAGTTATGACAGCCCTGCCAAGGGCGGCCTGCATCATGCCCACTATCCGGGGCGCGTGGCAAATAGGATGGATCTTCTCAAATGGACAAGCAGAGCGGCTGCGCCGGTATTCGCCATTATGTTATGTGGCTCCAATTCTACCCGCGCAGCCGCCTCTCAAAGTCAGATACCATGCGCTGACGGCCTTTCCGTCAGCGCATTCATGTGACCTTGAGGAAACCCACCAAACCGAGAAAGGAGATCGCCATGATGCAGCCGACGCCAAACGAAACCCAAATCCACACGGATGAACTGGTGGACATCCGGGAAGTATCCGTAGACAAAAATCTTCCCAAGGAAGAACGCATTGTCGCCTTTATCCGCCAGATCAAAAATCCTTACCGCTTAGCCATGGGCTAATAAGGCAGTATTTAAGGAATTATGGTGTAATCCCGATAAAGGGGGGGTTACACCTTTTCTTTATTTAAGCGGATTTTTCCGCATTTTTCTGTTCTACTCTTTCCATTGTTTTCAAAAGTTGCTGCTCAGTTGGAATGTCAAATAATCCGACTGCGGTAAAATAAATATCCACTTTAACATTGTTATGCGAGTGCTTTTTCTCATTATTATGGATTTCAATACGCTCGATAAGCTTGTTGACAACGGTCGGCGTAAGCTGTTTCATTTCTGTAAATTCCATAAGCCCTTGATAGAGCATTTTCATATCAACAGTTTGCTTTTGAAGTTCAATGAGAGCTTTTTCATTTTCCTCAACCTCTGATATAAGTCGCTTTTGCTCAGCTTCGTATTCATTTGCCATACGGGAATAACGCTCATCGGATAACTTACCGAGAATATTATCCTCATAAATTCTTGAGAATAACTTGTCCAAATCGGATATTCTTTGCTTTGCACTTTCGGTTTTGGCTCGCAAAGATTTTTCTCGATTTATAGATTCTGCACCTTTCTTTTCGGAGATAAGATAAAGAAATGCACTGTTGTAGCAACGAACAAAATCCGCAAGTTCGGATATGGCTTCTTTAACGATTGCTTCAAGTACAACATCTCGTATAAAGTGAATTGTGCAAGTACCACGACCGTCTTTGTAGGAAGAACACCTCCAAAACTCTTGATTTTTCTTTAAGCTTTTAGATGCACAAAAGTGAAGTTTAGAACCGCAATCGGCACAATATACTAAACCTGAGAACAAACTCCTTCTTCCTGTTGCGGTATTTCGCCTTTTATTCTTCCTGAGTTCTTGCACTCTCAGCCAAGTGTTTTCACTGATGATTGCTTCTTGTGTGTTTGGAATAATCTGATAATCCTCTTGTAATTTCTCAATTTTCTTATGCACTTTATAACTGACTGTTGTACTTTTGCCGTTTACAGTACAGCCGGTATATTGTCTGTTTTCAAGAATATGAACAATAGAATTTTCTCTCCAATGATAGATATTAATAGGCATAGGATTGCTTGTTTTCTTACCTACGGAATTGAAATATGCTGTCGGCGTAAGCACTTTTTCGGCTTCAAGTTGTCTTGCAATTTGCGACGGACCTTTACCCGAAATGCAAAGATTAAATATCTTTCTAACAATTTCAGCCGCAGGATCATCTATGTACCATTGTTCCTTGTTACCTTCAATTTTCTTGTAACCATAAGGCACTGTTGAAGAAATCCTCATACCCTTTGAGGCTTTCATTTCATTAACGGCACGGATTTTCTTTGAAGTTTGTGCAGCATACCATTCGTTAAAAATGTTATGAAACGGCATCATTTCCGTTCCCATGCCTTTCGTGGTATCAACATTTTCCTGTATGGCTATGAAGTTGACACCTAAGGTCGGATAGACAATTTCCGTATAATGACCGCAAAGCAAATGCTCTCTGCCAAAACGGGATAAGTCTTTTACAATTACGGTTGATACCTTACCTGCTTCAATAAGGCTTTCCATTTCCTGAAAACCGGGACGGTTAAATGTTGTTCCGCTGATACCGTCATCGACAAAGAATTGCGGATGTAAATATCCGTTTTTCTTTGCATAAGTCATAAGAATTTCCTTTTGATTTGATATTGAATTACTCTCACCCTCTAAATTGTCGTCTTGAGATAAGCGGCAATACAGAGCGGTGATTTTTTCTTCTTGTCCTTGTATATTTTTGTTTGTTGCCATAAATTATCTGCTCCTTTCTGTGACAACAGGGCATTGAAATGTATAGGTATTGTACACTTGCAATGCCGCAGTGTCGATTGTGCAAACTTATGCTATCTTTAATTCTGTAAGTAAATCTTCAAATTGTTGAAGCACATTTTCTCTGCCGTTAGGATTAAAATGTGTACTGACTTCATAAGTTGTGTTGCCTATTTTCATAAAGAACAGTTCATCATTCTTTTCAAAATACGGTGCATATATTGATTTGTTTTTATCTGTCATCTTTCGTCCCTCCTGTTTCTTTCTCTTTGTTTCTGCCATTTTTCAAGCAGGGAAATTATTGTCTTTTGCATATCGGATTTGGTGTAGCTTTTCGGGAAATATTTGCGTATATCCTCTTCCATAAATCTAACTTGCTCTTTTTGATTTGGCTTTTCTTCATTGAGAACGGCGAAAACCGTATCGACGAAAAAGTTACCGTCTTTACTGAATTTTCTTAATCGCTGTGCCTGTGATAATGACGGTGTTGCGTCGGTAAATTCAATTTGGTCAAGCAATGTTCTTTGCTCATATTCCGACAAATATGAAATTTCCACCGCAGGAGTAAAGGCTATCCTTTCCTCATCAACAAGTTTAAGCAATTCGGGGATTAAATATGTCAGGCAAATATATCGCTGTATTTGTCTTGCACTGTCATCGACGGTTTCTGCAATCTTTTCATCTGTTCTTAACTTTGTGCCAAGTTGGCACGAAGTTTTACCCTGATGCTTCAAAGCCTCTGATTTCATTTTGTATGCAAAGGCTTTTTCACTCGGTAAAATATGTTCACGGTGTATGTTTGAATCCACCATTTGCACAATTGCCTCGTCTTTTGTGAGTTCTTCGATTATTGCGGGTACTTCGGTTATCCCCAATTCCTTGCACGCCTCAACTCGTCTGTGTCCGCTGATAATTTCATATTTACCAGCCGGAAAAGAACGAACTATTATAGGTTCAAGCAATCCGTTTTCTTTTATGCTTTCTGTTAATTCTTGTTGCTCAATCCCGCTTCTTTCCTTAAACGGATGATTTTCAAAAGGAACAAGCAAATCTATGCTTATGTTTTTTATCATTTTAACCTCCATATATATTCTTTTCTCGGCCGGTAACAGTCTTAATCTTCTAAGTCTTATTAACTTCTGTTATTCGGAAATCAAGAAAACCGAAAATCAGAATTGTTTCAGATAGATAATGCTCGGCTTCCCCTGACCTTGTCTTTTGCGAATAATCAAATCTGCGACTTCAAGTTCGAAGAATAACTTGCATATCTTTTCGTGACCGAAATGCAGTTTTTCCTGAGCGGATTTTATTGTGAAATATTGATATACTCTGCCTTGATTATCTATCCAACCGTTTTTGACGGACAGATACATTCGGTCAAGTAAAAGTCCGTACAGCATTTTGGCGTCTGTTGAAACTGATTTGTACTTTTCTTCAAATAACGCTTTAGGTACTTTGTAGAATGCAAAGTTTTTGGCATCCGATGTTTTGAAATATCTGTTCACCGTGTTACCTCTGTTTCTGTATTGATTTGGTGCCGAAATCGGTAATTTTTTCTTTTGTATCGACATTTTATTGAAAACAAGTATCGCTATATCAAATTAACCGCTGTCGTCATATTCACGGCGATTTTTAATGCTTTTTGCACCTCTTTTGAATTTGTACTTCGGGCAGAAAACAACGATTACCTTATGGCTCTGCTTACATTTGCTTTTGCATTTACGACAAAGGCTGTTGTATGTTCTTCTGCCTGTTTTGGGATTTATGAAAAAATCCCATTCTTGTTTTGCTTTCTTTGATAATCTCGGCATTGTAAAAACTCCTTTCACTTGTTTGAACCGGGAGAGGCATTTTGCACCCCCTATTTGCAAATAATTTTTCCCTCTCACTTGGTAGGCAACGAAAACGGGCAAAAATTAACCCTCTGACCAATATTTTTTTATTACCCCTTCACTTGTTAGAACTGAGAACGCTTTTTTGGGGGGCGTTTTTGAAAAATTTATATTTTTTAATATTTACCTCTCTACTCATTTGGACAAAGGGTGACGAAATGCACACCCAAAATTGACGGTTTAATGAAAATTATTTGGAAAAATTTTTTATGCCCTTTACTTGTTTGAACAGGGGGAAGCGTTTTGTACCACCATAAGATGGAAAAGTTAAAAAATTAAAATAGCCGCCTGTGTGTTCAGACGGATATTTATTAGTCAATTTGATTTTTTGAGAGTTTTAAAGTATAATTAAGAAAAATATTTATCATTTTGATATACAACAGATTGTGATTTAATTTTGTTATGTAGGTGGTGGGATGATGTATAATCCACAGATAGAAACATTTATAAAGGTTGCGGACGCAGGAAGTTTTAACAAAGCGGCAGATGAATTGTATATCACGCCGACTGCCGTTATTAAGCAAATCAATTTGCTTGAAAGCTCGCTTGACTTGGTTTTGTTTGAGCGTACGCACCGTGGGTTGATACTGACTAACGCAGGCAAGTCGCTTTATCAAGACGCTAAGTACATTATCGGCTATTGCAAGGACAGTGTTGTCAGGGCGAAAAACGCAATGAGCGAGGGCGAAAATATTATTCGTATCGGCTCGTCGCCTACAACTCCTGCTCAATTACTTATGCAAATGTGGCCGAAAATTCAAGAGCAATGCCCGGATATAAAATTTGAAATTGTTCCATTTGAGAACACACCCGAAAACGCAAAAGAAATACTTGCGAATTTGGGAAAGAACATTGATATTATCGGCGGAATATTTGACGACACAATGCTTAAACTCAGAAAATGCGAGGGCTTGCAATTATCCCGTGAGCCGTTTTGCTGTGCCGTATCCATTCACCACAAGCTTGCACAAAAGGATAAGCTTCAAATCAGCGATTTATACGGCGAAAATTTAATGCTTATGCACCGCGGCTGGAGCAATTATGTTGACCAATTGCGTGACGATATTTGGCAAAATCATACGCAGATACATATTGTTGATTTCGATTTTTACAATATGAGCATATTTAACAGATGCGAAAACACGAACGATGTTTTGCTTGCGATACCGGGTTGGGCAAATGTTCATCCTTTGCTAAAAGTTATTCCTGTTGAGTGGGAATACAGCATTCCGTACGGTCTTTTACATTCGATGACTCCAAGCGAAAATGTTCAACGGGTTTTAGATGCGGCTAAGAATATAGTTAAAACTAAATAAACAGTTATAACCGAAAGGTATATACTGAATAACAAAACGAGACTTCATACGAGGTCTCGTTTTTCTTATAATATAGTTGAAAAGAAAAGCAACGAAGGAGTGGCAGATATGAAAAAGTTAAAAGCACTGCTTGTAAACGGCAGTCCGAGAGCAAAGGGGTGTACTTACACGGCATTGACCGAACTAAAAAACACATTGGAGCAAGAAGGTATAGAGGTTGAGCTTATCCATGTAGGTCACAAGGATGTGCACGGTTGTATCGCTTGTAGAAAATGTAAGGAAATCGGTAAGTGCGTATTTGATGATATTGTAAACGAGGTTGCACCTAAATTTAACGAGGCAGACGCTTTTGTTATCGGAGCACCTGTTTATTACGCATCTCCTGCCGGTGGAGCAATCGCATTTCTTGACAGATTGTTTTTCAGTACGGCGAATGTTGATAAGACAATGAAAGTTGGCGCAGCAGTAACAACCTGTCGCAGAGGTGGTAACACAGCATCATACGATGTGCTCAACAAATATTTTTCAATCAGCTCTATGCCGATTGCCACAAGTCAGTATTGGAATATGGTTTACGGCGGTCAGGCAGAAGAAGTTTTGAAGGACAAAGAGGGCTTGCAGACTATGAGAACGCTCGGCAAAAACATTGCTTTTATGGCAAAGAGTATTGCACTGGGCAAGGAGCAATTCGGTCTTCCCGAAAAAGAACAGATTACATTTACAAATTTTCACCACTAAGGAGAAATAATGGATTACAAAATTTTAGGCAAAGACTTAAAGGTATCGGCTGTCAGTCTCGGATGTATGGGAATGAGCCACGCTTACGGCTCACCTGCCGATAAAAATGAAATGTGCGAGCTTATCGCAAAGGCTGTTGATTTAGGCTATAACTTTTTTGATACGGCAGAGGTTTACGGTACTGCAAATAACCCACACGATAACGAGGAGCTTGTAGGCAGAGCGTTAAAGCCATACCGTGATAAGGTTATTATCGCAACAAAGTTTGGCATTGAATTTGACAAAACAAGCAATGCCACAAACCCACCTCTTATACCGAATTCAAGACCGGAGGTTATCAGAAAATCGGTTGAAGGCTCGCTTAAAAGACTTGACACAGACCATATTGATTTATACTATCAGCACCGTTTCGACCCTAATGTTCCTATCGAAGAGGTAGCAGGAGTAATGGCAGATTTGATTAAAGAGGGTAAAATAACGCATTGGGGTATGAGCGAAGCGACCGAGGAAAATATAAGAAAAGCAAATTCGGTTTGTCCGCTGACTGCTATACAAAATCGCTACTCAATGATGGCAAGGCATTATGAATCGCTGTTTCCTGTTCTTGAGGAGCTTAATATCGGTTTTGTTGCATTTTCGCCGCTAGCAAACGGATTTTTAAGCGGCAAGTATAACGAAAATTCCAAGTTTGAAAAAGGCACGGATTACAGAACGGTTATGCCACAGTTCACTGCCGACGGTGTTCGTCAAAATAAAGAATTGCTTGAGCTGTTAAACACGCTTGCAAAGGATAAAAACGCAACGCCTGCACAAATTTCGCTTGCGTGGATGATGTGCAAAAAACCGTATATAGTACCTATTCCGGGTACAAGAAAGCTTGACAGACTGATTGAAAACGCAGGCTCGGCAGATATTATATTAACGAGCGATGAGGTATCAGCGATTGATAATAAGCTTGATAATATAAATATGTCCGCTGTTTTCGGTGGGTCGAAAGTGATAAAAAAGAGGGAGTAATTATGGTATTTTATTTCACCGCAACGGGCAACAGCCTTTATGTTGCAAAGTGTATTGAAGAATATCCTGTCAGCATACCGCAGGTTATCAAAAATTCGTCAATCTATTCAGACAATCAAATCGGTATTGTTTGCCCTGTTTATTGCGGCGAAATACCGAATACGGTAAAAGAGTTTTTGAAAGAATCGAAGTTTGATACAAAATATATGTATCTCATTTTAACCTATGGCAACAGTGCAAGCGACTGCCCCGAGTTTACATATAACGAGTTTAAGGCGCTCGGTATCAACTTTGATTATATAGATACCGTTCACTGCGTTGATAATTACCTGCCTGTTTTTGATATGGCAGAAGAAAAGAAAATTGACAAAGATACAGATGTTCAAATTGCATATATTATCAAGAATATTCGACTGATGAAAAAAGGCATTCCCTCTGCAACAGACGCAGACAGGAAACTCCACAAGCAAGTAGCAACGCTGAATAAAATCATTCCGTCATTTAATAACGGCAAGATGATTAAAATAACCGATAAATGTGTCGGCTGTAAAGTGTGCGAAAAGGTTTGCCCGACAGGCAATATAATTGTGCTGACGGATTACGCACAAAGGCGAAGCAAAAAATGCGAATACTGCCTTGCCTGCGTTCACGCTTGCCCTCAAAAAGCAATTATCTTTAAGCACGAGAAAAACAAAAACGAGCGATACAGGAATGAAAATGTATCACTCGATGAAATAATAAAATCAAATTTTCAGGATAGGAGAAAAAGCCATGAATAATTTTATTTTTGAAAATTCCTCAAAAGTATATTTCGGCGAAGGCTGTGTAAAAGAATATCTTTCAAATATTCTTTCAGCTTACGGCAACACGGTTATGCTCTGCTACGGCGGTGGCTCGATTAAGAAAAATGGCATTTATGACGAGGTTATAACCGTACTCAAAAAAGAAAACAAGGCAGTTGTTGAGTTTAGCGGTATTCCGTCAAACCCGACTTACAGCAAGGTGCTTGAGGGGGTTAAGCTTGCTAAAGAAAACAACGCCGATTTGATTCTTGCAGTAGGCGGCGGAAGTGTTATGGACTGCTGTAAGGCAATTTCACTCGGTGCAAAATATGACGGCGACATTTGGGCTGACTTTTGGGCAAGACCGGGTGTGATTGATTTTGAACCGTTGCCGCTCGGTATTATCGTCACTGTTTCAGGCACGGGCAGTGAATGTAACGGCGGTGCCGTAATCACAAACGAAGAACTTAAAATCAAAACAGGCAAAGACTATCCTCAGCTTAACGCAAAATTTGTCATGCTTGATCCGACATATACTTACAGCGTGCCTAAATTCCAAATGGTATCGGGTGCTTTTGATACTCTTTCACACATTATGGAAATCTATTTCAGCGAGCCGAATGAAAGCAATGTATCGGACGATATATCCGAGGCTCTTATGAAAAATGTTATCACCAATTTGCGTGCCGCTATCAAAAATCCCGAGGACTACACAGCAAGAAGTAACCTGATGTGGGACGCAACAATGGCAGAAAACCGTATCATCAAACTTGGCAAAAAGACGGATTTTGAGTGCCACCAAATGGAGCACCAGCTCGGCGCATACACTAACTGTAACCACGGTGCAGGTCTTGCCGTTCTTCATCCTGTTTATTACAGACATATTTGCAAGGCAGGCGAAAAGAAATTTGCTCAGTTTGCAGTTAATGTTTGGGGCATTTCAAAGGACGGCAAAACAGATGAAGAACTTGCAAAAGCAGGTGTTGAGGCCCTGGCAGATTTTATTAAGGAAATCGGTATGCCGACAACCTTTAAGGAACTTGGAATTGATGAAAATATCAACCTTAAAGAAATTGCAGACTCATGCGGCATTGTACCGGGTGCATACAAAAAGATGACACACGAAGAAATTCTTCAAATTTTTGAAGAATGCAAATAACTATTTAATCTAAAACTAATTTTAGATATTAGATTTTCAAACAGAAAAGGAGTAATCAGTATGAAATTTATAAATTTAAACAATGGCGTAGAAATGCCAATGGCAGGCATAGGAACATTTTTGCTGTCCCCTGACGAGGCAGAAGCATCTGCAACCTACGCTCTCAAAAACGGATGTCAGCTTATTGATACGGCAAATGCTTATTGCAACGAAAAAGCAGTAGGCAGAGCAATGAAAAACGCAGGCATTGACCGAAAAAATATTTTTCTTGAAACAAAGCTTTGGCCGTCATTTTATGAGCAGGACGATGCAGTAGACAAAACTCTCGAAAGACTTCAAACAGATTATATTGATTTGCTTTTAATTCATCAGCCTGCCGGAAACTACATTGCAGGATATAAGCAAATGGAAAAAGCATACAAGGAAGGCAAGGTTCGTGCAATCGGTCTTTCAAACTTTAACGAAGAGCAGATTTGCGAAATCCTAAATATCTGCGAGGTTAAGCCGTCTGTTCTTCAAACCGAGGTGCACCCGTATTATCAGGAAAAGGAACTTAAAAAATTCCTTTCTCACGAGGATATTAAAATTCAGGCTTGGTATCCGCTGGGTCACGGTGATAATGCGCTTCTCAATGAGCCACTCTTTAAGAGCCTTGCGGAAAAATATGATAAGTCGACAGCTCAAATCATTCTTCGTTGGCATATTCAGGAGGGCAACATTATTATCCCGGGTTCAAAGAACAGCGACCATATCAAGGCTAATTTTGATATTTTTGATTTTTCACTTACTGATGAAGAAATGGCAAAAATATCATTACTTGATAAGGGTGTAAGATATTATACCTCAACACCGGAAATGCTTAAAAAGTATGTCGAGATGATACCGCCTGTTGACGAACAAAAATAATTAAACTAAAGGAGATTAAGATTATGAAAAAATTAACCTCAATTCTTTTGGCACTTGTGCTTGTGTTTTCGTTCGTAGCTTGCTCTAATAATTCGAGCGACAATTCAAATACAACCTCAAGCACTTCACAAACGGCAGATACTTCAAAATCTATCGATGAAAATACCCAAAATTCTAATACAAGTTCAAAAATATTAGTTGTTTATTATTCTGCAACAGGCAGCACAAAAGCTGTTGCAGAAACTATAGCCGACACTTCCGGAGCAGATTTGTTTGAGATTACACCTGTTGACCCTTACACAAGCGATGACCTTAACTGGACTAATGACAACAGCCGTGTAAGTGTTGAGTACAACGACGAAAGCAAGCGTGATGTACCACTTACAAAGACTACGCCTGATAATTGGGCAGATTATGATACAGTATTTATCGGCTATCCGATTTGGTGGGGCATTGCTGCTTGGCCTGTAAACAATTTTGTTAAGGGCAATGATTTCAGTGGTAAAACCGTTATTCCGTTTTGCACATCAACATCATCAGGCTTAGGTCAGAGTGGTGACCTTTTAGCCGATATGGCAGGCACAGGCAACTGGCAGGACGGCGAAAGATTTTCTTCAGGTGCCTCATCAAGCAAGGTCGAATCTTGGGTAAACGGTCTTGACCTTAAATAAAATCCGCAAATTTACAGTTGTGCTTTTGGCGGTTACTGTTACGGGGATACCATTATGTCTTGGCTTTTCGGCGAACATTAAATTATTAAGAGAGGTAATATTATGAAAATTCTTTTTATTAACGGCAGTCCGAACGAAAACGGAAATACTGCTAATCTTGCCTCAATTCTTTTGAGCGGCAAGGAATACGAAACACTTAATTTAACTAACTTCACAATCGGCTCATACGGTCAAACTTTACCTTATGACGGACTTGACAAAGTGATTAAAAAAATGAAAGAGGCTGACACAATCGTTATCGGTTCTCCGCTTTATTGGCACAATATTTGCGGCTCTGTTCGTAATGTTTTAGACCGTTTTTACGGCAAGGTTGACGAGAGCGAGCTCTTAGGCAGAAAGCTTTATTTTGTATTCCAAGGTGCGGCACCCGAAAAGTGGATGCTTGACGCAGGCGAATACACGATGAAACGCTTTGCCTCTCTTTACGGTATGGAATATATGGGAATGGCAACGAATAGCAAAGAGGCTGAAGACTTAAACAAAACCGTATGAATTCAAAAATAAAATTAAAGCTAAAACCGATAATTGATATTTTAATGACATTTGCTCTGCTTCTTTTGATGTCCTACGAGCTTTTAGGCTCAACTGCACACGAGGTAGTCGGCGTTGCTATGTTTGTGCTTTTTGTTGTTCATCACGCACTCAATATAAATTGGGCAAAGCATTTAACGAAAGGCAGGCAAACACCTATAAGAATTTTTCAAAATATTCTTGTTTTGCTTGTGCTTATGTCATTTGTCGGCTCAATCGTCAGCGGAGTAATTGTTTCAAGGCATCTGTTTGCATTTTTGAATATAAAATCAACCTATGCAGCGAACAGAATCCATATGCTTTCTGCATATTGGGGCTTTATATTTATGTCGCTCCACCTCGGACTTCATTTCAATATGATTTTGCTAATGATAAAAAAGAAAAAGCAACTCTCACCAAAAGTGAAGACTGTTTTCAAAATATTATTCATACTCATTTTTGCATACGGAATTTACGCATTTTTCAAACGGGATATAGCATCTTACCTGTTCCTGAAAAATCAGTTTTTTCTCCTTGGCGATAACGAGCACCTACTGCTTTATCTCTTTGACTATATGTCAATAATGTTTTCCTTTGC
The DNA here is from genome assembly GCF_046974225.1 of Hominenteromicrobium sp. Classification (NCBI taxonomy): domain Bacteria; kingdom Bacillati; phylum Bacillota; class Clostridia; order Eubacteriales; family Oscillospiraceae; genus Hominenteromicrobium; species Hominenteromicrobium sp. Next base: position 90,377 of record NZ_JBKWAE010000009.1, on the reverse strand, counting down.
AACATTGAGCCACTTTGTTTTTTCAATATTAAAGTCGAATACAAAAAGCGGGTCTTAGGGTGTCCCTAATGAGAAAATTACCGTTTGGATAACCAAATGGTCTGCTCGCTAAGATTGTACATTCAATTTTACAAAAAAATCAAGGCACAACATACGAAAATTTTCTCCGTAAGTTGTGCCTTTTTCTCATTTATAAATCACTTGTTCATTAACGATTTCTGTTGCTCTGTTGCGAATATTATTCATCTTTTGCACCCACAACATCATATTTTCGGCTTTGAGTTTTTCCGTAACTTGTTCCTGCTCAGCAAGTGATTTTATTGTCTGTTCAAACAAATTCTCTGCCTGAAACTCAACATCGGCAAGGTAATTGTAAAGCTTACCCGATGTAAGAAGATTGTAATAAAGCACTCGATGACTTGATTTCAAATAGCGTCTGTGCCTCATTGCCCACACACTGATTTGCCTTTGGTTTTCATCAGGTAGCGTAAGAGTTGGCAAAAGATAATCGCCTTGTTGCGAATAACTACCGCCTATATTTTCAAAATTTGTTTTCATATCGAAGCCTCCTTGTATTTGGTAACTTCATTATACTGAATACAAAATAAAATGACGAATGTGCGAATTTCTGATACAGAAAAAGGCTCTGACCTTTTACAGTCAAAGCCTCATCTGCCATTGCAATGCCTTAGTTTTATTAAGTTTTATCATACTGCCTTATAAAACCTCAGCATTCCGCTGCGGCGATTTTGTGGTAAACGCCTGCTTTGCCGGGAACGGCGTTACGTTGGAGGAATGTCTGCAAGGCATTTTGCGCTGAGCGACATCCTCGCTTTTTTCCGCAGAGAGTGCTATGATCGGTGTGGAAAAGGATGAAAACCTAATAGCCAGATAACCACTCTTTTCATGCGGGAGCAGTCCGGGAGAAAGGAGTGCTTTTTCATGCCTAAATACAAAGCTACCGCTTACATCCGCCTGTCCTACACCGACGATCATTCCAGCGAAAGCGACAGCGTTTCCAATCAGCGCAAGCTCATTGAAAACTTTGTAGAGCGTAACCCGGATATTGAGGTCGTTTCCGAAAAGATCGACGATGGATACAGCGGCATCATCTTTGACCGCCCCGCGTTCAAGGAAATGATGCAGGATGTCACCGATGGCAACATCAACTGCGTCATTGTAAAAGACCTCTCCCGCTTAGGGCGCGAGTACATCGAAACAGGCCGGTATCTGCGCCGGGTATTCCCGGCCTACGGGGTGCGTTTCATCGCTATCACCGACAGCATCGACACCGCCCACGACAGCGGCGATGATCTGACCGTATCGGTCAAGAACATTATGAATGAAGCCTACTGCCGGGACATTTCCATCAAGACCCGTTCTTCTCTGGACGTGAAGCGGCGCAATGGCGATTTCGTCGGCGCGTTCCCGGTGTACGGCTACATGAAAGCCGAGGACAACAAGAATTTGCTCGTCCCTGACCCCTACGCCGCCCGCGTTGTCTGCGACATTTTCCGTATGCGGCTGGAGGGCGCAAGCGCCTCCAAGATCGCATCTGAGCTGAACCGGCTGGGTATTCTCTCCCCGCTGGCGTACAAGAAGAACAACGGTCTGCCCTACGCGAAAAAGGGCTATGCGGACAAGGCTGACTGCAAGTGGTCGGCTACCACCATCATCCGCATCTTGCAGGACGAAACCTACACCGGAACGCTGGTGCAGGGCAAACAGGGTACGCCGCATTACAAGATCAAGCAGATGGAGCAGCGCCCCGCCTCCGAGTGGGTGCGCGTCCCGGATGCCCATGAAGCGCTGATCGCCCGTCAGGATTTTGAGCTGGTGCAGCGCATCAAGGGGCTGGATACCCGCACTTCTCCCAACGAGGACACGGTGTACCTGTTCTCCGGTATTCTGATCTGCGGGTGCTGCGGAAGCCGCATGACCCGCAAGACCAACCGTGCGAACGGCAAGGAGTACCACTACTATTATTGTCCAACCGGCAAGAAAAAGGGCTGCGCCCATCCGGTCATGCTGAAAGAAAGCAGCCTGATCGACTGTGTGCGGGACAGCCTGAAAGCCTATATCGGCAATATTGCTTCTCTGGAGGCGCTGCTGACCGGCATTGACCAGACCAGCATCAATCAGGCGCTTGCCAAGGAATACAGCGACCACATCACCGACAACGAGCGCCGGTTGGAGCAGGTGCTGGAGTTCAAGGCACGGCTTTATGAGAGCCTTGTGGGGGGTATGCTTACCAAGGAAGAATACGCTTCCTATAAGGCAAAGTACACCAAGCAGGCCGAGGACATCCGAGAAAGCGTCCGCGTTCTCAAGGAAAAACTCACGGAGGTGCTGGAAAACCGGAGTGAGCGCAACCGCTGGATTTCACAGTTTACGCAGTTCTCCACGCTGGAAACCTTAGACCGCAGGGCGCTCATTCACATGGTACAGAGCATCCGCGTCCGTGGGAAGAAGGAGCTGGATATTACCTTTACCCATGAGGACGAATACAAAAAGGCGTTGCAGCTTCTGGCGCTGGCAGCGCAGCAGAAAGATTACGAACAGAGAAAGGTGGGCTGAGCATGGCAAGGAAAAGCAGAAAAGAAACGGCTGCGGTGGCCGTGCAGGAGGCTGACGCCGCTTGCCGCGCCGCGATCTATGTCCGCCTTTCGGTGGAGGATACCCACACGCACAGCGTATCCATTGAAACCCAGCAGATGATTATTGCCCGCTATCTGGAGCAGTACCCGGAGATCAGCGTGTACGATACCTACATTGACAACGGCGCGACCGGGACAAACTTCCACCGTCCGGGCTTTCAGCAGATGCTCTCGGATATTGAGGCCGGTCATGTAAACTGCGTGATTGTCAAAGACCTTTCCCGTTTGGGACGGAACACCATCGACACCGGCTATTACATCGAGCAGTATTTCCGCATCCGCAGCATCCGCTTTATTGCGGTCAACGAAAACTTCGACACCGCCAACCCGGAGGACGCCCATTCCGGTATCATTATCCCGCTGCGGAACATGATAAACGAAGCCTACGCTTTAGACATTGGGCGCAAGATCAGGGCGCAGCAGCGGCAGGCCATGAAGGACGGCAAGTTCATCGGTGCGCGTACTCCCTACGGCTATCTGAAAGCCGAGGACGATTGCCACCAGCTTATCATCGACCCTGTTGCCGCCGTTGTGGTGCAGCGGATGTTCCGCTGGGCTTCCGAGGGCGCTGGCCTCAATACCATCGCCGTGCGGCTGAACGAAGCGGGCGTCCTCACCCCCAGCCACTATAAGAAGATGCAGGGCAAGATCACTCACGAGAATTTGCTCGGCAGCGGCAAGTGGCAGACCCGGACAGTCGGCGTTATTCTCCGCTCCGAGGTCTACACCGGAGATCTCGTTCAGGGGCAGACCAAAACCGTGGATCACCGGCAGGTCAAGGCCGATGCCGAGGAATGGACGGTGGTACGGGACACCCACGAGGCCATCATCAGCCGGGAACAGTTCGCGGCGGTGCAGGAAATACTCAATCAGACCGCCAGCCGCGCCAAGGCACGGGAGGTCAAAGCCTACACGCCGAATCTTCTCAAAGGCAAGGTGTTCTGCGCCCATTGCGGCGGCAGCCTGCACCGGCAGAGAAACATCCGCAAGAAGTCCGACGATGTGTACTTCTACCATTGTCTGAGCCAGAGCCGAATCAGCAAGGATGCCTGCCCCGGCGTGACCATCCGCGAGGATGCGTTGCTGGATATGTTGGCAGATATGCTTCAGGACTCGCTTGATACGGCGCTGGGGCAATACACCCTCTCTCTTGCGGAGCTGCCCCGGCAGGCCGCTGACCGCGCTGAGCTGCGGGAGAAGATCACCAGCCGCAAACAGGAAATCCAGCGGCTTCGCAGTATCGTGCGGAGTTTATATGAAAACCTCGTCCAAGGCGTTCTCACCAAGGATGAATACTTTGACTACAAGGAGAAGTACGAAAGCCGCATTGCCGACCTCGCCGTGGAAATGGAACAGTTGGAGGACGGCCTGCGAACGATGGATGCTCAAGCAGAGCAGCACCGGGCGCTGGAACAGGATGCCGCACAAATCAAGACCGACCGGGCGCTGACCGGCGCACTCATCGAGCGGCTGATCGACCGCATCGAGGTGTCCCATGATAAGCAAATCACGGTGCGCTATCGTTTCCAGAGCGAGTTTGAAACCTATGCGGAGGTGCTGGAACAATGCAGAAATATGTGATTGCTCTCTATATCCGCCTCTCCATTGAGGACTACAAGTATGACAGTCTGAGTATCGAAAACCAGAGTCTTGTCCTCCACGAATATGCGGCCTCCATGCCGGAAGCCCTGAACGCGGAGATCATGGAGTTCATCGACAACGGGTACAGCGGCACGAATTTTGAGCGTCCGCAGGTACAGAAGCTCATTGAGCTGGTGCGGGCCAATCAAATCGACTGCATCATCGTCAAGGATTTTTCCCGCTTCGGGCGAAACAGCATTGAAACCGGCTACTTTATCGAGCGCGTGTTCCCGCTGTTCCATACCCGCTTCATTTCCATCAGCGACGATTTTGACAGCAGCAAATTCAAGGGTGACACCGGCGGCATGGACGTGGCGTTCAAGTATCTCATCAGCGAATATTACAGCCGCGATATGTCCATTAAGACCAAGAGCGCCAAGTACGCCAAGATGCAGCGCGGCGAGTATCAGAGCAAAATCTGTCCCTATGGCTACCGCAAAAGCGCCGATGGCAGAATGGAGCCTGACCCGGAGGCCGCTGCCGTTGTGCAGCTCATCTTCCAGCTTGCCGCCGAGGGCATCAACGCCACCGCCATCACGCGAGAGCTGTTCCGCAGAAACATCCCCACCCCCGGCCAGTACAAAGCGGCGCACGGCAATCATACCCACGATATTTCCCGCTGTCACGGGATTTGGAGTACATCCACCATTCTCCGCATTTTGGAGGACGAACGCTACACCGGCGTGTATGTGATCGGCAAGCGGGCGGTTCTCGAAGTAGGCGGCACCAGAAGCCGCCTGAAGGACAGAGAATCGTGGTACATCATCCCCGACCATCACCCGGCCATCGTCGAGAAAGCCGTGTTTGATACCGTGCAGGCCAGCCAGCTCCGCTTTTCCCAGCCCAACAAAAAGAAGCGGGACTACCCGCTGAAAGGCAAAGCCTTCTGTGGCTGCTGCGGTCATGCGCTGTCCCGCACCATGCAGAAAACCTCGTATTATCACTGCCGCCATTCCGAGGCGGACGTAGAAAGCCGCTGCCACAAGATGCGTCTGAACGCCGCGGAGCTGGAACAGGCGGTATTCCTGACGCTGAAAAAGCAGATGGAAGCCACCGCGCCGCTTGCCCCTGACGGTACGCTCCGGGTAGATGCTTCCGTACCGGAACGCGCCGAATATGAGCAGCAGATTGAAACGCTGCAAGACGGCAAGCGCACACTTTACGAACGCTATCTCATGGGCGAGATCGACCTGAACACCTACAAGGCGGAAAAGGCCGCGTGTGACGAGCTGCTTTTGAAAACGAAAAATGCCTATGCCGCAGTATTGGCACAGGCGAAACAGAAGCAGGACGAACAGGCACGGCAGGACAGCCGCAAGGAAGCGTCCAAGGTGATTTTCGATGCGGACACGCTGACCACCGAGCTGGCCGAGCTGCTGATCGACCGGGTGCTGGTATATCCCGATAAGCGCATCGAGATCGCATACAAAATCCAGGACATTTTTGATTGAGGTGGCAGTCATGAAAATCGCTTTCTATTGCAGAGTGGACGGACAGGGCTTTGGCTTTGTCCTCCCCGATGAAGCTGACAAGCTCCGCGAGTTTTTCGCCGAGCATCAGGATAAGCCTGCGCTTGAAAATCCATCAAGCGCAAGCTAAAAATTTTTGTCGTGTGCTTGACATACGGGTGACGCAGATCGTGAAAGCGCATCCGGCGCAAACCGTGACTCTCCAGAAATTTCGGAAATGCGTTGGTCAGGTATTCCACCCGCATCCGCTCGCCCAACTCATCCACGAATACAAAGCCATCGTATTCATAGTTGTAGCAGTTGCCGCAGACCTGCTTGTTCAGCTCCTGCGCCTCTTTCACCTGCATAAAGTATTCCCGGAAGCTGCCGATGAGCGGCAGGGTGCGCAGACTGGACTTGGTCTTGGCGGATTGCTGCTCGAACTCCTGATACTTGCCGTCGATGATCGTTGAGGTCACGGTGCGCTTTACGGAAATGGTGCCCTGCTCAAAGTCGATGGCATCCCATTTCAAGCCCACCACCTCGCCACGGCGAAGTCCGTAAAAGGCAGCCACCAGCACCGGCAGCTCCAGCTTGGTTCCCCGAAGGGCTTCAAACATCTTCTGCATCTCGTCCGCCGAGAGAAAGACCGGCTGAAAGCTGTTCTTTCTGGGCCGGTCCACCTTGTCCGCCACATTCTGGATCAGCATATCGGTCTTGACTGCATATTTCAGTGCCGAGTGAATGACGGCGTGATAATGGATAACGGTATTGGGCGTGACCCGCCTGAGCATTTCAGAATAAAACATCTGCAAATGTCGGGCTTCCAGTTCCCGCAGTGTCAATTTCTTCTTGCGGAAATAAGGGACGATGGTGCTTTTCAGCAGTCCTTGGTAGGCACCGTAGGTTGCGTGGGCCAGCCGTCCCTTGGCGATCTCCAGCCATTCCAACAGATAATCGGCGAACAGCATATCACTGCTCAGGTCGCCCGCCTCTTTGGGCGGCTCAAACTCCGCCCGAAGCCTCGCCAGCTCCGCCTCCGCCTTGCGCTTGTTGCCCTTTTCGGGAAGCCCCAGCGAGATCCATTTCGTTTTCCGCTGCCCTCCGGCGTTTCTATAGTTCAGCACGGCGTAATACCTGCCGTTTTTCAATGTCAGATGTCCTGCTACCAATTTCATCTCCTCCTGTCCTTTGTATTTGCAGAACAGAACTCCAAACCGACAGCATCAGTATACCATCGGTTTGGGGTTCTCTCTATTCTGCGATTTGTTTGATTACAGCCGCATCAATACGAATCAGCGGGCATCCCGGTTCCGTTCTCTCTGCCGCTTCAGTAATTCCAGCCCCTTGATGATGTCCCGGCGCATCTGCTCCTCGGTGTAGCCGGAGGGGAAGTATTTCCGCAGCTCCTCCCGTTTGAATTTCAGCTGCTCCTGCTGGTTGGGCTTCGTCTCCGCCAGCACGGCGTAGACTATCTGGTCATCCAGCAAGCCCTCCTGCGCCAGCTTTTTCAGGCGGATGCTCTGGGCGTGGGACGGGGTGCAGTCGTTCAGCGCCATCGCGTCCAGCACCGCCCGCTGCTGATACGAGTCTAAGTAGGAAAGCTCCACCGCCGGGTTGAAGGCGATCTTGCCGTCGTCCACCATCGAAAGCAGTTCGGGGATCAGGTAGGTCAGGCGGATATATCTTCGCACTTGGTCTTTACTCTCACCTGCATCGTCTGCCACTTTTTCTACGCTAAGCAACTTCTCTGCAACTTGCACAGAAGCGATGCCTTGATGCTTGATGGCATCCAGCTTCATCTTGTAGGCGAACGCCTTTTCGCTGGGCAGGATAGTCTCCCGCTGCAAATTGGCGTCCACCATTGCGATCACCGCTTCATCGTCAGACAGCTCCCGGACGATGACGGGCATCGTCTCGACGCCCAACACCTGACACGCCGCCAGTCGCCGGTGGCCGGAGATCAGCTCGTAACCGCCGTCCGGCAGCGGCCTTGCCAGCGCCGGGGTGATGGCTCCCACCTTGCGGATGCTCTCGATCATTTGCTGCATCTCCTCGTTGTTCTGCACCTTGAAGGGGTGACCCTTGAACGGGTGCAGCTCGGCCAGCGGAATGTTCCGCACCCGCTCCAGCTTGGCATCGTCCCGCTCCGCCTGCGTGGAGAACAGGTCGTCCAGCGTGGGTAAAGTAAAATCCAATTTTCTCATTGTGTTGTCCTCACTTTCATAGTTTTTTCTTTCAGGGGTTTTAGGGCACGCCCTAACGAGTGTTTTTGCGCTCCGGCCCTGCCGGGAGTAAAAACGCACTGCTCGCTCAGATGACGCAGGCATCGGCGGCAGGGGCACTGTTTGGCTCCGACAGGAGTAAAAACAGTCTGCTCGCTTAGACTGCGCAGGCGTAATTCTCGCTTACTTTAATTCATTCAAAACTGCTTCCAGTCTGCTTATAATTTCCTCTTTCTGAAGCTGTGGGAGTTCCGCTTTCAGGCCGTTCAGCATCCGAAACAGGCGGTAATCCCGCTCCGTGATGGCCGCTTTGACCTCTTTTCCAAGCCCCAGCCGCCGCAAGTATTCCGACAGCGGCAGAGAACAGAACCGGGCATTTTCCAGCAGCTTCTGCTTCTCCTGCTCGGTCACACGGACATTGATCCCGTAGTTTTTGCTGCGCATTTGTTCACCCCCTTTCTTCGGTTTGTGACGGCAATGACGGTTGTGACGGGGATTTCCTTATATAGCGATCCCGGCGTCATTTGCGTCATCACCGTCACGGCGCAGAAATTTGATGAGTCGGCTTTTTCCCGTTCGCTTGGTGCGATACTCGATGCCCAGCGGCTCCAGCACCTCATAGGCAAACTGGCCGAGATACTTCGTGGCCATATTGGGCGTGACCTCCTGCTCCTTCATTTCGGTCAGCAGCTCCGTGGCCGTGCCTACCCATTCGGTGCGGCACTCCATAAAGTCCACCACCCGAAACAGAAATTTCGGCAGCTCTGCCTTGTGAATATCCTCGCTGTTCTTGCGCTCCACCAGTTCCCAGACAAGGTCGTTAAACTGCAAGGTCAGTTCCTGATATTCCACATCCCGCCCGCTGACCAGCAGCGTAGCGGCGTTTCCGCTGCGCTTACGGCGCAGAATAAAGTTGGTGTCCGCAGCGCCGATGATGCCGGTAGAGCCGCTGACATCGTTAAAGGGATCGTCGCTGTCTTGCAGCTTTCGCAGGTGATGCACCAGCAAAATGGCGATGTTGAAGCCGTCGGCAATGCGCTTGATGGAGGAAATGTCGTCGTAGTCGTTGCCGTACATTCCCGCCTTTCCGGCGCTGCCCTTGGAGTCCCGCACCTTTTGCAGCGTGTCGATGATGACCAGCTTGGTGGCGGGATGCTCGGTCAGGAAATCCGTGATCTGCTCCTCCAGCCCGCCGCCGATCAGCCCGGAGGTCACGGCAAAATACAGGTTGTCCGGGGCGCTGTCGGTGAGGTTGTAGAGCCGGTCTTTGATGCGGCGCTGGGTGTCCTCAAGGCTCATATAGAGCACATCGCATTGCAGTGTAGGCAGCCCCCAAATAGAGTTTCCCTGCGCCACTTGCAGCCCCAGCCACAGCATCAGCCAGCTTTTGCCGATCTTGCTGGCACCGCTGATGACATTGACACCCTGCGAAATAAGGCCGTCTACGATGAACATCGTCTTGCTCATCGGCGTGGACAGCAAGGTCTCTGCGTCCACGGTTTTCAGTTTGTTGCCCATAGAAATTTCTCCTTTGTAGAATGTTAGAAATGGATTTTGACAGGTGCAGATGGAAACGGCCACCCGCACCCGCTTCGCCCTCAAAAAAGCCCCGGAAATCAAGGCTTTCCCGGTGCTTAATGTTCGACACTGCGTCGCCGCCTGGCCGAGTCCGCCTTCTGCTTGCGCCGGATGGAACGGCCGCATTCCGGGCAGTACTTCTGCCGGTTGCTGCCGGGTGCAAAGGGCTTTCCGCATCGGTCGCAGAGCCGTGTGCGCTGCCGGTAAATATCGGCGCAGAGTACCTTGTCGGCGGGCAGAACCGCCCGCCGGAAGTACTTGCACAGCAGCGAATAGGAAATCGTCTGCACGCACACGCAGCCTTCGCCATCGTCCAACGGCAGACAGTTGCCACCGTCGTAGTTGGCGCACAGCCGCCGGATCAGCCGGTTACAGCGTGCCCGCTGTGCAGGTGTCAGGCGTTTGATCTCATCCAACCTTCTTCACCTCTTTCTCCATCACATAGTTGATGACACTGATTTTCGGGATCTTCAGCGTCGTGCCGATCTTCACGGCGTGAATGTACCCATAGTCAATCAGCTTGTAAGCCAGCTTGCGGCTGATGCCCAGCATCTCCCGAAGCTCTTTAACGGTCACAATGTCCGGGTATTCCGGAAACATCATCTGATAAAGCTCTCTGAGCTCTCCTTTCTTCATAGGTTTGAACCTCCTTTGTCTGTTCTTGACGCCGCATTTCTGCGGTGGTTTTTGCTTGCTGCCGCTCATCCGCATCGTTCCTGCCCCGGAGTCTCACCACGGCGTATCGCTTCTTTGATGCGCTCGTTCCTTTTTCGGGAAGTCATGGCATCACTTGCCGGAAGCATATCCTTTGGAGGCGGCGATTCAATTTTCAAGGTACACAGGGAGACAGTCCCCTCAATAGGTAGCCAGCGAGAAAGGCATTTTATAGACCCCCTCACTAACCAACTGGGAAAAATTTTTCGATTTGTACGAAGGAATTTTGAAAAAAATCTTTGAAAGTCTCTCTACTAACCAACTGGGAAATTTTTTTGGATTTGAACGAAAAAATTTTTGAGAATTTTTCTGCGACCCCCTCTACTACTTAATTGGGAATTTTTCCGGCAAAAATAAAAAGAATTTTGAAGAAAATTTTTAAGTGCCCCTCCCACTAATCAACTGGGAACTTTTCGGGCAAATAACAAATGGGTTTTAGAAAAATTTTTTAAGTGCCCCTCCTACTAACCAATTGGGAAATTTTTTGAGATTTTGGCAAAGTAATTTGAAAAATTCTCTCAACTTTTCAAAAGGTCCCTCTACTTACTCTGAATAAGGGGTGCCATTTGGCAGGGTACTTTTCAAAATTCCCCACAAAAATATTTCTCCCTTCACTTACTCTGAATAAGGGGCGCCGTTTGTGGGGGTGTTTTCGAGAAATTTCTCAAATATTTTTTATCTGAACGCAAAAAGAGGCGCAGCCTCCGGATTTCTCCGAAGGCTACGCCTCTAAATATACTATTCGGTTTTCAGCAGTTATACTGATTCGCTATTTCTGTTCGCAATGTCCATTCTATCTTATTGCTGATAATGATGTGCGTTGCGTGAAGCCGTGGCTATCTGTTTCTCCAAAAAGTTAGATACATCTGAGCAACCGATTCAAGCAACACCCCAAGAATATGCATAATGGCAAAGATGCATACTGCAGCAACATATTTCAATGCCTGTAAAGGAATAATTGGCCGTATGAGAGCAATTCCTATGAGAATAACTAAGTAAATAATTTCAACAATGACATTGTATGCAATGTTGGAAAGCAAAATTTGGAATAGAGACAGCTGTTTTCCGCCAACAGGCTTATATTGAGTAGAGTCAGCCATTTCCTCCTTTAGACTTTTGGTGTTTGCATTGTCTGCTGTAACCAGTATAGAAATAATTGCAACAGAAAATGAAACAAGGATGGCAACGACATTAATTTGGACATTCACAAATTCGGAAAAAGTTGACCGGATGGTTTCCTCGTTGCCGATGTTAAATATGAGTGCACCTGCCAATGCCAAAAGCCCCAAAACTACCGGAATCAAATATTTTACCCATATTCGTTTTCTGGATTGATAATAGTCCCTAAGTGGAACAAGTAATATTGTCTTCATATTCTACCACCCATTGAGGCAATGAACTCCTGAGCCTTCACAAAAAAATCTGAGCTCTCCACTTCGTTTGTGACGCTTTCACCCTTCACCTTTAAGAAATGCTTCATTCCCGTGATATTAGTATCCACTTCAAAACTTCCGGCGTCATTTGTCCCTATAATCTTAATACGCTTAATCTTGCCCTTAGCTTTGTCTTGCGAATCCTTAAAATATTCCTTAATTAAGTTTTCAGGAAAGCATTTATATCCTTTAGGACGCTTCAAGCAAATATCGACTTCGTCAGCGATGTCAGTTCTTCCCGCAAACCGCATAAAGCCATCCTTAATATCGTCTTTGTATACTGTCAACTTGAGGACTGACATTGTTTTGGCTCTTTTGATTGAAGACAGGAAATCTTCTCCCGGCATAATCTGACTTTCAATGGTGTAGTGGTACGGGTCATTTCCGTCTTCATTGAACTTCTTGAATTGTTCATTCAAGTAGTCGATAATACACTTTAGAGTTATGCCATAGTGATTGCTTTCGTGAACTGCAAGAAACCTGTTTTCGCCTTTTGCAAGGCGAATGCATAGATGTGTCTTTTCTTCGTCTCCATCCTGAGGTCTCTTTCGTCGTCCTCGCTCCTGCATAGTTTCAGTGTCGATTTCATTCCGAACGTGGTTGTATTTTGCCGACTTGAAAATCACATCATAATTTCCGTTTTTCAAATCCTCGTAAGAATCTAACCACACGACCTTTTCTGACGATGTAATGTCTTTCTTGCGTTCAGAAAGTCCTTTTGTCATTATATATTCCAGCAATTGGGAAAAAGCGATGATAATCTGATCCGTACTGTAAGCCGAATCATCTTTTGCATCTTTATGCTTAGAGATAGAAAGGTAGTAGAAATAGATAGGCACTTTTTTCCACAGTTCTTGCTCTCTCATATTCCGCCTCCTTAAAGCACTTCCGAAAGCAGTTGCCAGTTTTCATCGTGGATATTGTCTGAGTACTTGTCTACGCAAATGCATAGTTCTCCACTTTGTTTATCCTGTCTGACAATGCCACCCTGTAGGTTGTATCCATCAAGGTATTTTCTCAAAACGCCGAATTTCTTTGCAGTGAAGCGATCAATATCTTCACTGCTTCCTGACTTTGTAAAACCACCTTTTGTTTCTATAATCCAGATATCGCCACCATTTGTGCCAACCACATAATCGGGGTAAAAGGATTTTTGTTTTCCAAAGTTATCCGTATAAACAATCGAGAAATACTCTGAGCCCTTATCTCCGTTCTTATAGAACCACTTCACTTTGCCACTACCTTCGCAAAAACGCTCAAACAGCTTCTCCGGCATAGATCTCTTTTCCGCAGAAGATAAATACCCTGTATAGACATTCTTGGTGTATTCCATCTGTGACTTTGATGTTCCGTCATATGTGAAAATCATTTCAAGAGGAAACCCCACTGGTTTTTCTGTTATCCGGGGAATTGCAAGCGTTAGCTGCAAAGACTCATCAGCCATAGCATCACGGACATCTTCTATAAGCCTTCGCTCGTTGTTGATAATAAATGCATATAGGTTTCGTGTTTCCAGACGAAGAATTTTTGCGTCGCACCGAACTCCTTTTAGGAACAGCTTACGCATAATGGTATTAGTGCTGCTATAGTCCAAATTGGCTTTGTATCCAATCTCAGCGACACAGTGATGATACTCTTTGCCGTGTTTATGCGTATTCAATGGCTCGTGAATCGAGATGTCATTTAATTCTGTGATTTGGTCTTTGCTCAGTACGCTGACGGAACCAGATTTGGTAAAATCCACAATATCTTCGTCGAAAGAATAGCCATAAGCTTCTAACTGACTTTGGTTTTTATCGAGGTCCGTAGCGGTATGGTATTTTTTCTCAAAGAACTTCCAAATAACTTTGAGTGCAAACTTAGCATCGCGTGGAAATGGAATATCAGTTTTAAATTGGCTGATAAGCGTAAAGGAACGATATTCCGGCTTCAAGAACACTTTATAAGCATCTAATGCTCCCGTGCCCAAACTCAATTTAACGCTTTCCGTAAATTTCTCATCCAGAGTATAAAGATAACAGCAATCTAAAAGATCTTCACCATAATGCTTTGCTTCCGGCATCCGGCGAATCCTTCCAATCGTCTGAATTTCAAATACCTCGCTCATATTGTCACGGAGCTTCACGAGAATCTGCGCTCTTGGGCAATCCCAACCGGTAGCAACCGCCTGTTTGATAATTACAGCTATTGGAGTAGCGTCATTATCTTCAATATCCTCAAGGTTCTGTTTCTTATCAGACAACCATACCGATAGAAGGTTATTCTCGTAAGTAATGCCTTTGCTTTCGAAGTACTCTTCGACACGGTCAAGCAGTGCATCTGATTTATTCGGTAATTGGACGATAATCAATGGATTTACGCCAGAATCTTTCTTGGCGTATGCGGCTCGTAAGTCTCGTTGTTTCTCGAGGGCTTTATCCAGCAGGTAGGATATCTGATCTTCAACGCTAATATGCTGTTCAAAATTTTCATTGATTATCAGGAGCTTTTTTATCAGGCCTTCAGCAATAACATCTTCTTCTGGAATCTCTATCAGCAGAGCATTCTTGTAGTTTTTAGGTGTAGCGGAACAACGGATAATCTTATTCGCATTGAACAGAGCAAGAATGTCATCTGCTTTGATCGTATCATTCTGATGTGACTCGTCAACAATTATGGTAAAAGTCAAACCGTTGTCAATTGCATTCTGAATATGTTCGACAAAGTTTGTTCGCTCACTATCCTTAAGTGCATTGTTCCCTTTCTTAGTAAGCTTTTCCCAGTTGATGAAACAGGCATCATTTTCTTCAAAGCCAGAAGACATTATATCGGATAAGAGTTTTGTGTTGCTGCCGTGAATGTATTTATCCATTTTGGCTTTACTCTGTAATTCAAGATTACCTTTTCCGGGGGTAAGCCAAACAAACACTGCTTTGTTTGTGCTCTTCAGATACTCATCCATAAAGTGTGTAAGGATAATGGTTTTGCCGCTACCAGTACAACTCTTCAGGATAATATCCCTATTGGGCTCTCCCATAGCTTCCATAAGGGCCTCAATGGCTTTAAGTTGAAAATTTGCAAGCGTGATCCCCATATTTATCCCTCCAATTCTTTGTAGTAATAATCCGGAATAACATTCACTGCAATGTTATATTCCTGCAGCGCTTGCGCTTGCTGAGCGTCCAGCAATACATCGTGCCCCATATAGAGCTTTCGGCATCTCTTACAGATACCTTCATCATCCAAAAATATCTCTAACTCCTCATCCGTCAGCACGATGGCAATTTCCTCGTTGCCCGTAAAATTGATGCCGTTTTCCAGCTCCACCAGCTCCCGGATATGGCGGAGCAGTTCATCGGCGTACTCGTAGTACATACGATCCGAAATAGGTACATAGTCAACTTTATAGTATTTCAGGCTGGCGGCATAGTCTTCTTTATCAATGACACGGCGGATGCGTTCGTAGGTCACATCCCGACAAATGCCGTTTTCGTTGTTGGTGCAGAGGATAAAGCGGCGGGTTCCACCATCCTCTGCGTTGAGCTTCATAACAGCGTGACCTGTTGTACCAGAGCCTGCAAAGAAGTCAAGTACGGTAGCATCTGTTCGTGATATCAATCGTAGTGTGCGTTCAATTAAACTTGTAGGCTTAGGGGTTCCAAATGCGCTCGAACCAAAGATTTCTTTGATTTCACTCATTGCGCTTCGGGTTGTTCCAACATCTTTTCCAAACCAAATTGTTTCTGGCGTTCGTCCTTCTAATGTATCCAAATATATCTTCCTAATAATACGGGTCTCATCTTTGCTAAAAATAATTTCACCGCTTTTAATCTTTTCTTCTACCGTTTCTTTACTCCAACGCCATCCATTAGCACAGGGTTTAATCACATTTCCGGACGGAGAAATAATGTCGTAAATTAGGTTAGGTCGATATAATGCATTGCGTACATCACCACTCCTCCATCTTCCCCGAGGATCGTTATCTGGATTTGCATAGGCCTTATTGTCTTCATCTGTGCGAGGCAAAGAGTTCAAAACAAACTGAGCTGTCTTCTGATAGCACAAAATATAGTTATGATGCACCGAAAACGTCCCTGAATATCCTTTAGGCTGAATGCTATGTTGCCATATAATACTCGCAAGGAAGTTTTCTTCCCCAAACAATTGATCGCACAGTAGCTTTAATGCAGCTTGCTCATTATCATCTATGGCAATAAATATTACGCCATCGTTTTTTAGCAATCTCCGTGCTACCAATAACCGCTCGCTCATGAATGAGACCCATTTGCTGTGACGGAATGTATCTGTCAAATCAACACGAGAATCATCATATCCGAAATCTCCGTTTCTTGTGTTATACGGAGGATCAATAAAAATTAAATCTATATTTCCCCGATGCGTCTTTTCCAACAGTTTCAGTGCGGCAAGGTTATCCCCTTCAAGCAGGAAATTCATCTGCCCGCCGTGGTCAATAAACAGATCTGCATCCTCGGTCAGCACCGGCGTATGGGTATCCAACACCTCATCGATTTCCTCCCGATGCTCCTCGAACACGAGACCGTACTTTTTCCCGTTCACATCTTTTTCGAGTTCGGACAGGTAGGAGAGCAGGTTGCCCGTATTCTCATCCTGCGGTGCTGCGGCGATAAAGGCACGAATCTGCTTGATTTTGTCCAGCAGATCGTCCCGCTTCTTTTTCGAAATATTGGTGCTCATCGTGCATCCTCCAATATGGTTTAATTCATAATTTCTGCCCCAAAGTGCCAATTTGGCACTTTGGAACCACCGTGTTGGCACTTTGGGATTTCACCAAAGTATCAATTTGATACTTTGGAAGCTGAAAGCTGATACTTTGGAATTCTCACTCCTCATCCAACTGCCACTTCGACCTTTTTACCGCTGAAGGCCACGCCGTATTTATAAATCGTCCTGACCCCGGCTGTCGTCAGCTCGGTTTCGTATTTCTTATCGTTGATCTGCTGCAAGGCCGTCTCGGACAGCTTTTTCAGCTGCTCATCGCTGCAATTCTTCTCCGTTTTCAGCTCAATCAGGATGCCCGGAAGTCCCTTTTGCGTGGGCTTCAGCTGAATGTCATAGCGCCCGTCGCCGGATTCCCGGTTGGAGGTCACGAAAGCGCCGCCCAGCAGGGCGCACAGGCCCAGCATAAAGCCGTGGTAGAAGTTCTCCCCGGCAGTATCGAAGGAGCTGACCGACTGGGTCAGCAGCGTCTGTATCTGCACTTTCAGCCGTGCGTTATCGCCGGAGAAGATGGCTTCCTGAACGGAAATCGCCGTGGACGGCGGGATCAGATTCTCCAGCCGCTGCAAAATCTCCTTGTTATACACCAGAGAAATCTCCCGGTTGGGCAGGGAGACATCGCACATAAAATCGCCGCTGAAGGAGGGCGTGGTTTTCAGCGCCTTCAGATAGCCGGTCACCAGCAGGAAGCTGTAAATGGTGGAGGGATTGCTCTTGATCTGCGGATAGATCACGCCGGTGTCGATGAAGGTGGTGAAGGTCTCGCCGTTGACCAGGGAGGTCAGACGGTTATAAATCTCCTCGTCCGCCTGGGCAAGCACTTCCCCGATAATATCGTTGCTGCCGGTGGAGACCCAGAAGGGCCTCGGCTCACACTCGTTGCTGAAGTAGTTGACCACCGACCACGGGTTGAAAATTTCCGTCTTGCCGAAGCGGTAGCCGTCGTACCACTGGCAAATCTCGTCATACTTATCGGCAGCGCCGTAGTATTCCGCCATCTCCATCACCTCGTCGGCGGTGAAGCCGAAGTAGGCGCTGTATTTGTTGTCCAGCACGGAGTTGATGGACAGGTTGTTCATCCCGCTGAAAATACTCTCTTTTGCCACCCGCAGAATGCCGGTGAGGAAGCCGAAGGACAGGTGCTGATTATCCTTGAAACCGCCGGAAAACAGGTTCCGCATAAACCGGATGACCTTGTCGTAATAGTCCTTCTGGTAGCCCTGCTGGATGGGGGTGTCGTACTCGTCGATGATGATAATGGGCGCAACGGCATAGTGCTTGTGCAGCATAGCGGACAGGTCCAGCAGTGCCGAAGCCAGCTCTACCTCGCTGACCTTGCCGTCTGCCAGCTTTTCATAGGTCTTTTTGCTGTACTCGTCGCACTTATCGCTGGCCAGCAGCTCCTTGTGCCGCCGGGTCTCCTTTGCGAAAATATCCCGGATGGCCGCAAAGGTCTCCTCCCAAGTGTCGAACTTCACATCCTTGAAGGTCAGGAAGATCACAGGGTACTTGCCCTGATAATCCCGGTACTTCTGGCCGCAGGCCCAGATCTTCTTATCCCGGAAGTAGACGGAGGTATCCTTGTCGCTCTTTTCAAAATAAGTGCGCAGCATATCCATATTCAGCGTCTTGCCGAAGCGCCGGGGGCGGGTGAACAGCGTCACCATCGGACGCTCGTCGATAAAGTCCTTGATCATCATCGTCTTATCGATGTAGTAGTATTCCGACGATGCAAGGCAGTAGTTGGACACGCCGATGGGCAGGGGCAGCTTCGGCGCGCGCTCCGTCTTGCGGAAAGCGCCCGTCTTGAGCCGCTGATCCGCCGGCTTCTGCGTATCAGCGGGGATCAGCCAACGATTGCCCTGCTTTTTCGCACCGGCGATTCTCCCATTCTTGCAGAGCGTCGCAACTCTCCGCTCCGTTATATTCCAGCGCACTGCTGCCTCTCTTACCGAGATCATTTCAGCCATAGGGGATACCTCCACGCATAAAATCACAAGTACATTATACCCGAATAAAAGAATAATGTCAACAAGGTTCGGAACAATGCCGTTTAAAAACAGCATTGTTCTTTTCTGCACACAAAACAAGCGGAGGTCATCGACCTCCACTTGCTCATCATCCGTATACAATTTCCTGCATTACGACCTCATTTGCCCGATGTCGGATGCCGTTCATTTTTCGCACCCACGCCTGCGGGTCATTGGCCTTTACCTCCTCCGTCACGCCCTCGGTGTCTGCGTATTGTTTTACCAGCCGAAGAAAGAGTTCCTGCGCCTGCTCCTCGATGTCTGCAAGGTGCCCGTCCAGCGTCCCGGCGGTCAGCAGGTTATAATACAGCACCCGGTGATGTTCCTTCAGATAGGCTCGCCGCCGCTGGCCGTAAACACCAATGGGGCGTTCTTCTTCGGGTGGTAAGCAAACATCTGGCAGGCAGTAGTCGCCCTGCCTTGTGTAAGTGCCGCCCAGCTGCTCAAATAGCGATTTCATATGTGATCCTCCCATTCAAAATTTCCCCGGCAGGTCTGCAATGCAAAATGCACCCGCCTTTCGGTTACAGTCTACCAAAACCGAAAGGCAGGTGCGAGTGTGCGAATTTCAGAATCGCACATTATTTCTTCATCTTCCTGTTGAACTCATTCAGCGTCTGGATATGCCAGAGGCTTTTGGCTTTTTGCGCGGCCTGCACGCTGGCGCTGATCGCGCCGTTCACCACGCTGTGCATGTACACGCAGGGTCACACGGATGTTCAGAACGGCCTGATCCTCTCGATCGTCATGGTGGTGCAGGTGTTCTTCTCCTCCTTCGGCAGGATCCTGACAGATACGGCCTGGCGCGGAGGCGTTATCTGTGGGAAAGGCCGCAGCTCTTACAGAACAAGCCATTTGCCCTGTTCCGCGGAGGCCAAAACAGCATCTACGGCCTGCTGGTTTTTCAGACCGTCTTCGACGGTGGCGGCCAAGCCGTCCCCTTTCTTCAAAAGGATGTCGGCAAAGCTCTGCATCTGGTCGCTGCGGCACCGGTCCGGAATTGGCAATCTGGAGAACACGCGCCCCTCGGCGTAAACGTCGCCAGTGCAGACCTCGATAACATCTTCTTCGCCCGGCTGCGCGTCCAACGAATATACGATGGCACCCTCACTACCGTAGATTTCCATGCGTTGGTAGTTACCGCGCCCGTAGCCGAAGCGTGTAATCTGGAAGCTGACGGAGATGGCATCCTCCATATCCGCCATGTAATTACAGAAATCGTCGACGTCTACCGGGCCCATCCCGGTGCCGTCCAAATTCTGGCGCTCGTGGACGTACGTGCCTACATGGCCCACAAGACGCGTGTACTCCTTCCCGGTGACGAAGCGGACGAGATCCAACGCATGACAGCCCAAATCGCCCAGCGCGCCCGAGCCCGTACGCGACTTTACAAACCGCCATACACGCGGCGTGTTGAAGCGCGGCAAGCCCCAGGCTTGAAAATACTGCATGTCAACGTGGTACACCCGTCCGATTTTTCCGCTTGCGATCAGCTCCCGCGCATAGCGAGCCGCCGCCTTGAACCGGTACGAAAAGCAAACCATGTTGGGCAATGCCTTGACGCGCGTGGCCTGTGCAAGCTGCTTCGCCTGCGCCGCCGTCATAGTGATCGGCTTTTCCAGATCGTACGGCTTGCCGGCCTCGATTGCTGCCATGGCAATCTCAAAATGCGCGTCGTTCGACGTGCAGATGTCCACTGCGTCCACATCCGGACAACGGATCAGGTCGTGGTAATCCGTAAACCGGCGCTCCGCGGGGATGCCGTATTTCTCGCCGACCGCATCCAGCTTTTCCCGGTCAATATCGCAGATGGCCACAAGCTCCAGATTCGGGCTCTTGCGTATGCCGGGCTCATGCACGCCGGACCAGATGCCGCCTACGCCGACGGAACCAATTCGAATGACTTGATTTTCCATATACAATTTCTCCTTTTAACGCGTCCTTATTTCGGTTGATGCAGCCCCTGTATGCTGTGCTCAAGCTTGCCGTGTACTTCCATAATGGCGGGCGGATTGCCGTAGGTGACAGGCGGAAAATCAATCGGCGTAGCCCATTTGACCGCATTCACGATGACCTGCTGGATCTCCGGCTGATAATAGATTGGGAACGCCTCATGACCCGGGCGGAAGTAGAACACCTTACCCTTGCCGCGGTGCCAGCAGCAGCCGCTGCGGAACACCTCGCCGCCCTCGAACCAGCTGATGAATACCTGCTCGTCCGGTTGCGGGATATCGAAGTGTTCGCCGTACATCTCCTCGTGCGGGATCATAATCTTCTCGTCCAGCCCCGCGACGATCGGGTGGCTCGGATCGATGACCCAGAGAATTTCCTGCTCGCCGTCCTCGCGCCACTTCAGCCTGCCCGAGTTCGTGCCGCAGACCTTCTGGAAGATTTTCGACGCGTGGCCCGAGTGCAGCACGATCAGTCCCATACCGTCCAGCACGCGGCGGTACACGCGCTCGACGATCTCATCCGCTACCTTGTGGTGCGCCATGTGGCCCCACCAGATCAGCACGTCGGTGTTGTCCAGCACGTCCTGCGTCAGGCCGTGCTCCGGCTCCTCCAGCGTCGCTGTCTGCACCGTCATGCCCGCTTTCTGCAAAAAGTCGGCGATGCACCCGTGGATGCCCTTCGGATAGATAGACGCAATTTCCGGAAACTGCTTTTCGTGCAGGTACTCGTTCCATACTGTTACATGAATTGCCATTTTATTTTACTCCTCTCCAATGTCGATGTCAGTTGATCTTCTGCGCAGCAGTCACTCTGGGACGATGTCCGCTGCCTGCTTAAAAACGGTCTGTCTGCCTCCCTTCCAAAAGAAAGCGGGTATTTGACCCGCTGCCGTGCGTGCCGCGGCTTTTCTTTCTTAATTTAGAATACTGAATTCACAACAGCCAATCTATAATTTTCCGGTTAGAAAATTGTGATTTTTATGTCGGTTTACGGTTCGTTCGGCGATTTTATGCGGGACAGCTTGATGCGCACTTCCACAATAGCGCCGTAGTTGTCAGCCATGTTGGAAAGCTGGAAAGTCGCGTCGTTGCCGTAAATCAGCTTCAGGCGCTCTTTCAGGTTGGACAGCCCAATATGCCGCCGACCGTCCCGGTAGATTTCCCGGTCGTGCAGGATGGCGTCCATGACCGCATCGCTGAATCCTTTTCCCGTATCGGAGACACAGCAGTAAAGCCAGGTCTCGTTGTCCATGACTTCTTTTGTCAGGAACAGGGAAACCTCCACAGGTCGCTCATAGATGGCGTTGTGCTGTATGGAGTTTTCGACCAGTGTCTGCAGTATCAGCTTGGGGATGAAGTAATCCCGAAGATCCTCGTCGACGTCTATAGTACAGGAAAAGGCATCGCCGTACCGCTTGTGCTGCAGCTGTATGTACAGCTTTACGTGGTTGATCTCCTCGGAGATTTTTCGTAGGTTGGCCGTCGGGCCGAACAGGTATCGGATATAGCCGGAAAGGTCTTCGAGCAGTTCCGTAATTTCCCAGTTGCTGTCCCGGTCGGCCAGACTGTGCACCAGGCTCAGGCAGTTGAGGAAGAAGTGAGGTCGGACCTGTTCCTGCAGCAGCTCCAGCTCGGTCTGCTTCTTGGTGATCTCCTGCTCATACAAGGCGATGCGCATGTCCTTCAGGCGGTGTGAGAGCGTTTTGAACTGCCGGTTGATGGTTTCCAGCTCCAAAATGTCATTTTCGTCCAGCCGATCGAATATCTCCTCCGTCCCGACGTTCTCCAGACCGGTCACGAATTTCGTGAAAGGGTGGAACAGCCACCTGTAGCAGAGCCGCACGACCAGAATGACCTCCAACCAAAGCAGGACCATTTCCATGTTGAACAGGCCGAGCTGGAAGTGGACGTTTTGAAGGATCTCTCCGTCCTCAACCTTTTGAATGTACGCGGTGCCGAGGTTTGCAAGCGGGTATGTGTATACCTCGGCGCCGTCGGCGATGGCTTGCTCGGCCTGTTTTCGGTAAGCCTGCGGCGCAATCACGCGGCCGTCGTTCCACCGCAGAAAGGAAATGACCGAGTAGCTTTTCGGCATATCGTTGATTTCCGCAAAAAGCTGATTCAGGTCGATCAGGCAGGCGAGCATGATCTCCTTCTGTCTGTACCACCCCAGTATGTAGGCTTCCTCTCCACTTGTCAATATTTCCCAGCATACCTGGGTGGACAGGCTGTCCTTCTGCTGACGCAGCCGCTGCTTTACCTGACCGGTAATGCCGAAATCGTCCGTCGATGCAAAAGAGAGGCCCGTAGAGAATGCAAGCAGGTCGGATGCCGGCCAGTAGAGAAAGGACTGCTTAAGCTCCGGATAGCGTGTCTTCAGGCTGCCAACGAGGTCGCTGGCCATAAACAGAACGTCGTAGTATCCACCGTCCCGGGGACTGATATTTTGAGGGATGCCGGGAAGGATATTCCGCAGATTATTGGCCAGCATGAGAAACTCCTGATTGATGGACTGGATTTTCCGGTTGATGTTCTTTACGTACAGGATGGCGGTTTCCTCAATATATTGATCCTCCACAGCACGCAGCGTCTGGCCCAGATACAGGTGGATGACGGAGAAAATCAGAAATAGCCCCAGGAACAGAACAGAGAAAAAGCGCAGCAGTACGCGCAGTCTCTTTTTCTTATATATCTTGACCACCTCCCAAAATCGGTAAAGTCTAAAGAAGAAAATACCGAAACCGGACTGCTGCAGAACAATACGGCAGTCCGGTTCAGCATTTTTCCTTATTATCCCTTCACAGAGCCCAGCATAATGCCGTTATTGAAATACTTCTGTACGAACGGATACAGCAACATGATGGGGAGAGAAGAGACCACAATGGAGGCGTACTTAATCAGCTCTGCCAGTTGTCGTGCCTCTACGGCAGCCGCGCCGATTTGCGTCATACCCATCATCTGGTTGTTAATCAGGATGTTGCGTAGCGCAATCTGGATGGGTTGGAATTCGGGGCTGCGTAGATAGATTAACGCGTTGAAATACCCGTTCCATTGTCCAACGGCCGACCACAGGGCGATCACGGCCAGAACGGCTTTGGAAAGCGGAAGCGCCACGATGAAGAAGTATCTGACCTGCCCGCAGCCGTCCAACTGTGCGGCCTCCCACAGTTCTTCCGGAATGGTGTTCTGAAAAAAGGTACGGCCCACGATGATGTAGTAGCTGGCGACCGAGAACGGCAGGATCATCACGAGAGGGTTGTCCACCAGATTGACCGCCTTCACAACCATATAGGTCGGAATCAGGCCACCGGTAAAAAACATTGGGATGAGATACATGGCCATCAGCGCGCGCTTGCCGAAGAGTTGCTTTCTGGACAGAGCAAACGATGCGGGAATGTTGACGGCTAGGGTGATTGCTGTGCCGCCAATCACGTAGAGAATTGTGTTGCGATATCCGGTCCAGATGTCGTCAAATTCTGCCAGCTTTTCATAGGCCCGCAGGTTAAATCCATTCGGAACCAGGACAATCTCGCCGGAGGATACCAGAGCAGGGTCGCTGATCGATGCGATCAAGATGAAGTACATGGGGTAAATGGCAATCAGGATCATTAACCCGGTGATGATGTACACCACGGTGTCGAAGATAACGTCTCCTTTGCTACGGCGCACTTTATTGGATTTTCTGATGGTTGCTTGCATGATAGTTCTACCGCCTTTCCACTTTTTAGAACAGGGAGTCTTCCGATATCTTCGCCGATATGAAGTTGAACACCAGAAGAAGAATAAGGTTGATCACATTGTTAAACAGGCCGATGGCGGCGGACAGGCTGTACTGAGATTTCAGCAGGCCCATCTTGTAGACGTACGTAGCAATGATTTCGCTGGTTGCGTTGTTCAACGAGTTCTGCAGCAGGTAGACCTTCTCAAAACCGACGCTCATCACGCTGCCCATGCGCAAAATCAACATGATCATGATGGTGGGAAGAAGAGACGGAATATCGATGTGGAAAATCTTATGCCATTTGTTTGCGCCGTCGATGGTTGCCGCTTCATAGAGCGTGGGGTCTATGGACGACAGCGCGGCGATATACAGGATGCTGTCCCACCCGATATGCTGCCATGCTTCGGTCCAGACGTAGATGTGCGGGAACGCGGAGGCGGAACCCATCAGGTTCGGCATATCGATGCCGACAAAGCTCAGTAGCTTTGCGATGATACCGCTGGACGGAGAAAGAAACAGCATGATCATGCCACACATAACAACAGTGGAGATGAAGTGCGGCAGATAAGTCGTCACCTGAAAGAATTTCTTGTAGCGCGACGACGTAATCTGCGAACAGATCAGGGCGACGAGGATAGGCAGCGGAAACATCACCACAATAGAGTAAATGCTGATGACCAGCGTGTTCCGCAGGATAGGCCAGAACTGGTAAGAGTTGAAAAAGGTGGTGAAGTTTTTAAAGCCGACCCATTCGCTGCCGAAGATGCCCAAACCGGTCTTGTAATCCTTAAAGGCGATAGTTACGCCGTACATGGGAATGTACGTGAACACAATCAATAAGATCAACGAGGGCAAAATCAGCAGGTAAAGCGGCACGCTCCGCTTCAGCAGCAAAAGCCTGCGGCTTTTTTTCTCTTTTGCGGATATAGCGAATCCATTCGCGTGCATAGTTTTCTCTCTCCTTTATGTTTAGATTCACCGGGATAGTTCTATCACGGCTTTCAGTGTGGCAGTGCATAAACCGGGCGCAGCCCGCAAGAGCGGTCAGCGATCCTTTCCGGGTTCTTTTCAGGTTCTTTCCAAGTGTCCTCCGTCCCGTGCAGATGGTACATTCTCCACTCGTTCGGGGTAAACCCGGTATAATCGTGAAACGTTTTGGAAAAGTAGGAAAAATTAGAGTAACCGACGCGCATGGCGACTTTTCCAATCTTGATGTCCGGGTACTCCAGAAGCTCCTTGGCTTTTTCCATCCGTTTCTGGGCGATGTATGCCGGCAGCGTCATCCCGACGGCGCGCATGAACTGCTTCGAAAGATAGTCTTCTGACATGAACACGAGCTTCGCCAGCATTTTTCTGGACAGATCTTCTTCCAGATTGTCAAGAATATATTGGCATACGGTAGTGATGGCGTCCGACTTGTGATCCCGGCTGTCTTCGACAATGCCGAGGATCTTGTGCATAAACCAGGCAGTCGCACACAGGCTGGAAACAGCAAAGGTTTCCATCTGGTCGTACTCCTCTGAGTCGATGATATCCTCCAGAGACATATCCCGGCTTTGCAGGTAATTGGACAGCATCAGCGTGCAGGTCCGCAAAAAAACCGTCAGTCGGTTCACCGTCCATCCTTCTTCCGCTTGGACCCGCACCATTTCTTCCCGAATGGACGCTTCTAGACTTGTGAGGGGACCGAAGCCAACCAACATTTTTTTCCATGTCTTTAAGGGGAAAGAGCGCCGCTGTGTCTTGTCTGCGGGCAGGTCGACTCCCTGCGCGATTCTCTGCATATCCGGAACGGTGTGCTTTTCCAGCTGGCAGAGCGCCTCCCACATGGACACTGCCTGCCCGACGGTGCCTTTTTCTCCGCAGTATGCGCAGACCTGAAGGCCGATCCGCGCCTCTACGGCGTCGAGAAACGCCGCCAGCGGCGCGCGAGGAAAGGGATCTTTCCCTGTGGCACGGCAGACCAGGATCCATCGGGTCTCGCTCAGGCGAACGACGGTTTGCAGGGCGTTCTGGTCGGCCAGATCCAAAATGGCCTGCCGGACCAGCGGCCTGCCATAGTGCGAAGGGACGGGCTGACCGGGCACGGGGACAAAGCGCAGTAGGAGAATCGCGAGACTGGAATTTTCGGTCAAGCCATGCTTTTGCGCTTGACGAGTGAAATCCGCCTGTTTGACGGCGCCGTCAAACAGGGCGGCCCACAGGGTTTCCAGCGGTTCCTCCTGCCAGCCGCGCCGTGCATCCAGAAGCCCAACAACCCGGGAAATCGTCTCTTCCAGCTCCTTGGCCTTGATGGGCTTTAGCAGGTAGTCACAGACATCGAACCGCAACGCACTCTGGGCATAGGAAAATTCTGCGTAGCTCGAAAGGACAATGCATTCCATCGACGCGTGGTTTTCCCGAATCCACTTGAGCAGCTGAAGACCGTTGCCACCCGGCATTTCGATGTCGCAAAGAACGATGTCTGCCTTCGTCTTCGAGAGAAACGCGATGGCTTCCCTAACGGAAAACGCCGTGTATACTTCGGTGATCCGCAGCCGGTTCCACTGCAGGGCCGACTTGAGCTCCTCTACAAAGGTCCGGTCATCATCTACAATCAGGATGGAATATGCCATAGCTTTCTCTGCCTCCTAACGGGTCGGGGTATCGGTTCTGCAGGCGCTTTTCACCATTTTACCGTGAAAGGCCCGGTAAATTTCCGAAGAAGAGATAACCCGGCGCCGCCGTGATCACCTCTTCCTTCGGTTTCGATCAGCCCATCATTTCCACATAGGCGTCATAGGCGCCCTGATCAATCTCAATCAGTCTCTGCAGGCCCATGGCGTCCAGCTGCTGCAGATAATCGTCCCATTCTTCTTCAACGCCGCCTTCGGTAATCCAGTGTGCCCACTGGGCTTCCACGTAACTATTAATGTCTACGTTCAAGGCGGTTCTCTCGTTGATTTCGTCATCGGTGAACTTAATCGTACCCGGCCAAGCGTGCAGCAGATTCGGGTTGTCGGCGTACTGCGCGTTGAGCTCGTCTTCGACCAGCTTGAGCCCGTCGCCCTGATCGGTGGGCAGCGTGACCTTTTCTTCAAATTCCTTGCGCATGTACTTGGGACCGAAATCGCGGGGAGAGTACCACCAGGCGGAAGTATCCAACGTGTTGTCCTTCGGCGTCAGAAGCTCATAGGTGCCATCGCCGTTATCCTTGATCTGACCGGTGGATATGGAGCCGTAGAAGGTCTGGAGCGAAACCAGATCGTCGTAGAACAGGTCGGCCCACCTCAGCACCTTTTCGGGATTCGGGCAGTTAATGTTGAGGATCAGCTCCTTATCGCTGTACTCTGTGCTCGCGATGCTCTGAGCGTTCTTCGTGCCCCATGGGCTTTCCAGCGTGGGCATCTGCACAAACTGCTTGGTATTGGGGCCAGCCCAGGAGTCTGCCGTCCAACCGGAGAAGATGCCGATCTGAGAGCCGCCTTCCTTTTGCAACTTGGCAGTGTACATAGATCCTTCTTGGGTGAAGTATTCCTCGTCCATCACGCCGAGCTCCCAGAGCTCGCGTAAATACTTGACTGCTTCTTTGTAATGATCTTGCGTGGGAACAAAGACGACCTTGTTGTTGGCGTCCAGCGACATGTGCTCGTCACCGCGCTCGATCAGGTCGAATGAATCCAGAAGCACGCTACCGTATCCGGGCTTGTAACCGCTGATCGGGATCTCATTGTTCGGGTCGCCGTCGCCGTCCGCGTCCTGCTCCTTGAAGGCGATCAGTACTTCCTTCAGCTCGTCGTAATTCGTGGGCATCTCCAGATTCAGATTGTCCAGCCATTCCTTGTTGATGTAGTTCTGGCTGTTCAGCTTCGGCCGGAAGGGGATCTTCTTCGGCAGGCTGTAGATCTGCTCGTTTCGGTCGGTGCAGGCCATGCGCATAGTGGGATCTTCTTCAAAGATTTTCATCAGGTTGGGCATGGTCTCCTCGTTGATCAGATCGGTGAGCTCCAGAAGCTTTTCCTTGTTCTGCACGATGTCGGAATCGCCGAGGCCGCAGGAGCCGAAGAAAGCGTCGGGCAGGTCGTCACTGGCAAACAGCAGTGCCTTCTGCTCACCGAAATCATTGGAGTAGTAGATTTGCCACTCGATGTCAATGTCGGCTTCCTTAGCCAGATCCCCCATGACACCGTCGGTCAAAAAGTCCGTGGGCCAGGTGTCGTTCCAGCGTACAGTTGCGATCTTGTACGTGTAGCCTTCCGCTGCGCCTACGGTTGTGTTCTGTTCCGCACCAGGGGATGCCGACGTAGAGTCCTGACCTGGGGTGCCGCATCCGGCAAGCATGGAAAGACTCAGACCGGCTGCCATGAGCAGAGCAGCAGTTCTTTTGAGTTTGTTCATGATTTACTCCTCCTTGTTTTTTCGCCATGTCTCCTTGGCGTTTTACAATATTCTACCGTCTTTGTTCCAATAAGTCTGTCAAATTTGCGATAAAAAATTGTCAAAAAAAGCTTTTTTTATAACTTTTTCCAACACAAATTCGGCGGATCGCCGGTAAGTCCGGATGGGCGGCAAAAAGGGAAGCCGCCGTATCTGTGGAAAACGCAAAACCGAAAAGGCAACAAATATCGCGCTGTTTTTTTATAGATATCCGGGCGGTTGCGCCACTATAATGGGTTCAACCACCGGGCGAAAGGCACCCGGAAACAAAACGGATGGAGGTAATTAGAAATATGAATCAGCACAGATTCGGAGTAAACGCAGCCTATCTCGGTGCCAAGGCGGCACGGACACCGGACGAGCGACCCGGCCCGGCGGGGTGGAGCGGTGCGCTCCTGCTCGATGAGTTCTACCGAGCCAACGGGAACCCAGGATTGGTTACGCCGACCAAAGCGCAGGCTGCATGGGATGACACCTTTCTCTACGTGTTGTTTCTTAACTGGGAATCTGCGGAGAACGCGGACCAAGTGCGTCGAGACATCGACGAGCTTGTGGTGTCTTCCGGCACTTTGGGCCATCGGGACTTCGCGGTATTTTCGGTCGGACGCAATGGAGAAGCGCATGGGGTTCTGGAAAGTGGCATGACGTACATCGGCGGCGATGAGGCGTTTGGTGGAAGCCAACCCAACCTGCCGTTTCGTCACGTCGGCAACCAAGCGGACATCCAGACAATCGACCCGCAGTCGTATACGGTCGTGGTAGACCACCAGGCGGGCTTCTGGAGCGCGGCGTATAAGATTCCGTGGACGCTGGTGGGGGGATTTCCGAAAGGCGACTGCTTTGCGTTTCAGGTGTACCGCAAAAAGCAGGCAACCGGAGAGATCCTGTGCCCAACGCCGCTGGACCTGTATATCAACCTACCTTATTGGTTCGAGTACGATCCTTCCACGTTTATGGAAGCGTATCTGGGCGGCGACGCCGGTCCGGTATACGGAACCGAGCTCTACGCGGTGCTGCCCAGCGCCCGAAGACGCTGGACGCGCTATACGGAGATTTCCGGCGTGCAACCGGGCGAGCTAAAGCAGCTCTGGACGGAGTTAACTGCCCTGCCGGAAACGACGGAGGAAAATGTGGCGGCACATGTGGCGCTTGCCCAGCGCCTGCAGGATGTGCTCTATCAGGAGGCTGTGGATTTCTTCTGGGATGAGGCCGGAAGCCGCCCTGTGGGTCATATGGAACCGTGGAATGAGCGCCATGTGTTCAACGAACTGCTGGCGGCCGGTGAGGCTGGAAAAGCCTATGCCCGCCTGAACCGGTTCCTACGCTGGCTCGCCCGCTATATTCAGTGGTACTACACCGATGGAACCTTGGGCGACCAGTCTGCCGATTGGACACCGTATGAACAGCTTCGGCAGGTTACAACGGAAAACAGTAAGATTGTTTTGGATTTTGGAAACGCGGTGCCCACGCTAGAGCTTATCTTTGCCGAAGCGGGATTCCGCCTGAAAAGCAAGCCGGATGGCGGTCTTTTTTCTGCGGTACCGGATACGTTTACCGTCTCGGAGGACGGCGCCGTACTGCGTGCGGCGGCGGGAAACCGAAATGTCGTGATTACGCGCGGTGCGGACTGGAGCGTCGTGCTGTCTGTCGGGGACCGGCAGGTTTTCTTCATGGACAAAGAGACGCTTTCCTGCGTGCATGTTTGCGGGAAGGACGGTTTCCGCCTGCAGATGCCTTTGCTTCAGGAGGAGTCCGTCATCGGGTTCGGCGAACGCTTCAACGGCGTCGACCAGCGCGGGCATATCGTTGCCATGTACCAGCGAGACGCCTACCTTTCGGTGATCGCTGGACTGGCCAATGAGAGCTATAAGAATATTCCGCTTGTCCATTTCAGCTCTGGCTATACGCTGTACATCAACAGCACGTACAGAATGCGTGCGGATATCGGTGTGCAGGTGCAGGACCGTTTTTCCATTACTGTACAGGATCCCCATGTGGATCTGTATTTCTGGGGCGATACGCCGGTGGAAAACATGGCGTCATATGCGCGATTGACCGGCCTGCCGATTCTCCCGCCTCGGTGGGCGTTTGAGCCCTGGAGCGGCGCGGGCGGCGGACGGTGGATGAACGGGCCGCTGCACAACGTGATGGAGGAGCAGATCGGCGTGCTGCAGAAATTCAAAGAGCTTGATATCCCGCACGGCGGGTTCTATGCCGAAGGTGCCGGCGCGGACGGCAAACACCTCGCCGAATTACACAGGGTTTCCAACTTTGCCGCGCAGAACGGGATACACACCTTCTCCTGGGAGTATTCGGTTATGCCGGCGGAACGCGCCAAAGCATTCCTGCAGAATTCCGGCGATACGGAAGATCTGCCCATCAGCAAAACGCCGCAGTATACAGGGAACATGCAATATATCAGTTACATCGACTTCACGCATCCCCGGGCCATGGAGCTACTGCAGGCACAGTGGAAAGACCGGTTTGATGCCGGCATCTGCGGAACTATGGTGGACTTCGGGGACAAGATTCCAGACGAAGCGGTCTTTTCCGACGGGCGAAACGGTAAGGAAATGCACAACGGCTACGCGCTGGACTACGCGCGCGGCTACCGGAAGCTCTTCGAAAGCGCTTACGGAGACGACCACGTCCTGTTCCAGCGAGCCGGTGCTCCCGGGTGTCAGGCCTATGCCTGCCAGTTTGGCGGAGATCAACCGACTACCTTCCCAGGCATGCAGCAGTCCCTGTCCGGCATGATTTCCGTCTCGGCCTCGGGCCTGCCGTTCTGGGGCGTCGACGCCTGCGGGTACGACGGCTTTTCCGGCGGCGATGCGGAAACCTATATACGCTGGACGCAATGGGCGGCATTTTGCCCTCTGATGCGGTACCACGGCACGTTCCCGAAAGAGCCCTGGGAGTATTCCGAACAGGTCATAGAACTGTATAAATTCTACACCTGGCTGCGCGAGAACCTTCTGCCGTATGCGTACAGCACAGCCGTTCAGGCGCATCACCGCGGCATTCCTATGGTTCGCCCGCTGCCGATGATGTTCCCCGAGGACGCCTTTGTTGCGCAGGTGACCGACGCCTATATGTACGGCGACCATCTGCTGGTGGCGCCAATCTGCACCGATAGCAACAGAAAACAGGTAATCTTCCCCGCGGGCCGATATGTCAATTTTTTCGACAATACCGAGGTCGTAGACGGCGATACGGCGCAGACGCGTGCGTATCCCATCACAGAGATCCCGGTTTACGTGGCGGCCGGCGCGCTGTTCCCGGTTGAACTCAACGAATCCCTGGAGTTTGGAAGAAGCATGACCACAAGCCGGATTAGAGCGCTCGTCCTGACGCAGCCGGTGTTCGCGACAGCCGGTAGCTGGAACGGGTCGGATACGGAGGAAAACGATTACGCCTTTACCGTCGGCTCGAACGGCTTCTCCGTGCAGGCGAAGGGGTGCGCGGGCGTGCGGTATCTTCTTGTAAAAGGCGTCTCGAACGTACAGGATGTTATACTCAATGGGGTCCGTCTGCGCCGCGTGCCGGCAAAACAGGGGCTGAACCTGCATGAAGCCTATTTTGTGGCGCAGGATGGAACGATCTATATTCGTATTTTTGCACATTCTGACCTGCAGATGGACGTT
Source organism: Hominenteromicrobium sp. (assembly GCF_046974225.1). Classification (NCBI taxonomy): domain Bacteria; kingdom Bacillati; phylum Bacillota; class Clostridia; order Eubacteriales; family Oscillospiraceae; genus Hominenteromicrobium; species Hominenteromicrobium sp. The sequence goes on along the minus strand of NZ_JBKWAE010000009.1, from coordinate 58,181 downwards.
GTCACACGGTAACGTTCTGCGAGGGGACTCACAGAGCAGGACACCGTTGCGCACTTTTCCGGAGCATCTTTAGCATAGCGAAAATACAGCGCGGGAGCAACCGACCGCTGGTTTACTGCCGGCTTTGCCTGCAGAACAGGCGTATCTCGAAATGCCGCGTATGAAAAAAACAAAACCAAGGACAGGCAGAGTCACACAGCTCTTACCTGTCCCTGCTTCCTGTTCCGGCGTCCCGAAACCGGCGTTTGCGCAAATTTTGTTGACTATTGAGAACGGAATCTGTATAATGAAAGCAAAAGTATTCTGAGCAGGAGGACGAAATGCATGGCGACGATCAAGGATGTTGCTAGGATAGCGGGCGTGTCCGTGTCGACCGTCTCTCACGTGGTCAACGGAACCCGATACGTTAGTCCTGAGAAAGTCCAGAAGGTCGAGGACGCTATTCGCCAGCTGGACGAGCTCCCGAATTTCATCGCAAAACGGAGTGCATTGAAGAGCAAACTGTCCGAAAGCCGCTATGTGCTGATCTTGCTGTCGAAAAAACGCAGTCTGTTTCAGAATCAAGTCAAGGAAAAGCTGGAAGAAATCGTAGAGCAGAAGGGTTATATCGCCATTTCGCTGGCGTATGACCTCGATGAAGACCGACTGGCGGCCATTCGCGCACTGGCAGGAACGCTGGATCTTGCGGGAATGGTCGCTTTCCCAGACCGGGAAGGTGTGCTTTCCGGCGCCTTTTTCAAAGGGCTCCGGTTTCCGGTGGTTCTGATTGGGAACCCCGTGGATCGGTTTGCCGCAGACACCCTGCTGCCCGACACCTTTGAGGGCAGCTACCGCGCAGTGCGGCACCTGATTAAAAACGGGCATGAGCGAATCGCTTACCTGTGCGAGTCGGAAGTGTGCGGCACCCAAAGGTTTGAGGGCTACAGGAAGGCTCTGGAGGATTCCGGCATTGCGTTGGACAAAGTGCTGGTCCGCGCGGGCTTGAAAACCGAGGCGTTGGCCGCCGAAGCTATGGCGCAGATCGTCGCGGCAGAGCCTGCGCCCACCGCGGTCGTGATTGCCGACTCGCTGCCTCTGATTCCCGCCATCCGGTATGGGATCGGTCACAACATCGCCGTGCCCGGCGACCTCTCTGTCGTCAGCCTGAACGATCCGGAATGGGCCTCGCTGACGACGCCGGAGCTCACTTGCGTGGATAAGCAACCACGGCAGTTTGCGCTTTCCGCCGCGGACCTGCTGTTCCGGCGGATTGACCGCGGCGAAATTGCAAACCTCTCTTCGCCCGCGCATGCGTACTGCACGAAAACTCTCCCATCAATCCTCAATGTGCGCAACTCCACCTGCGGAATCGGCCGGGGTCCCTTCGGGGAACGGGCAGCGGGTGCGGGCGGCCTTGCCTTATCCGAAGTGGAAAAGGAAAAGATTCGGCAAAAACAGTATACAGCGGCGATCTCATTCCACTATACGGGCAAGGCGTGGATGCACCTGCAGGAAAAGGGTATCAAAAAAGTCTTCGACGAGCTTGGAATTTCCATCATCGCCGTCACAGACGCTCATTTCAACGCGGCGCTGCAATGCAAACAGTTGGAAAGCATCAAATTTCTGAAGCCGGATCTCCTAATCTCGATCCCCGTTGATACTAGGGGCACCGCGGAAGCCTTCCGCTCGATTGCGGACAGCGACACCCGGTTGGTGCTGATCACCAATGTCCCGGAGGGACTCACCCCGAAGGATTACATCTCCTGTATCTCCGTAAATGAGCGAGCCCACGGGGACAGTATGGGCCGCGGGTTGGGCGAGTACATGGTACGGCACGGCCTGAAATATGCGGGGCTGATTTGCCACGGCGAGCAGAACTTCTTTGCCACAAAGCAACGGGACGGCGCGGCGGAACAGGTTCTGACGGAGGAATACCCGGAAATCCGGGTGTGCGGAAAAGTCAATTTCCTGACAGAGGTGGACGTCTATCAGAAAACACTGAAGCTCATCGGGATGTACCCGGAGATTCAGGCTCTGTATGTTTCTTGGGACGGTCCCGCGCTGGAGGTGATAAAGGCCCTGACGGAGCTGGAGCGCACGGACATCGCGATCGTCACGGGAGATCTGGACTATGCCATCGCCATGCAGATGGCACAGGGCGGCATGGTCAAAATGATTAGCGCGCAGTGCCCCTATGAGCAGGGGGAAGCCATCGCAATGGTGGCGGCCAACGGCCTTCTGGGAAAAGCGGTCCCCTCCTTCATCGGGGTGGAACCCATCAGCATCGACCGGGAGAACCTGCTGAAAAACTGGAAGGCGATTTTCAAGGAGGATCCGCCGGCGGCGTTGCGCAACGCGATCAACCGCAGCACCGGCGCACTTTAACGGCGGTTCGCCGCGTTCAAACCGACCGACAGAATATCAAGCGGATAAGCATCTGGAAGCAGGGCTTATCCGCTTTTTACATAGCGCCCGCGCAAGCCGGGTTCCTGGAATTTTTCATTGTCCCTATCCCCCGCGCGGCTTTTCGGCCGCGTTTTTTGGCGCGGTAAAGAAAATTTGCGCAAATATACACGAAAGGACGAGAAGTTCAGGCATCTTTCAACGAGCAAACGACCCAGACAGCCTAACACAGGTGTCAAAGCATTGCAAACGAAAAGAAAACTTGATTGGAAATGCCTAATTTTGTCCCTTGTATTTGGCGAAACAAACAAATTTTCTTGAAATTGAAAGTAGAAATTGACAATCGCCGTGGCGCAGAGTATTATAATGAAAGTAAAACTAATTTGCGCAAATTTATAAAAATAAGAAAGGAGCAGACATGAAACTCGGTTATATGACAAACGCGTTCGGCCCTCTGGTAGGAGAAGGAGGCGGCGTTACAAGCATTAAGGACATCCGGTATCTGACCCTTTGCGACGACGAAGCGGTGCTGAAAAAAATCACAAATGCAGGCTTCCGGTATATTGAGGTGTTGGAAGGGAACCTGACCAAATACGGTTCGGACATTCAAGTGCTCAAAGACATGCTGGCCCGCTACGGTGCCGGCATGATGAGCGTCTGCGTGGGCGCCAATTTTATCTACCCAGACGCGCTGGAGGACGAGATGTTTCACATGGAGACAGTCGCTGCTCTGGCGGAACAGGTAGGCGTTTCCTACGTGGCGTTCTGCGGCGGTGCCATACGCGGGAAAGGCGTCCAGACGGGCGACTATGCGCTTCTGGCCAAAGGGCTGAAGGAGGCAGAAAAGGTCTTCGCCGCCCACGGCATCGAGGCAAGCTACCACCCGCATCTCGGGTCCATGGCGGAAAAGCCGGAGCAAATCGACCAACTCTTTTCGGTGAGCGACATCAAGATTTGTCCGGATCTGGCGCATCTGGCTGCCGGCGGCGGAGATCCTCTGGAGATCGTCAAAAAGTACTACGACAGAATCTCCTTCGTCCACCTGAAGGATTTGGACGAAAACGGATTTGCCCCGCTGGGCACTGGGCACGTTGATATCGAAGGGGTTCTGCGGTTCCTGAAGGAAAAGGGATATGCAGGAGATTATCTGGTGGAGGCTGACGGCTTTGCCGGCGACCCGGAGGAAGCCTGCCGGACATCGTACCGTTTCCTGCAGGGCAAGTTGATCTAAAATTTCTCCCGTCCGCGGCGTCGGTCAACGGCGCGCGGCGCAGGAGGGCATCTTAGAATGGGAGGATTTTACAATGAAAAAACTGAATGTGGGCCTGGTTGGTGCCGGGTTCATGGGAAAAGCGCACTCAATCGGGTATTCCGACATGCCCAAGTATTTTTGGCCGGCCCCGGCCGTGCCGGTTTTAAAAACAATCTGCGACATCGTCCCGGAAATCGCGGCGGACGCGAAAGAACGCTTCGGCTTTGAAAAATGCTGCACGGACTGGCGCGACATCGTCAACGATCCCGAGATCGACGTGGTAAGCATCTGCACGCCGAACAACGCCCACGCCGAAATCGCCATCGCTGCGCTGAACGCAGGGAAGCACGTACTCTGCGAAAAGCCAATCGCCTCGACATTGGAGGACGCGAAGGCCATGGCGGAGGCCGCCAGGAAAGCGGCGCAAAAGGGGATCATCGCCATGAACGCCTACCAGTACAGGCGCGTTCCGGCGATCGACCTCGCCAAGAAATTCATCGATGAGGGATCCATCGGCAAAATCCTCAACGTGCGGTGCACCTATCTGCAAAGCTGGTCGGCCGATCCTGCCTCCCCGCTCTCCTGGCGGTTTCAGAAAGACATCGCCGGCGCGGGGACGCTTGGCGACATCGCCTCACACGTGATCGACATCGCCCAGTATCTGGCGGGTGACATCGAGGCGGTGACCGGCATGATGCAGACCTACATCACCGAGCGGCCGGTGCAGGAAGGCGGCACAGACCTGCTGGGCACCGTAAAGCTCGGAGCCGACGCGAAGCGGAAGGCCGTAGACGTGGATGATGAGGACAGCTTCCTCGTGAAGTTTAAAAACGGCGCAGTAGGCAGCATCGAGGCCACGAGAAACGCCTGGGGTCGCAACAATTTCATCACGGTAGAGCTTCACGGCACTTTGGGCAGCCTCTACTTCAACTACGAGCGACTCAACGAGTTGCAGGTGTGTTTGGCCGGCGACCCCGACGACAGAAGGGGCTTTAAGACAATCTACACCGGCCCCGCGCATTTTCACGGGGAAGTGACCTGGAACATTCCCGGAATGAACATCGGGTACGGCGAATTGAAATCCATCGAATCCTACGAGTTTATCAAAGCGGTGGTAGAAGGCAGGCAGCCGTCTACCAGCTTCGCAGAAGGGTATCGAGTGGAATGCGTTTGCGATGCCGTGAAACGGTCGGCGGAAACCGGACGTTGGGTAACGGTGAACGATTGATCGAAGCGCCCGTTTGACACGCAACCCAAAGCCACATATCATAAGAGTGACCCACAACGGTAAAAAGCAGATTTTCAAAATCGTGCAGACCATTGCCGACGACGAGATACACCGGCTGGAAGTCCGAGAGAGGTATCTGTCTAAATTTCAAATTTGCCAAAAGTCCACCGCAATTTTCGTGAAGTTGCGGTGGACTTTTCCTTGATACCGGCGCAGCAAGCTCACCCTGCAGCTGCTCGGAAGGCGCTCTGCCTTAAACGTTCCATATGGATCTGAATCTTGACAAATTTCGAATTTAGAGGTATGCTATTTTGAGCTTAGAGGGTACCTGTTTACCTAATCATTACAGCAAAGAAAGAGAGAGGTACAACATGAACATTTATAGTGATGCAATCGAGCAGCTCGGTATATTCACCATCGTCGGCGGAATTTTGGCTATCGTCGCCACAGTTTTGGCCTATGTGTTTATCGTCCCCGAAAAACGCCGCGAAAAGCTCAATGCTTTCGGCAAGTTCCTCCACGATACCTGCAATTTCAAGTACCTGATCGTAGAGAAAATTCTGCAGGCTCTGTACATTTTCTTCACGGCAGATATGATCATTCTGGGCTTCTTCATGCTCTTTGCCGCGCCTAAAGACTACTTTGGCAATCGCCACTGGCTGGGCGTCTACGGCATCCTGACCATGATCCTCGGACCCATTATGATCCGACTGGTGTATGAACTGTTGATGATGGCAGTCTTGCTGCTGAAAAACGTAATCTCCATCAACAATAAGCTCCGCAGCCAGAACGGAAACGAAGAGAAGAACGGCATTTTCATGGCCCCCGACATGAGCGACCTGCGCCAGCAGCTTCGGTCTAAGGCAGAACAGCCTCAGAACCCGCAGCCCCAAGTCCCGCAGAGCGCACCCGTAGCCAAATTCTGCGGCAAATGCGGTTCGCCGTTGAACGAAGCCGGCAAGTGCCCCAACTGTGACAACAATCAGCCTCAGGCTTAAACGCAAATATTAAGATTATGCCCCGAGCGGAAGCAATGCCGCTCGGGGCTTTTGGTTTTGTCCGCTTCAGCAGAACGACAACATTGCCCTGTGCAGCTTATTTGTCAATATTTCTCTATGCAAACCTCAAAACTTCTCATTAAACATTAAATACATATTTTTCCGAATATTGCAAATGATTTTCTACCCCACCCCCACCTGTCGCTTTTCCGCTCACCTTACCTATTCTTCAAATTTAGCATATTTACATTGTACTTTTCCCGTGCTATGATGGTCTTAACAAAGACGAAAAGGTGATTTTATGGCGAAAAAGCTGGCACATATAAGTGAAGATCATTCCCGCGAACAAACCGTATACGAACACCTCACCGGCACGGCAGAGCTTGCAAAGCAGTTTGCCGCCGCATTCGGCGCGGAGGAAGACGGCTATCTGCTCGGTTTGCTGCACGACATCGGCAAGTACAGCGATGCCTTTCAGTATCGATTAGACGGCGGCGTGCGTGTAGACCACTCCACGGCCGGCGCAAAAGAAGCTTGCGCGCACGGTGTCGGGTATCTGGCGCTCGCCATCGCAGGCCATCACGGCGGCATACCGAATTTCGGCTCCCGCGCCGATACCAAAAACGATGCTACCCTCTCGGGCCGCTTAAAACGCGACCTCGAACCGTATGACGATTGGAAAACCGAAGTCACTCTGCCGCCGGTCAAGCCCTTTAACATGCGAGAATTCAACACCGGGTTTCGGCTCTCGTTTTATATCCGCATGCTGTTTTCTTGTCTTGTTGATGCCGATTTCATCGACACCGAAACCTTTATGGACGGCGCACTTGCCCCGCGCGGCAACTACGATGCGCTCCCTGCGCTGCTCGACCGCTTGGAAACGTACATCGCACCGTGGTATCCGCCCAAAACCGAGCTCAACCGAAAGCGCTGCGCCATTTTGGATGCGTGCAAGGCCTCCGGCAGCACCGCCGCACCGGGTGTTTATACGCTTACCGTGCCGACGGGTGGCGGAAAAACGACCGCTGCCATGGCATTTGCGCTGACCGCTGCCGTACGAAACTGCATGAGCCGCGTCATCTACGCCGCGCCGTACACGTCCATCATCGACCAAAACGCCGATACGTTTGAAAAAATCTTCGGCACGGAAAACGTCATCGAGCACCACAGCAGCGCGGAATATCTCTTTTCCGAAAGCCCGAACCCCGCAGAGTACCGCAAAATGCTGGCCGCAGAAAACTGGGACGCCCCCGTCATCGCCACGACCACCGTGCAGCTGTTTGAGTCCCTGTTTGCGAGCAAACCCGCCCGCTGCCGCAAGCTGCACAACCTCGCCAACAGCGTGCTCATCTTAGACGAAGTGCAGACGCTGCCCATGCCGTATCTAAAGCCGTTCACGGCGGCGCTTGCCGAGCTTGCCCGAAAGTACGGCGTCATTGTCGTCCTGTGCACCGCCACGCAGCCCGCGTTAGACGGTGTTTTTGCCGATTTGAAAATCGACCTGCCGATCAAAGAGATCTGTCCCAATGTCCCTGAAAATTTCGAGACCTTCCGCCGCACGAAAATCACGCAGCACACATTTGACAGCACAGAATCGCTCACCGCCGAGCTCATCGCGCTGCCGCAGGTGCTTTGCATCGTCAACCGCATCGCGGACGCGCAGAAGATCTATCAGGCGCTGCCGGAAGACGGTGCGTACTGTCTCACCACGCACCTGTGTCCTGCCCACCGCAAAGCGCGCATTAAGGAAATTCGCGAACGCCTAAAAATCGGCCTGCCCTGCCGCGTCGTTTCCACCTCGCTCATCGAAGCCGGTGTCGATGTGGATTTCCCGCGCGTCTACCGCGAAGAAGCCGGGCTTGATTCCGTCCTGCAAGCCGCCGGCCGCTGCAATCGCGAGGGCAAGCGCCCGTTAGATGAAAGCCTCGTGACCGTCTTCACCGTCCAGAACACCACCCCGCCGCCCTACATGCGCCAGCCCGCCGCAGCCATGAAGAACATTTCAAAACGCATGGAGGACATCACTTCGTTAGCTGCAATCCGCGCGTATTTTGAGTTCTATCGCGATTTGTACGGCAAAGAAGATCTCGACCGTGAGAAGATTCTCCTAGCGTTCGAAAACGAGATGCTCCCGTTCGCCTCCGTTGCGGAAAAGGTACGGGTCATTGAAAGCTGCACCACGCCCGTGTATATCCCGATCGACCAAGGCGAAGCCCTCGTCGAGCGACTGTACCATGGCGAGCGTAGCCGCACCCTGTTCAGAAAGCTCGGGCAGTACAGCGTGAACGTCTACCCGCAGCAGCTCGCTGCCCTGCGCGAAGCCGGCGCCGTGCAGAGCATCGACGGCGGTGCGCTCTATGTCCTCGCCGATCCCCGCCGCTACGACAGTGCCCTCGGCCTCACCCTCGACCAAACCGAAACCGCTCTGTTTATATAAAATAGAAAAGCCGGTAAGGCAAACCCTTACCGACCTCTCTATACAAATCAACAACAATTATTTCTACCCACACTGCCTGTAAAAACAGACAGCGACCTTAACTTGATTTTATCCCATATGCAGTTGGGCTTTCAGCGCGTCCTGAAGGACCTGCGAAAAGTTGATGTTCTGCTCCAAGGCGGCGGTGTTCAGCCACGCGGGAATGGTCAGCGTCTTTTTGACGGCTTTTTCAAAGTGCGTTTTGGCGTATTCTTCCACGTCCACGGTGATGATGTTCACGAACGCGCCGTCCATCGACACTTCCAGCTCGGCGGCGACATCTGCAAGGCGGATCGCGTCCACGGACGAGGGCGCCGGGGCGGCTTCACCGTCTTTTTTCAGCCAGTACAGATACCCGGCAAGGCAATCGACCGCCATGCGCAGCGATTCATCGAGCGTTTCGCCGCAGGTAGACAGATCGTTCAGATCGGGGAAAACAACAGAATAACCGCTTTCTTCCTTAAAAAAACAAGCGGGATAAGCTGACAGCATAAAATCGACCTCCTGATATAGTCTAAGCGGAAGCGGGGGAGATTATTTCAAACCTGCCTGCTTCAAAATGGAATTTTCCGTGCCTTTCGGAATGTCCTTGCAATGAAACGGAATGGTGACCTTGCCGGGCTTCGTCGGGTGCGTATAATGGCGGTGCGAACCCGTCTGCATCTTGAACACCCAGCCGTCTTCTAAAATGATCCGTTCCAGTTCCTTTGGCTTCTTCGGCATTTCAATTCCCCTCCTGATTCAAATCTATTATACCATATGATACGTATTAAAGCAATACGTATTCAAATTATGCTTTATAAGTTCCGTAAAAAATAGACTAAACTCAAATTTTATCTTGACAAGTTCAAATAATCGTTATATAGTTGTATTATCAAAACAACATCAATTGAATTTTGAAAGGAGTTGATCTTATTGATTCAGTTGGAAGTCTGGGGCCCGTATGCGTTATTCACACGCGGAGAGATGAAAGTCGAGCGTGTAAGCTACGATGTCCCCACCCCGTCCGCCGCGCGCGGTATAGTTGAAAGTCTGTATTATCACCCCGGAATACGCTGGCATATCCGCCGCATCTACGTTTTGAACCCCATCGAGTTCACCACCATTCGGCGCAACGAGGTAAAAAGCAAAATTCTCGGGAGCACCGCCATGCGCATCGCGCAGGGCAAGGAAGATGAGCCGTACCTCGTCACGACGAAACAAATCGTCCAGCGCGCCTCCATGGTGCTGACGAACGTCCACTATGTCATCGAAGCGGAGTTCGAGATGCTGCCGGAAAAAGCCGCACCCGGCGATAACCCCGGCAAGTTTCAGGACATCGTCACACGCCGCATGAGAAAAGGCCAGTGCTTTTCCACCCCGTACTTCGGCTGCCGCGAGTTTCCCGCACACTTCAAGCAGTGGGAGGGTGGCCCGATCCCGACGATTGACGAGACGCGCGACCTCGGCTTTATGCTGTACGATTTCGATTATTCCGACCCACAAAATATCACGCCCCTGTATTTCCGTGCCAAAATGGAGCACGGTGTCATTCAGGTGGCCGGCTGCGAGGTGTTCAGATGATCCTGCAAGCCTTAGTTCAGTATTACGAAGCGCTCCTTGCCCGCGGTGAGATCGACCGCCCGGGCTGGAGCAAAGTCAATGTCAGCTGGCGTCTGGACCTAAACCCGGACGGTTCCCTTTTCGATGTTTCTCCCCTCCAAAAGCCCTCTCCAAACGGTAAAAAGATGCTGCCGCAGCAGCTCGCCGTGCCCGCACAGGTCAAGCGCTCTTCCGGTGTTGCGGCAAATTTTCTGTGTGATACGTCTTCCTACCTGCTCGGCGTGGACGACAAGGGTAAGCCCGAGCGCACCAAAGCTTGCTTTGAAGCCAGCCGCGAAAAACATCTGGAAATTTTGAAGGATACCCCCGGTGAGGCTGCCGCGGCCGTCCGTGCGTTTTTCGATACCTGGAATTCCCCCTCTGCCGTCGAGCACCCCGCTTTGCAGCCCTATCTTTCGGAAATTTATAAGGGCGGCAATCTGATCTTTTATTATAACAATAAGCCCGCGGCAAACGACTCTGACATCGCCGCCGCGTGGCAGCAGGCCTATGATTCTGCTTCAGATTCCGACACGCCCACCCGGTGCAGTGTCACCGGCAGGCTCGCCCCCGCCGCGCGTCTGCACGGCAACATTCAGGGCGTGCGCGGCGCACAAAGCTCCGGCGCATCGCTCGTTTCGTTCAACGCCGATGCCTTCTGCTCCTACGGGCACGAGCAGGGCGAGAACGCTCCCGTCAGCACCTACGCCATGACCGCCTACACGCAGGCGCTAAACTACCTGCTGCGCAGTGATAATGTCCGCCGCATCGGCGACGTCACCGTCGTATATTGGGTGGAGAATGCCGATCCTGCCATCGCCGCATTTGCGGGAGCTATGCTTTTCGGTCCGCAGGAGCAGTCCGATTGGAGTGAAAACGACATTTTAGGCGCAATTCAAAAACTCGTATCTGGCAGAACAGCCGACCTACAGGACATGCACCTCAGCCCCGATACACACTTTTACATTCTGGGGCTCGCGCCGAACGCCGCGCGTCTTTCCGTTCGCTTTTTCTGGCAGGATACCTTCACAAAGCTCGCCAAAAACGTGAACGCCCATTACGAGCGTTTGGAAATCACCCGCCCGGTCTACGAAAAATTCGACACGCTTTGGCCCTACACCCTCGCGCGCTCTGCCGTCCGCTTTTCCAAAGACTGGAAAAAAGCCGATGAAGAGCTGCAAAAATCCTTCCCGCGCCTTTCCGGCGACCTGCTCACTTCCATCCTAAACGATACGCGCTACCCCGCCACTTTACTAAACGGCACCGTGCAGCGCATACGCGCCGAGCACGATGTCACCTGGGCGCGCGCGTCCGTCATAAAAGCTTATTATTCTAAAAACGAAGACCCGCTTTGTCCAAAGGAGGTTTTGACCGTGTCCGTAAACAAAGAAAGCACCAATATTCCCTACAATCTCGGCCGCCTGTTCGCCGTTTTGGAGCGCACGCAGGAAGCCGCAAACCCCAACATCAACACCACCATCAAAGACCGTTTTTTCAACTCCGCTTCCGCCACGCCGAGCCTTGTGTTCCCCACGCTCATCAATTTAGCGCAGAAGCACCTCGCAAAGCTCAACGAGGGTCAGCGTATTGCACTGGATAAATCCATCGGCGAACTTTCGGACAAGCTCGGCGAAACCTTCCCAAAGCAGCTTATGCTCGCAGAACAGGGCGCGTTCCAGCTCGGCTACTACCAGCAGCGTCAGGAATATTTTAAGAAAAAGACAGACACTACCGAACAGAAAGAGGAGGCATAACCATGCGTGAACCCATTCAAAACCGCTACGATTTCGTGATCTTATTCGATGTGGAAAACGGCAACCCCAACGGCGACCCCGATGCCGGCAACATGCCGCGCGTAGACCCGGAAACCGGCAACGGCATCATAACCGATGTGTGCTTAAAGCGCAAGATCCGCAACTACGTGCAGGACGTCAAAGAAGACGAGTCCGGCTGGCGCATTTACATTAAAGATCAGGTTCCGCTCAACCGCAGCGACCTCGAAGCCGGTGAAGCGCTCGGCATCGGCGAAGAGCTTGCCGAGATCCAAAAAGGCAAGGACGCCAAAAAGATTGTGACAAAGCTCCGCAGCAATGACCCGGATATCGACCTCAAGCTCCGTGACTTCATGTGCAGCGAGTTTTTCGACATCCGCACATTCGGCGCAGTCATGACAACATTCGTAAAGGGCGCTTTAAACTGCGGTCAGGTGCGCGGCCCGGTGCAGCTCGGCTTTGCCCGCTCCATCGACCCCATCGTGCCGCAGGAGGTCACCATTACCCGCACTGCCATCACCACCGAATCCGACGCCCAGAACAAAACCACCGAAATGGGCCGCAAATACGTCGTGCCCTACGGCCTTTACCGCGCAGAGGGCTTCGTTTCCGCCAACCTCGCCCGCCGCGTGACCGGCTTCTCCGAAGAAGACCTTCAAATGCTCTGGCAGGCCATTCTCAATATGTTTGAAAACGACCACAGCGCCGCCCGCGGCAAAATGGCCGTGCGCGAGCTCATCATCTTCAAGCACGCGTCCGAGCTTGGCAACGCCGCTTCCTATAAGCTGTTCGATGCCGTAACGGTTAAAAAGGTCGACGGCGTAGCCGTCCCGCGCAAATTCTCCGATTACACCGTCACCGTTTCCGAAGACCTGCCCGAAGGCGTCACCTGCGAACGTCTTTCCTAAATGGACGCGCGTGAAGACGGACTTTTAATGTCCGGCATCCAGCACTTCGCGTTCTGCCGCCGCCAGTGGGCGCTCATTCACATCGAGCAGCAGTGGCAGGAAAATGCCCGCACCGCACAGGGGCAGCTCGACCACGTCCGCTGCCACGATGAAACGTTGTCCGAAAAGCGCGATAACGTTTTCACCGTGCGCGGCATGCGCGTGTTCAGCCGTAAATTGAACCTCTCCGGCGCGTGCGACGTCGTAGAGTTTCATAAAGACAAAAACGGCATTTCTTTAGAGGGGCAGCCCGGATTTTGGCTGCCCTACCCCATCGAGTACAAGCACGGCCGCGAAAAAGAGACCGATGCCGACCGCTTGCAGCTCTGCGCCGAAGCCATGGCACTTGAGGAAATGCTCGTGTGCGATATTCCCGCGGGCGCGCTCTACTACATAGAAACGCGCCGCCGCGAGGTTGTTCCGTTCACGGATGAACTCCGCCGCAAAACGGAAGACACCGCTGCCGAAATGAACCGCTATTTCACCCGCGGCTACACACCAAAAGTCAAACCCGGCAAGCACTGCAACGCCTGCTCGTTAAAATCGATTTGTCTGCCGGTGCTGTGCAGCCGTGCAGATCCCGTCTCGTACCTGCGCGCCCACATTTTTGAAAGCGAGGAGGATACCCCGTGAGACAACTGCTCAACACCCTGTTCGTGCTCAGCGAAGACGCGTATCTCTCCGTAAACGGCGAAAATGTCGTCATCAGCCGCGAGCAAAAGGAGGTCGCGCGCTTCCCGCTGCACACGCTCGAGGGCATTCTCTGTTTCTCCTACGCCGGCGCAAGTCCCGCCTTGATGGGTGCCTGCGTGCAGCGCGGTGTGGACATCGCGTTTTTCTCCCCGCGCGGGCAGTTTTTGGCACGCACCGTCGGCGAAGAGCACGGCAATGTCCTCCTGCGGCAAACGCAGAATCGCGTGTCCGACGATCCCTATCAAAGCTGCCGCTACGCCCGCGGGTTCATCCTCGGCAAGGTCTATAACGCCCGCTGGGTCTTAGAGCGCGCCACGCGTGACCACCCCCAGCGCGTACCCGTGAAAACGCTTAAAACAGCCGCCGCACAAATGGCACAGTCTTTGCCTCCTGCGAAGACCCCGCGCAGCTGCTCGGCTTAGAAGGCGAAGCCGCAAAGCTGTATTTTGGTGTGTTTGATCACCTCGTTTTGCAGCAGCAAAGCGACTTCCGTTTTACCTCGCGCAGCCGCCGACCACCGCTCGATAACATCAACGCCCTGCTTTCGTTCGCCTATACGCTCCTCACGCGCGACTGCACCGCCGCGCTCGAAAGTGCCGGGCTCGACCCGTACATCGGCTTCATGCACCGCCCAAGACCCGGTCGCCGCAGTCTCGCACTCGACCTCATGGAGGAGCTGCGCGCCGTGTATGCCGACCGCTTTGTGCTCTCCTGCGTGAACCGCAAGATTATCACCGCAAAGCACCTGCAAAAGCAGGAAAGCGGTGCCGTGCTTTTAACGGACGACGGTCGCCGCGCATTTCTCGGCGCATGGCAAAGCAAAAAGCAGGAGCAAATCACGCACCCGTTTTTAAAAGAGAAGATTCCGTGGGGGCTCGTGCCCTACGTGCAGGCACTCCTGCTCGCCCGCACTCTGCGCGGCGATCTGGAAGCGTATCCGCCGTTTTTCTGGAAGTGAGGTCAAAATGCTGGTCTTAATTACCTACGACGTCAACACGGAGACCGCCGCCGGGAAAAAGCGTCTCCGCAAAGTCGCTAAAAAGTGTGTGGACCATGGGCAGCGCGTACAAAATTCCGTTTTCGAGTGCTTGCTGACCGCCGCACAGTATGTTACACTGAAGGCAGAGCTCACCGCGCTCATCGAGCCCGAAACGGACAGCCTGCGGTTTTACCGCCTCGGCAATCAATATAAGCAAAATGTAGAGCATGTCGGCGTACAGCCCGCCTACGCGCAGGATTCCGTCCTGCTCATCTGATTACCCGCAGTGCGAAGCCAAAGCGCACACGCTTTTCCTGCTTCCTTCGCACCAAATCAAAACCCAAAATTTGTCCTTTTTAAAACGCCACCGGCAAATTTTTCTCTTTCCGCGTCTTAAAGAGGCAAATTCTTCTCCCTTTTTCGCAAAAACAGACGAAAATTTTGTCCGTTTTTGCTGTCGCCCTCCACCCGGAGGGCGTGGATAGAAATCCGTCGTTGAACTGGCTATACCCATTGAATATCGTCGCCCTCCACCCGGAGGGCGTGGATAGAAATCTTGGTGATGTACTTGCCGCTTACTTGGCGCTAGTCGCCCTCCACCCGGAGGGCGTGGATAGAAATCAGATGTGCAGTCCGCGTTCCACGTCATGAACTATCAGGTCGCCCTCCACCCGGAGGGCGTGGATAGAAATGCTAATTTGTCAATTTCATCGCATGTCCGCGTTGTCGCCCTCCACCCGGAGGGCGTGGATAGAAATTGTTATAGCCCCGTTATACCCTATGAGATGCGAGTCGCCCTCCACCCGGAGGGCGTGGATAGAAATACAGTTTGTTAACACATTTCGTGCCGGGGTATGCGTCGCCCTCCACCCGGAGGGCGTGGATAGAAATAACGATGAACATTAAAAGAGAAGCGCGAACGCAGGGTCGCCCTCCACCCGGAGGGCGTGGATAGAAATCAGAACAAAGCCGTCACCACGCAAAAAATGCGTGGTCGCCCTCCACCCGGAGGGCGTGGATAGAAATATCAATCTTTCCGAGCCTGTCCGCGAATGATACCGTCGCCCTCCACCCGGAGGGCGTGGATAGAAATAGTATTGCCGCCACCTTACAATTATGATAACGCCGTCGCCCTCCACCCGGAGGGCGTGGATAGAAATTACACCGCGGGCGTATACGGGTGGAATGCTGATGGTCGCCCTCCACCCGGAGGGCGTGGATAGAAATTCCGTATTCTTCGACGGAGTCTATCAAAAATGCTTTTGTCGCCCTCCACCCGGAGGGCGTGGATAGAAATATAATGCAAGTGCTTTACGAAAGGGGCTATCTTGTCGCCCTCCACCCGGAGGGCGTGGATAGAAATCGTTTCTGCCGTCCTTGGAAACATGGAATGGGAGAGTCGCCCTCCACCCGGAGGGCGTGGATAGAAATTATAAACACAAATATCTTTACTAATGCAAAACGGTCGCCCTCCACCCGGAGGGCGTGGATAGAAATTGAAACACCGTGGGAAGAGTGCGACGAGAACGACAGTCGCCCTCCACCCGGAGGGCGTGGATAGAAATTCGGACAACAGCTGGGAAAGCCTCATGAGAATTTGTCGCCCTCCACCCGGAGGGCGTGGATAGAAATTAATCGGTATTTAGCTAAACATTCTGGGGAGCAGTCGCCCTCCACCCGGAGGGCGTGGATAGAAATCCGCCGTAAGCGAAATCAACATCCTCCGCGGCGCAGTCGCCCTCCACCCGGAGGGCGTGGATAGAAATCGCGCTCGCAAATTCATCCGTGAGCGCATCCACCTGTCGCCCTCCACCCGGAGGGCGTGGATAGAAATAACGAAGCTTTAACATATCTTGGTATATCGAATGTGTCGCCCTCCACCCGGAGGGCGTGGATAGAAATACCGTGTGATGTTCCGTTATCTTGTGTGTGCGAGTCGCCCTCCACCCGGAGGGCGTGGATAGAAATAAAATTTTTTGAAATTGATTTAGCAGACGGGTGGTCGCCCTCCACCCGGAGGGCGTGGATAGAAATAAAATGAGTGCAAGCAATGGCGTACATATTATGGGGGTCGCCCTCCACCCGGAGGGCGTGGATAGAAATGGAGGGTACGAAAACGAAAATGAAAATGTAAATTACGTCGCCCTCCACCCGGAGGGCGTGGATAGAAATATAATACTCCTTGAGCGTCACGACCTCCCGCATACTGTCGCCCTCCACCCGG
The DNA here is from genome assembly GCF_046974225.1 of Hominenteromicrobium sp. Classification (NCBI taxonomy): domain Bacteria; kingdom Bacillati; phylum Bacillota; class Clostridia; order Eubacteriales; family Oscillospiraceae; genus Hominenteromicrobium; species Hominenteromicrobium sp. The sequence goes on along the minus strand of NZ_JBKWAE010000009.1, from coordinate 41,649 downwards.
AGGGCGTGGATAGAAATCTCAAACCTTGCATCGTACTGTTCGGGGTAGCGGTCGCCCTCCACCCGGAGGGCGTGGATAGAAATAGTTGCCCTCCTTTGTTACAGGGCGGCAGCCAAGGTCGCCCTCCACCCGGAGGGCGTGGTTAGAAAGCAAATCGTAACACTTGACTTTTGGACGTGACATGCCCAAAAGTCTGCGAATAAAGCCAAAGATGCGCCGGGCATCAAAACGGCGGAACAGCTCGAAAAGCGCTTTCATCGGCTGCGAAAAGCGGCGGATGAGGGCGTTCTTTTACCGTTAAAACCGGACATTGCAGGACAGTATAGGACATCGGCGGACAACTTTCTCAAAACCTCTTTACAGAACAAACGTTTTTAGCTATAATGAGATACAGAAAGGGGGCGGCAGCATGACGGAGAACAGTCCGCGCATGGCGATCTGCTACGATTTTGACAAAACACTTTCCCCGGACGACATGCAGACGTTCACGCTCATCCCGTCTTTTGGCATTGACAAAGACAAATTCTGGGCGGAAACAGACGCATTCGCGCGGGAAAACAGCATGGAAAGCAACCTTTCGTGGATGTTCATGCTTGTTCGCTATTCGCGCTTTCTCGGAAAATCCTTAAAACGCGAGTATTTTCGGGCCATCGGTGCGCAGGTGGAGCTGTACCGCGGCGTTACGGATTGGTTCACGCGCACGACAGCGTATGCTGCGCAGCGCGGCATCGAGCTCGAACACTACATCATTTCTTCGGGTCTTAAAGAAATCATCGAGGGCAGCGCCATCGCGAAGAATTTCAAACGCATTTATGCCTCCTCCTACCTCTACACCACGGACGGCGTAGCGGAGTGGCCCGCGCAGGCCATCAATTACACGAACAAGACGCAGTTCATTTTCCGCATTGCAAAAGGCTTTTTGGAGGAGTACGACGAGCGCGTAAACGACAGCATGCCCGAGGAAAACCTGCGCATTCCGTATGAGAACATCGTCTATATCGGCGACAGCGCCACGGACATTCCGTGCATGCGGCTCGTGAAAAGTAAAGGCGGCTACTCCGTCGGCGTATACGACCCGGAGAAGAATAACCGCGCCAAAGTATACAAACTGTATAACGACGACCGATTAAATTTCTACGCGCCTGCGGATTATACAGAACGGAGCAACTTATACCGCTACATGCAGCAGATCATCGACGAAGTCGCCGCGCGGGAACAGATTAAAAGCGAGCGCGAAATTCTGCGTCAGCCCGCCGAAGCCTACAAAATGCGCTCCATGCTCGAAAAGCTCGAGACCGGCTATCCGGAAAAGCTGACCCCGCAAGAGATTACCGAGCTGCAAAAGCTGGAAGCGATGATCAAATCGCGCACTCCGGGAGAGATCGATTGATGGATGACGTAAAGTACTTTCCGTACGGCGAAAAAGAGCTCGCTTATTTACGGAAAAAGGACAAGAAGCTCTCGGCGGTCATCAACCGCGTGGGGCACATTGAGCGCGCCGTGGACGACGACCTTTTTTCCGCCGTGGTACACCACATCGTGGGGCAACAGATTTCCACAAAGGCGCAGGCAACCGTTTGGGCGCGCGTGCAGAACGCCCTCGGCACGGTCGATGCCGAACACGTTTTGGGCTATGGCGAAGCAAATTTGCAGTCGCTCGGCATTTCGTTCCGCAAGGCGGAATACATCACAGACTTCGCGAAAAAGGTACATACGGGCGAATTTGATTTAATCAGCATCGTCGAAAAGCCGGATGAAGAGGTCATCCTCGAGCTCAGCGCGCTCAAGGGCATCGGCGTGTGGACAGCGGAAATGCTGCTTTTATTCTGCCTACAGCGCCCGAATGTGTTCAGCTACGGCGACCTCGCCATTTTGCGCGGCATGCGCATGGTCTACCGCCACAAGGAGATCGACCGCGCACGGTTCGAGCGGTACCGCAAACGTTTTTCACCGTATTGCAGCATCGCAAGTTTATATTTCTGGGCGGTCTCCGGCGGCGCGCTCCCCGAACTCACCGACCCCGCCGCGCCGAAACCGAAGAAATAAACGTACATTTTCGCACGCATAGAAAAAGATAGCCTTTCAAAGCGTTCGTTTCGCTTAGAAAGACTATCTTTTTTATATCGTTTTTATCATAACGAAATTCGTGAGCCAGACGCCGTAACGCTCTACTTGCTGTTCTTTAATGGCCGCATAGTCGCGCTTTTGGAAGAAGCCTTTTGCAGTCAAAGATGCGTGCGTTGTGACGGTTTTTGCAGTGACAAACTCAGTCCTTCGGGACTTTGACCCAGATGCCGGGGGTCTTTTCGGCTTCCATAAGGGCGCCCCAGGCGCTGATGATGGAGAGCGTCTCGCTGTGCGGGGCAGGGATGGTGCCGTTTTTGAAGAACTCGACGAGCGCCTCAATGAAGTGGCGGAAGTAATCGGAGCAAATTTCCAGTACGGAATTTTCCGTGGAGCGCGCAATGTTCATCATGAACGGCGAGCCCTTTGCGTAGCCGGAAAGCGTTGCGGTGCGGCCGTCCGCAAAGCGCAGAACGCCGGTGTACACCTCGTCGTTTGTCAGGTGCATGACTTCCGTCGCGGGAGCCTGCATCATCATGAAGATCGGCTCCAGCTGGTGGATGGCGTAATCCTCAAAACCGTTCGGACCCCATGTATTGACGCCCTTGATGTTCGTTTTATCCGCTGCCTGATACTCCTCCGCAAAACGCAGCGCGGAAGACGACCAGCACGGCGTGCCGCTCTGCTCGGCAAGGTCGAGCATACGCTTTGCAGCGAAGTGATCCGGCGCGAAGGTTTTATCCACATAACAGCGCTTGCCGGAGCGCAGCGCGAGGTTTGCGAGTTCTTCGTGCTTTTTCGGGTCGCGCGGGGCGAGCACGAGCAGAACGTCACTCTTTTCGATGAGCTCCTCCTGCGTCATCATGCGGGTGAGGCCGTATTTTTCGCACCATGCGTCCGTTGTGAGGCCGTCCTCGGGGCTGTCGATTTCAGCCCAGGCGTACACGGCTTCTACCTCGCCGTTTGAGTAATCGCGCAGCATGTGAACGTAGTTATTGGCGTGCCACTCGTCTAAATAGTAATCGATAAAACCGACTTTGATCATGCTTTTGACTCCTTTAAACTGAATTTCAATACAACTTTCCGGCGTACTTTTCCGCCGGTATTCGCGTTCATTATAGCACATTCCGCCGTTTTGTACCGCAGTTTTTGCGAAATTTCGAAAGTTCATGAAAAAAGCAAACCCTTTGTGTGAAATATGCAAAAAGCGTCCCGAATGCTCGGAACGCTTTTTGCATATTTGGAAATTCGGTGTGGTTTTTGCCGCCTTATCTCGCGTTTTTCTTGACGCGCAGGCGGTTGATGGCGCGGGCAAGGTTCGCCTGCGCAGTGCGGTATTCGCGCACGCTGCGCTTTTGGAGGATGGCCTCCTTCGCCTCATCGGCGGCGCGCTGTGCACGTTTGGCATCGATCTCTTCCGGGTACTCGGCGGAGTCTACAAGCACGAGGATATCGTTGCCCTCGACCTTCACCATGCCCTCGGAAACGGCAGCGGTGCGCCACTCCTTACCCGGTGCGCGGTAAGAGAGCACGCCCGGCACGACGGCGGAGATCATATTGCTGTGACCCGCCAGAATGCCGTACTGGCCGACCGTTGTGGGCACGACAAGCGACTCGCACTCTCCCTCGAAAAAGACCTTATCGGCTTCAAGCAGGTGCATCTGAAATGTACGCATCAGATCGCCTCCGCCTCTAACTGCTTCGCTTTCGCGATGACGTCCTCGAGCGTACCTACGTTATAGAACGCCGCCTCGGGGTACTGGTCCATTTCGCCGTCTACGATGGCCTTGAAGCCGCGCAGCGTCTCTTTGAGCGGGACGTAAACGCCCGGCACGCTGGAGAACTTTTCTGCGACGTGCATCGGCTGCGAGAGGAAACGCTGGATCTTTCTCGCGCGCTGCACGGTGAGCTGGTCTTCGTCGCTAAGCTCGTCCATACCGAGGATGGCGATGATGTCCTGCAGCTCGCTGTACTTTTGGAGGGTCTCCTGCACTTCACGCGCGATGCGGTAGTGCTCCTCGCCGACAACGTCGGCTTCGAGGATACGGGAGGTGGACTCCAGCGGATCAACGGCGGGGTAAATGCCCTGCTCGGCAATCTTACGGCTCAAAACAGTCGTAGCGTCGAGGTGGGCGAACGTTGTGGCCGGGGCCGGGTCGGTAAGGTCATCGGCAGGCACGTAAACGGCCTGAACCGAGGTGACGGAGCCGTCTTTTGTGGAGGTGATGCGCTCCTGCAGCTCGCCCATTTCGTTTGCGAGGGTCGGCTGATAACCGACGGCGGAAGGCATACGGCCGAGAAGCGTGGAAACCTCACTGCCTGCCTGCACGAAACGGAAGATGTTATCGATGAAGAGCAGGACGTCCTTATGCTCTTCGTCACGGAAATGCTCTGCCATGGTGAGGCCGGAGAGGGCGACACGCATACGCACGCCCGGGGACTCGTTCATCTGGCCGAAGACGAGCGCCGTTTTATCGCCGACACCGCTTTCACGCATTTCACGCCAGAGGTCGTTACCCTCACGGCTGCGCTCGCCGACGCCGGTAAACACGGAGTAACCGCCGTGCTCCATGGCGACGTTGTGGATGAGCTCCTGGATAAGGACGGTCTTGCCGACGCCTGCGCCGCCGAACAGACCGATTTTGCCGCCCTTCGGGTACGGCTCCAGAAGGTCGATGACCTTGATGCCGGTCTCGAGGATCTCGACGGCCGGGTTCTGCTCGTCAAACGACGGAGCTTTTCTGTAAATGCTTTTGTGCGGCTCGGTTGCGGGAACGGCTTCGCCGCCGTCGATGGGATCGCCGAGCACGTTGAACATGCGGCCGAGCGTGTTTTCGCCCACCGGCACTTCGATGGTTTTGCCCGGAGCCTCAACCTGCATACCGCGGGAAAGACCCTCACTGCCGGAAAGCATGACGCAGCGGACCGTGTTGTCACCCACATGCTGGGCAACCTCCATCACATACCGCCGTCCGTCCACGGTAAGCGAAAGGGCTTCTCTGATTTTCGGCAGAACGCCGGACTCGAACTGTACGTCGATGACCGGGCCGGAGATCTGTACGATCTTACCTGTATTCACGTTGTTCACGCTTCCTTCCTGTGTTTTTGACGCTGTGCCTTCGCACCGGCGGAGACCTCTGTAATCTCCTGCGTGATGGCAGCCTGACGCACGCGGTTATACTGCAAGGAAAGCTCTGCGAGGAGCTTTTCCGCGTTGCTGTTGGCGGAATCCATCGCCGTCATGCGGGCATTTTGCTCGCTGCAGAAGCTATCGATGAGGGCACTGTAAATAAAGCCCGAAACGTAGCTTTGCATGATGTTGTTGAGAACCGCCTGCACGGAGGGCACAAACTCGAACGGCGTGGTGACCGCCTTTTCCACCGTATCCGTCTGGAAATAGGCGCGGTGGAACGGCAGCAGACGCGTGCAGTGTGCAGAGGACGTGAGGCTGTTCTCCATATCGGTATAAATGACAAAAATCTTCTTAAAATCCCCGCGGTCGTAGCCCTCGAGCAGGATGTCGCAAATTTCTCTCGCGCGCTGCATGGTGGGGTTCTGTGCCGTATAGAGGAAGCTGTGCTCCATGGGGATATTGTGCTGCGTAAAGAAGTGGCGGCCATATTCGCCTACAACGTAGAGCTTCGTGTCGGGATGCTCATCGAGCATGTGCATAGCTTCCTTGATGACGTTCTGGTTGTATGCGCCCGCGAGGCCCTTATCCGCCGTGATGACGAGGCACGCGTAGGTGCCCTCCAGCGGCGGCTCGCCCTCGGGGGGGTAGAAATAGCGGCTGTCCACGTCGTTCTGGGTACGGAAAATACGCTTGATCTCCGTGCGCAGCGCCTCGAAATACGGGCGCGTGCGGTCCAAATCGTTGCGTGCTTTGCGCAGCTTTGTGGAAGCGATAAGATACATGGCGTTTGTGATTTTACGCGTATCCTTAACGCTTTCGATTCTGGTTTTAATCTCTTTTGTATTAGCCATAGCGAAAACCGCCTTTCCGAGCGCTTACGCGTTCTGCGGGTTTTCCGCCTTGTACTTTTCGAGGAATTCCTTCGCGACTTTCAAAATCTCTTCGCGGTCGGAGTCGGAAAGCTGACCGGTGGTATCGACACGGCGGCAGACATCGCTCATATTCTCCTCGGCGTACTTGATAAGCTCCGTGTGGAAACGACCCATATCGTCAAGCGGGACGTCCTGCATGACGTGGTGCAGGGCGGAGACGAGCGTGATGACCTGATCGTGCTGACTCATCGGATGGTACTGCGGCTGACGCAGCAGACGCATAAGGCTCTGACCGTAGGTGAGCTGACGCTTTGTGGTCTCGTCGAGGTCGCTGGAGAACTGGGTGAAAACTTCCATTTCGCGGTACTGGGCAAGGTCCAGACGGATGCCGCCCGCTGCCTTTTTCATGGCCTTTGTCTGGGCATCGCCGCCGACACGGGAAACCGAAAGACCGACGTTAACAGCCGGACGCTGGCCGGAGAAGAACAGGTCGCTCTCAAGGAAGATCTGACCGTCTGTGATGGAAATAATGTTCGTCGGGATGTAAGCGGAAACGTCGCCCGCCTGCGTTTCAACAATCGGCAATGCCGTCATGCTGCCGCCGCCGAGGGCATCGGAAAGATGCGCGGAACGCTCCAACAAACGGGAATGCAGATAGAAAACGTCACCCGGATACGCTTCACGACCCGGGGAACGCTCCAAAAGCAGGCTCAGTGCACGGTACGCAATGGCGTGCTTTGAAAGGTCATCGTACACGATGAGGACATCTCTGCCCTGATACATGAAGTGCTCGCCGAGTGCGCAGCCGGCATACGGTGCGATGTATTGCAAGGAAGCCGGGTCACTGGCAGATGCGTTGACGACGATGGTGTAATCCATGGCGCCGCGGCGCTTTAAGGTCTCCACAAGCTGTGCAACGGAGCTGGACTTCTGACCGATGGCGACATAGATGCAAACGACGTTCTTACCCTTCTGGTTCAAAATGGTATCGAGCGCGACGGCGGTTTTACCGGTCTGGCGGTCGCCGATGATAAGCTCACGCTGACCGCGGCCAATCGGGAACATGGAATCGATGGCGAGAAGGCCGGTTTCCATAGGCGCGTTGACCGGCTGGCGGTCGACAATGCCCGGTGCGGGGCACTCGATGGGGCGGTAGCCCTCGGCGCTGATGTCACCCTTGCCGTCGATCGGCGTGCCGAGTGCATCGACAACACGGCCGAGGAAGCCGTCGCCGACCGGGATACCGGCGGTCTTGCCGCTTCTGCGCACAAGGCTGCCCTCGGTGATCTCGGCATCGTCGCCAAAGAGGACGCAGCCGATCTCATTGCGGCGCAGGTCCTGCACCATGCCCTTAACGCCGGAGGAGAACAGGAGAATCTCGCCGTAGGCGGCATGTTCAAGGCCGCTGACAACGGCGATCTCATCGCCAACGGTGAGAACCGTACCGGTCTCTTCCGCTTCTGCGGATGGGGTAAAATCTTCAACGGCTTCCTTCATCAGCGGAATGACGGAATCGCTGCCGGACTTTAACGCCTTTAGCTTTTCTTCAAACTGGCGCAGACGGCTTTTGAGGCTCCAATCGTACACATCGGTGCCGACGGTAAGCGTGAAGCCGTTCAGCATTTTATCTTCTTCAAAGGTGAGCGGAATCTCACGGCCATAGGTACGCAGCAGGAATTCCGCAAAGCGTTTTTCCTGTTCGGCATCCGGGCGGCGGCTGCCGCGGAGAACGGCTACGGCCTTTTCATCTGCATTACGCATTCGGCTCTCCCCTCTCTGCCTGATCGAGGAACGCGTCATACGGATCGCCGTCTTTATAAACAAGCTTCTTGGTCGCTTCCATAGCGAGCTCGGTAAGCTCCTTCTGTGCGTCTGCGATCATCTTATCATGTACACGGGCGGCATCCTTCTGCGCATCGGCGACGATCTTATCCGCCTGTGCATGGGCATCGGAAAGCTGCTGCTGTACGCTGCGGTCGAGCTCTTTCTGCGCTTCGGATCTCTTTGCGCTGATCTCGCCCTCAACGGACTTGAGCTGCTCCTGATAATCCGCCTTGATCTTTTCGGCGGAATCGAGTTCACTTTGGGCCTTCTGTGCCATTTCGGCATAATGCGCTTCGCGCTTTGCCATGAAGTTCTTGACCGGCTTGTACAAAAGGAAATACAGGCCGCCGAACAAAATGACGAAATTCAGTACATGCAGCAAAATCTGCTGCCAATCAATATTCAGTGGGATGTTCACGATCTGCACTCTCCTTTACAGGACGAAGATGATGAGGATAACAACGAGCAGGGCATAAATGATGGCCGTCTCGATAAAGACGAGGCCGAGCATGAGGGTGGTACGAATCTTGCTTTCAGCCTCCGGCTGACGTGCGATGCCCTCAACAGCCTTACCTGCGGAGAGGCCCATACCGACTGCACCGCCGGCGGCTGCAATACCGACTGCAATAGCGGAAGCAAGTGCCTTAAGGCCGGTTGTGCTGTCTGCGGTGGTGGCTGCAGCTTCTACTGCGGTTTCGGCTGTTGCCGTGGTGGTTGCGGCATCACCGTTTGTTGCGGCGAATACCGGAATGGAGATGGCGAGGATGGCGATGACTGCCAGCAGAATGATGGCAAGCTTCTTTAACTTTCTCTGTTTTGCGTTCATGATATTTTCCCTCCGTAGGTTAATTTTCAGCTTCTGCTTTTACTTTTTTCTTTTTCGGTTCCTGCTTCTCGGAAACCTCGCCGAAATAGAGCGCGACGAGCATCGTCAAAACATATGCCTGAATGAGCGCGTGCAGCAGCGTGAACATAACGCCCACGATGACCGGCAGCACAAAGCTCAGATTCACATAATAATACACAAGCTCCGTAACGAGCAGGCCGCTTAAAAGCGCACCGAACAGACGGAAGCTCATGGAAATCGGCAGCGAGAACTCCTTTAAAGTGCTGCCCACGCCTTTGAAGCCGTTATACGCGATACCGCCGCCCAGAATGACGAGGTACGAGAAGCAGCCCATGGCGATGGCGGCGTTGACATCGGACAGCGGCGCCGGAAGCGTGATGGGCGAGCCCTCCGTTGTGATAGCCTGAATGCCGAACAGTTCAAAGAGCGTACCGATGAAAATGTACGCGCCGGCCGTGAAGATGTACGCACCGAGGAAGCCGCTGCGCCCCGGGCTGTTGGACTTAGCCATGCCGTCGAACAGGTCTACCGCCTGCTCAAGGAGCATCTGGAACTTTCCGGGCACCATCTTAAAGCGCGGAATGACGAAAATGCGCACGATGACCGCAAACACCAGCAAGATGCCCGAGACCACCATGGCGGAGATCAACGCCGGGTTGACATCTTTGATGCCAAAGAGGCTGATTCTGTTCGTCTCATGCAGAACCGCGTCACGCATGGTCACCTGAATCGTTTCGGTCTTCTGCACCGAAGGAACCAGAATGCTTGCGACGAGCAGCACCACAATAGCGCAGATCCACAAAGCCAGCTTTGTTTTCTTTGCTTTCATTGTTTTTCCCTTTCTTTCTCAAAATTTTACCTTCCATTTCAATATCACCGGGCAAAAATTCCCCCTTCAGCGCTGCGCCCCAAAAGGGCACACGACCGCATCTTTCGCCGCTGTGAACAGCAGCAACAAGACACGGTCACAAGAGCACACGTTTTTGTTGACATTGACCAAATATCTTGTTACTTTTTTGTAAACTGTATTTGGAAGCATCTGTATTATACGCACATTAAATCGAATTGTAAAATGTTATATTGACATATCTACTATTTCATTTTTGATATTTTAGTAAGCTGTATGGAATTTCATTATGCCGTGCGCTATTTTTCTCTTTACGAATAAAAACAAGATGGAACGGCGCGCGGGAAAAGTCAGGCTTTTTCAACTTGACAGGGGCTTTCCCCTTGTTTTATACTGGAGAAAACGGATGGAAACGGGGAGACAATATGCGGACGGTTTATAAAAACGGCACGATTTACACGGGAAACGGCTTTGTGACGGATTTTGCGGTGGAAAACGGGAAATTCTGCTTTGTGGGCGAGACGGATAAAGCCACGGCAGATGAAGTAGTCGATTTAGGCGGAAAATTCGTCTGCGCGGGGTTTAATGACTCACACATGCATGTGCTGAACCTCGGCAATGTGCTGACAATGGCGAACCTCGGCGCGCACACGACGTCTTTAAAGGAGATGCTCGACTGTCTGCGCACCTATATAAAGGAAACGGGCGTAACACCCGGCACGTGGGTGCAGGGGCGCGGCTTTAACCACGATTATTTTGCAGACGAGCGCCGCTTTCCGACGCGGTGGGATTTGGATTCTGTCTCTACCGAACACCCGATCTGCATTACGCGGGCATGCGGGCACATCTGCGTAGTGAACTCGAAGGCGCTGGAAGTGTTGGGCATTACGAAGGACACGCCGCAAGTGGCGGGCGGCAGCTTTGCTTTAGATGAAAACGGCGAGCCGAACGGGCAGTTTTTTGAAAACGCCGTAGCGGTGGTGTACGCGGGCATTCCGGAGCCGGATGAGGCGCAGCTGTGTGCAATGCTGCGCGCCTCCTGCAAGCGGCTGAACCGTTACGGCATCACCTCTTGCCAAAGCGACGACTACGAGACGTTCCCCGGTGTGCCGTACAAGACGGTGCAGAAGCTTTTGAGAACGCCGGGGCTGATGACGGTGCGCGTGAACGAGCAGGCACAGTTTACGAACGTAGAGGCGCTTTCTGAATATATCGAGAGCGGCGATGCGTATTTTGAAGACGATATGTTCCGCGCGGGACCGCTGAAGATCATCTCGGACGGGTCGCTCGGCGCACGCACAGCGTGTTTAAGCCGCCCGTATGCAGACGATGAGAACGCACGCGGCATTCCGCTATACACGAATGCGGAATTGAACGGGCTTATCTCTCTTGCGAACGAAAAGGGACTTTCCGTTGCGGTACACGCCATCGGCGACGGGGCGCTCGACAACGTATTGGACGCTTACGAAAAGGCGCTTCATGAGCACCCGCGCGACGACCACCGACATGGCATCGTGCACTGCCAGATTGTGCGGCGTGACCAGATTGAGCGCATGAAGAAATTAAAGCTGCGCGTGAATTTGCAGTCGATCTTCCTCGACTACGACACGCACATTGTGCGCGAGCGTGTGGGCGATGAATTGGCGGGCACGAGTTACCCGGCTAAGACGCTTTTGAACGCGCGCATTCCGTTCTCGAACGGCTCGGACGCGCCGGTGGAGGAGCCGAACGTGATGCGCGGTATGGAGTGCGCGGTAACGCGGCGAAGCATTGGCTCAACGAACGCACCGTATCGCCCGGAGGAAGCGCTGACGGTACGGGAGGCCATCGACTCGTTTACAAAAAGCGGCGCGGTAGCATCATTTGAGGAAGGCAAAAAGGGCGAGATTGCAAACGGACAGCTTGCGGACTTTGTGGTGCTTTCCGAAGATCCGTTCAAGGCGGACGCCAACACGCTGCACCGTATTGAAGCCGAGGCGACGTATTTGGGCGGCAAATGCGTTTACAAAAAATAAAACGATGAAAATTCCGGGTAAGGCTTGTCTTTGCCCGGTTTTCGTTTATAATGGATAGGGCGCGTGTATTCGGTGCGCCGCTTATTTTTCTCAGGGGAGAACATCTATGGGTAAATTTACATTTCATCCGGTCCAATCGCTGCAGTCTGATCCGAAACTGCGCATGCTGTGCCTTTTCGGCATTGAGGGCTTTTTATTGCAGTATGCCGTTTCGCTTTACTCGCTGGCGAACAATTTGTATGCGACGAATCTTGGCGCGACGGACACGCAGATCGGCCTTGTGCAGATGGTGCCGAACATGGTGGCGGGCATCTGTATGATTCCGGTGGGATTCCTTGCGAACCGTACGAAGACGAGCCGCACGGTGCCGTTCGTACTGGCGCTGTTTTTGAGCGCGGCGTATTTTGCTTACGGCTCTGTGCCGCTGTTCGGCGAGCACCGCATGACGGCATTTTTTATGTTTCTCGGCATGACGGTGGGCGGCATTGCGCTGTATAACGCGCAGTGGCAGACATTCTTCGGTGACGCGGTGGAGCCGGGCCTGCGCAACAGCGTGTTCACGTTCCGCAGCCGGTGTCTGTTCTTTGTGGGCATTGTGGTGCCGCTTTTGTGCGGCAATGTCATGACGCTGATGCCGGACACCGAGGGAAAACTCATTGTGCTGCGCATTTTCTTTTATATTGCAGGCGTATGCATGCTTTTGCAGGCGCTTGTGCTGCGCCGCATCCCCTGTCCGCCGCGCAAGGCGGAAGAAAAGCAGGAGATGGGACTGAAAATGTTCCCGGAAGCTTTGAACCAGATGGTACGCAGCAAGCCGTTCCGCGGCTTTTTCATCTGCATCATGCTGTTTTACCTTTCGTGGCACCTGGACTGGAGCCTTTGGTACATAGCGGAGACAAAATATGCCGGCATGAACGAAGCGCAGCTGAGCTTTTTTCAGGCTTTGTGTTCCATTTGCCAGATGATCTTCATCGGCTTTTTCTCGAAACTGTGCCGCCGCAAATCCGAGCATTTTACAATCATTTTCGTATGCGCGGGCTTGCTGCTCTGCCCCATTACGGTGGCTTCTATGACGTTGCTGCCGCAAAGCGCGCGTATGCCGTATTTTATGATTCTGGCGCTCATCGGCAACATTCCGCAGGGTGCGACGAACATGTGCGTGGTACAGCTACTTTTGCAGGCGACGCCGAAAAAGAACCGCGCGCTCATCATCAGCATTTACACGCTGTTTGTGACGCTGAGCAACTCGCTTTTGCCGTTCTTCGGCGTTTCGGTCTACACGGCGCTCGGCGCGAACGACACGGCGATCTTCACGGTGAACGTGATCGAATCTGCGGCACGCTTTGGGGTGCTGATTATGATGATCCTCCGTTACCGCATGATGAAGCGCCGCGGCGACTTGTTCCGCCCGCTGTGCGAGGAGTAAGGAGAAACGTATGGCTCTTGTTTTATACCATGTTGAAGACGCTGCGAAGGAAAAGCAGCTTTCCGCGCTGTGCAGAGAGCTGCACCTGACGGCAAGACGGCTGACGAACGCCGACCGTGACCGCGCAGTTGCAGCGCTGTGCGGCGAGAAAGTGAACGCGAACGTGCAGAAAGCCCCGGCGGGCTACAAGCTGCCGGAGGTGCTGATTTTCTCCGGCTTTGCGGGTGAGATGCTGGACGTGTTCCTTGCAGCGTACAAAAAAGCGGGTATCGCGCCCATTCCGTTGAAAGCCGTACACACGGAACACAACGACAAGTGGAGCCTTTACGCACTGTGCGAGGAGCTGCGCCGCGAGCACGCCGCCATGCTGCTGCGCGGAAGCTTTGGAAAGTAAGGTTATTGATAATTTGAAGATGGATCGACCCCGAGGATTTGAAACTCGGGGTCGTTTTTTATACAAAAAGCGCCCGCAGAAGATGACTCTGCGGGCGCTGGGTTTTAGTTTTCGTTTAAGGGGTTGGGGCCGGCGCCTACGTCGTAGATCTGGATATAGAACTGCGAATTGGAGACAAGGAGCATATAGGCGGGGTCGTAGCTGCGGATGGGATAGAGCGTATCGTAGGCTTTGCGCACCTCGCCGTTTGCGAGCTGCTGTGCGCCGAGACGGTAAGTCGCCTCCGTGATGCGGGAGGCAGCGTCGCCGTAATCGCCGGCGGCCTTGAACTCCGCGATGGCGTTTTCGTAATCGGCGTTGTTGTAATACTGCTCCGCTTTCAGCGCGTGGATGCGCAGAAGCTGTGTCGGGCAGTCTTCATATTCGCCGAGCTTTGCGAAAATTTCGGTCGCCTTGTCGTACTCGCCGTCTTCGACGAGCTTTAACGCCTGCGCGTAGTAGGCGGCGTCAATCTTCGGGAGAAGGTCTTTATCGGTGACATACTCAAAATAGGTGAGTGCTTTTTCTTCGTCGCCCTTTTCGTAGAACGCGATGCCTTTATCACAGAATGCGGCCTGCATTTTCTTATTCTGCTCCGCGTTGACTTCTTTAAAATGCGCGGCGGCAGACTTTAAGTTATCCGCTTCGATGGCCTTCATGCCGAGCTCATAGTGACAGGTCTCGATTTTTTCGGCGGCATCCTTGTAATCCTTGAGGGGCTCAAGGAGATTTAACGCGTCTTCGTATGCGCCGCTTTCAAACGTCTTTACGGCACGGCGGTACTCGGCCTCGGTGATCCGATCTTTGCTGTCTTCGTAATCGCCGAGGGCGGTGAAGGCTTCGATGGCTTCTGCGAATTTCTCGTTTTCGAGCAGGTCACAGGCTTTTTTGTACTCTGCCTCCGTGATACGGGCGGCGCTGTCGCTGTATCCGTCGAGCGCCGTGAACGCGGTGATGGCTTCGTCATACTTGCCGGCTTCGAGCAAGGCGGCGGCATCGTTATAGTGGTTCTGCGGGATGATGTAGACGATGAGCACCACGACGAACGCGGCGATGAGGACGGCGAGCGGAATGGAAACGGACAGGAAAATTTTGCGGTGGAGCCGCTTTTTGCGGGCAGCTTCCTCAGCAGCAGCCTTTTCCTCTGCCGCTTTGCGGGCGGCAGCTTCGGCGGCGGCTTTTTCCTCTGCCGCTTTCTTTTCTGCGGCGATGCGGGCGGCCTCGGCCTTTTCAGCTTCAGCCTTGTTATAGGCTTCGAGGTTTTCTTTCAGCTTTTCTTCGTCTTCAAACAGTGCGTGCTGGGGCCCGTACTCGGCACCGCAGGCGGCGCATTTTTCTTCATCTTTGTGGTTCACTTCACCGCAGGCGCACATCCAGAGGTCTTTGTATTCCTGCGGGACGAACTGCGCCGCAGCTTCTTTATCCTCTGCCATTTCGGTGAAATCGCGCTGATACTGTGCGCGGAGATCTTCGTCCTCCATGACGTCCGCGATTTTCGCCTGTTCGGGGAGATTTTCAAACAGCAGTGAGGCACTGCCGTTCCAGAACACGTCTTCGCCCTCGAACTGCACCTTCTTAATGGCGACGGAGAAGCTGTACGCGGCGTCATCAACGTCGATCTCCTCGTCTGCGCCGAAGACCGCATCGCGGCCCAAAATAGGCACGAGATAGCGGCGGTCGCGCACGACGGCGAGCTCGTTTGTGGCTTTGTCGAAAATGTGGATATCGACATAAACGCTTGTCACGGCACGGGGGTCGATATTGCGGAATGCGAGACGCAGGAATGTGCGCGGGGAAGCCGCTTCTTCCTGCTCTGCGGGGAGAGCAACTTCCGCAGTTTCGGTCTCTTCCGCTTCGGCGGACGCGGTGGGCTCTTCACGGTACAGCGCGCCGCTTTGCAGCAAGACCGGGCAGAACTCTCTATATTGATTTTTCAGTTCAAAAAACGGCTCAAAATCAGCCATAGTTTCTTTCCGTCCTTTTTATCTGCTTATCGTCGAGGTCGTTGTGGCTTCGACGGTTTTCATACAATACATACTTAGTTTAATTATACCTGATTAGGGCGAAAAAGCAAGGAAAAAGTGCATGGGTGGGGAGAAAGTTTTGGACAAAAGAAAGGTGCTGTGAGGTTTGCTAGTGCAGTGTATTAAAAAAGGGCGGCACAAAGCCGCCCTTTCAGGAAACCCATGCAACTGGGTTTCCTACGGCTAAACAGTCCACCGGACTGTTTAGCCTACCTTCCTAGTTTTTGCGAACGCAACAGGGTTTCGCCATTTGCAAATGGCGACCAAAGGTTTCTCCTTTGGAATCCACAACCGAACGAGAAGTTCGGTTTCAACTTCTTTGAAAAAAGTTGGATCAAAAACTTTTAACCAAGGTTGCCGTCAGCTTGTTCTCTTACTTTAAGAACGGCAGCTTGCCGATGATGGCGGCGTCCTTTGCTTTGCCGCTGCATACCTGGAAGAAGCAGATGATGCGCACGACGAAGAGAATTGCAATGCAGACAGCGCCGGCAATCGGCACAATGAACGTGAAAGCAAGCACAGCGGAAACGATGAGCAGCAGGGTGCTGACGATGTCGAGCTTCAACGCCTGACGGGAATGGAACGCCGCGTATTTGCTCTGCGGTGCCGCAAGCAGTGCGATGATGATGCCGACGGTGCCGAGAATGTACGCTGCCATGGCGATGACCTTATTCTGGGAGACATCCTCCGGGTCGAACTCTGCGGTGTGATCTGCCGGGTCATACGCAGGCTGCTGGGGATAGACCGGCTGCTGGTATACGGGCTGCTGCGGGTAAACCGGCGGCTGGGGCTGCTGCTCGGGTGCCTGCGGCTGTGCTGCCGGCTGCTCCGGGATCCGGGTGGGCTGCGCCTGTGCCGCTACGGGCGCACCGCAAGCTGCGCAGAAGGTGCCGTTTTCGGGGATCTGTGCTCCGCATTTTTCACAAAAAGCCATAAATTTCTACCGTCCTTTCGCGCAGATACCCGCAGTCGACATGCCGCCGCTGTTTCGCCGCGCATTGATTTTTGTTATCTCCATTATAGCGAATTTGATTTCGGTTGTAAATGCTTGTCAGGAAATTTTAAGAAAACGTCAGCCGCTCTTCCTATGTTCTGTCTGCGGCTGCGAAAGCGCGTGAAGCATACGCATTTTTCCAAAATCAAGCCCGGCTTTTAAACTGCTGGGGTGAAAGGCCGGTTTGGGTTTTGAAGGCTTTGTAGAATGTGGAATAATCGGAAAAGCCGCACTCGCGGCCGGCTTCTACGGCAGGGATGCCTTCGCGCAGCATACGGCGGGCATGGGTGAGCCGAAGCGCCATGATGTAGGCGTACACGGTGGAATTGGTATATGCTTTAAAGTGGCGGTTTAAGTACGATTTGCTGACAAAGAACTCTGCGGCGATGTCTTCGAGCGTTAAAGGCTCGCTGAAATGCTCCGTGATATAGCGAATGACCTGCGGGATGACCTGTGTTTCATTGCGGTGCGTGGTATCGATAACGCCGTAGGAGCGGAAAATCGTCCACAGGTACAGCTCTACGGCGCCGGCGCAGAACTTAGGGTCGGTATCGTTTTTCTGCATATACAAGAGCTTTTTTAAGAGTGCCGTGACAAACACCGTTTCATCGCCGCGAAAAGGCACGCAGTATCCGTGCTCCCCCACCTTTTGCAGATTTTTTTGCAGGTCACCCGCGGGGCTGTCGATGCTTTGTAGGTACTGCGGGGTGATCCACAGCACCATGCGCTCGTAGGCGGCGTGCTCGTTTGCGATGACGGGGCGGTGCATTTTGCCGGCGGGAATAATGAGCAGATCGCCGGGACAAAGGTCGTAGACCTGATCTTCAATATAATACGTCACGCTGCCGTCCAAAAAGTAATAGAGCTCCAAAAAATCGTGCGCATGAAACTCCATGGTGCGAAAATAGGGGTCTCGATTGTGTGAAAGCTGAAAATCTTGTCGCAGCATTTCGTCATTTTTACCTGTTTCCACGTTTTTCACCCTCTTTCTTTGGAGAAATCATAGCACATTTTGCACCGATTTGCAATATATGTGCCGCAATATATCATTTATTTTGCAATTCATCGTGCTATACTTACAGTAGCAGCGGTGGGGAAACTTTGCCTTTTTCTGCCGCCCGAAAGGAGTTTATTCAGATGCGAAACGATCTGTTTTTGAAAAGCGATGTTGCTAAGAATTTATATGACGCGGTGCGCGACCTGCCGATCGTCGACTACCACTGCCATCTCTCGCCGAAGGAGATTTTGGAGGACAGGGAATTCCCGGATATTGCGCAGATCTGGCTGGGCGGCGACCACTACAAGTGGCGTTTGATGCGTGCCTGCGGCGTGCCGGAGGCGCTCATCACAGGCGACGCGGCGCCGCGTGAGAAGTTCCGCGCGTGGGCGGCGTGCCTCGAGACCGCGATGGGCAACCCGCTTTATGTGTGGTCACACATGGAGCTTTCGATGTTTTTCGGCATTGAAGACACACTGACAGCGGAAAGTGCGGACGATATTTTTGACCGCGCAAACGCGTATATCAGAGAACACCACCTCTCCCCGCGCAAACTGATGCTGCAAAGCCATGTGGAGCTTGTGGCGACAACGGACGACCCGGCAGATTCTTTGGAATACCACAAGGAAATTGCGAAGGAGAAGAACTTCCCGGTGCGCGTGGTGCCCTCGTTCCGCACGGACGCGGCGCTGAACATTTGCCGCGCGAACTATCGCGACTACGCCTTGCACCTCGGCGAGGTGTGCAGTTTTAGTGTGGAGACGCTCGACGACCTGAAAACGGCGCTTTCAAAGCGGCTTGATTTCTTCTGCGAGAACGGCTGCCGCGTGAGCGATATCGGCATTGAGGGCTTCCCGAAGAAAGACAAAAGCTGCGATGCCGCGGAGACGTTTAAAAAGGCGCTGAAGGGAAAGACAATCCCGGAAAACGAGTTCCGTAATTTTCTATTTGAAATGTATGTGTATTTGGCGCACGAATACAAGGCGCATAATGTGACGATGCAGCTGCACCTGAACGTAAAGCGCAACGCATGCACGCGGCTGTTTGAGGCCGTGGGTCCGGACGCCGGCGGCGATTGCGTGGGCGACCCGATCCCGGAGCACGAAGTTGCAGCGCTTTTGGACGCGATGGACCGCAGGGATTCTCTGCCGCACACGATTTTGTACACGCTGGAGCCTTCGATGTATATGGCGCTTGCGACGACGGCGGGCAGTTTTAAGGGCGTTGTGCCCGGCGCAGCGTGGTGGTTCTGTGACCACAAGCGCGGCATGGAGGAGCAGCTGAACATTATGGCGGAAACCGGCCACCTTGGGCAGTTTACCGGCATGCTGACGGACAGCCGCAGCTTCCTTTCCTATGCGCGCCACGATTATTTCCGCCGCGTGCTGTGCAACAGGGTGGCGGAAGAGCTTATGGACGGCACGTTCCTCAGCGAAAAGGCGGCGCTGAAGCTGCTGACCGACCTTTGCGTGGAAAATAGCCGCAAGTTATTCAGCGAATAAAAGTCACGTTATAATAAGGAGGAATTTCCTATGAATATTGTCATTACCGGCGCGGGCGGCGTGCTTTGCAGCGCTTTTTCCCGCGCGCTTGCCGCAGACGGGCACAAAATCGCACTGCTTGACCTCAACTTGGAGGCTGCGGAGCGCGAGGCGGAGGGTATCCGCAAGGCGGGCGGTGAGGCCATTGCCGTGCAGGCGAATGTGCTGGACAAAGAGAGCCTGAAAAAAGCGCATGACGTTGTGCTGGAAGAATTCGGCCCGTGCGAGGTGCTCATCAACGGTGCGGGCGGCAACAACCCGAAGGGCACCACGACGAGCGAGTATTTCAGCAAAGAAGATATGCTGGACGAAAACGCGCGGTCGTTCTTTGACCTTGACCAGGACGGCGTTTCGTTCGTGTTCAACCTGAACTTTCTCGGCACGCTGCTGACGACGCAGGCATTTGCGACCGACATGCTGGAAACAGGCGGCTGCATTGTGAATATCTCCTCGATGAACGCGTTTACGCCACTGACGAAGATCCCGGCGTACAGCGGTGCCAAGGCAGCGGTCTCGAACTTCACGCAGTGGCTGGCGGTACACTTTGCAAACTGCAACATCCGCGTGAACGCCATTGCGCCGGGCTTCTTTGCAACGAATCAGAACCGCACCTTGCTCTTTAACGAGGACGGCAGCCTGACCCCGCGCAGTCACAAAATCATCTCGCAGACCCCGATGGGCCGCTTCGGCAAGCCTGAGGAGCTGCTCGGCACACTGCGCTTCCTCATCGACAATGACGCGTCCGGTTTTGTGACCGGCATCACAATCCCGGTGGACGGCGGTTTCTCCGCGTACTCCGGCGTATAATCTGACTTTTGGGAGGAATTTTTCATGATCATCGGCGCACAGGGCTTCACCATCCGCGACTATGCGCAGAACGAAGCCGACTTTAGAGAGACGGCGAAAAAGCTGCACGACATCGGCTACAAGACTTTGCAGGTCTCTGCGTTTGGCGACATTGACCCGCATATCATCCGCGAGATTTGCGATGAAAACGGGCTTTCCATCATCATTACGCATACGAACCCGCAGCTCATTCTGGAGAACACCGAAAAGGTGATTGAGAACCACCGCATTTTCGGTACGAACCACGTGGGCATCGGCATGATGCCGCAGAAATACACGGGCTCGCTGGAAGGTATGCGCGCGTTTTTGAAGGATTTCGGCCCCGCTGCCGACAAGCTGCACGACGCGGGCATGAAGCTGCATTACCACAACCACGGCTTTGAATACGAGAAATTTGACGGCAAGTGCCTCATCGACCACATGGCGGAGGAGACCGACCCGGCAAAATGGGGCTTTATTCTGGACGTTTATTGGACGCAGTACGGTGGGCGCTCGCCACAGGTACAGATTGAAAAAATGGCGGGACGCATTGACGTCATCCACTTTAAGGACATGAAGATGCACGGCCACGAGCAGCGCTTTGCAGCCGTGATGGACGGCAACATGGACTTTAAGTCCATCATTGAGGCGTGCGAGAAGACAGGCATTCAATATGCAATGATCGAACAGGACAATTGCTACGACCGCAACCCGTTTGACGAGCTGAAGCTGAGCGCCGAAAACCTGCTTCGTGCCGGCTGCACGTTCTAAGGAGGGCATATGACACAGTTTACACTTTCCGCGTTTGCAGACGAAGCCTCGCCGGAGTTTGACCGGCAGATTGCGGCGCTGCACCGCAAGCATATTTCACTGATGGAAATCCGCGGCGTGGACGGCAAGGGCATTTTAGACCTGACGGACGAGGAGCTTGATGTTGTTGAAAAGAAGCTTGCAGCGGGCAATATCGGCATTTCCGCCATCGGCTCGCCCATCGGCAAGATCGGCATTGAGGACGACTTTGCACCGCACTTCGAGAAATTCAAGCGCGCTGTGGAGATTGCGAAAAAGCTGCACACCACGCGCATTCGTATGTTCAGCTTCTATATTCCGGAGGGCAAAAATCCGGAGATTTATCACGATACCGTGATCGAGCGAATACAGAAAATGGTGGACTACGGCGAAGCAAATGGCGTACACTGCTGCCACGAGAATGAGAAGGGCATTTACGGCGACACGCTCAAGCGCGTGGAGAAGCTGCACAAAGCCATTCCGGCGCTGCGGTGCGTATTTGACCCCGCAAACTACATTCAGTGCGGCGATGACCCGGCGGTGAACTTTAAGGCGCTCGCGCCGATCATCGACTATATGCACATCAAAGACGCGCTGTTTAAAGACGGCAGCGTGGTGCCTGCGGGTGAGGGAGACGGCTCTGTGCCGAGTATTTTAAAAACGTTGGCGGAAACGGGTAAGCCGTACATGCTGACGCTGGAGCCGCATTTGTACGATTTCAGCGGCTTGCAAAACTTGCAGGGCGAGGACGTTCTGCATAAGCGCGTATATAAAGACGCGGACGAAGCGTTTGATGTGGCTTCCGACGCGCTGCACGATATTTTGAAAACCATCGAATAACAGAAAGAAGGTAATTTTATGAGCGAAACAGTAAAGGTCGGCATTGTCGGCATCGGCAACATGGGTTCGGCGCACGCAAAGAGCATTTTCTCCGGCAATATCAAGGGCATGGAGCTTGCCGCCGTGTGCGATATTGCGGAATCGAAGCGCCTTTGGGCGGACGAAAATCTGCCCGGCGTACCGTGCTATGAAGACTACAAGGAAATGATTGACAGCGGTGTGTGTGACACGGTGATCGTGGCGACACCGCATTACTTCCACTCCCCCATTGCGATCTATGCTTTTGAAAAGGGCAAGAACGTGCTGACGGAGAAGCCTGCCGGCGTTTACACAAAGCAGGTGGAGGAAATGAATGCGGCCGCGAAAAAATCCGGCAAGGTGTTCGGCATCATGTACAATCAGCGCACGAACCCGAAGTTCCAGAAAATGCGCGAGATCGTGCAGAGCGGCGAGCTGGGCGAACTGAAACGCTGTATTTGGATCATTACGAACTGGTACCGCACACAGGCATACTACGACAGCGGCACGTGGCGTGCGACGTGGGCAGGCGAAGGCGGCGGCGTGCTGCTGAACCAGTGCCCGCATCAGCTTGACTTGTGGCAGTGGATCTTCGGCATGCCGAACCGCGTGATGGGCCACTGCAAGTACGGCCATTGGCACAACATTGAGGTTGAGGACGAAGTGACGGCTTACGCCGAGTACCCGAACGGTGCGACGGGCGCGTTCATCACCACGACGGGTGAGTGCCCGGGCACGAACCGTTTGGAGATTACAGGCGACAAAGGCAAGCTTGTTTGGGAAGAAGGCAAGCTGACCTGGTGGAAGCTCGCCGTGCCGGAGCGCGAATTCTGCGTGACGTGCAAAGAGGGCTTTGCACAGCCCGAAATGACCGTGACCGAAGTGGAAACGGACAACATTGAGCTTGGGCATAACGGCATTCTGCAGAACTTCACAAACGCTATTCTGTACGGCGAAGAGCTGCTGGCGCCGGGCTATGAGGGCATTAACGGCCTGAATATCTCGAACGCCATTCACCTTTCCGACTGGACGGGCAAGCCGCAGGCTGTGCCGGTAGACGGCGAGCTGTTCCTGAAATATTTAAACGAGCGCAGAGCGACCTCACACGTGAAGGAAGAGAAAGAAGACAGCGGCAAGATTGCAGACCTTTCCGGCACGTATAACGACCGCTGGAAGGTAAGATAAGCGAGTTGCCGACAACGGCGATTAAAAGTTTTTAATCCAACTTTTTTCAAAAAGCTGGTGGTTTCCAAAGGCAACGCCTTTGGTCGCCATTCGCAAACGGCGAAATCTTTTTGCTGGACAAAGATATGAGAAAAGCACGCAGATCACTTAAATCTGCGTGCTTTTGTTTTGAGCTTCGAGGGTAATTTGCGATGGAAATTGACGGATAAATTGTGCCAAACGCCGTGCAAAAACATCCATAAATATGCAAAAGTGCCGCTTCCGGGGTGAACCAAAAGCGGCGCTTTCTATGCGTTAAATCTTACGATTTAAGTTTTGATTAAGCCTTGGTGCGCTCTTCGAGGCCGTTGAGCTCGTCTCTGAGCTCCTGCGGGAGCTTGTCGCCGAACTTCTTGTAGAATTCCTCTACGCCGGCAGCTTCCTTAGCCCACTTAGCGTTATCAACCTTGAGGATGGAAGCGAGCTTCTCCTCATCGAAGTCCTTGAGGCCTTCGAGGTTGATGTCTTCCGGCTTCGGAACGTAGCCGATTGCCGTCTCAACAGCGTCAACTTCGTTATCGCAGCGCTTGAGGATCCACTCGAGAACACGGAGGTTGTCACCGAAGCCCGGCCAAATGAAGTGGCCGTCTTCGTCGACACGGAACCAGTTGACGTTGAAGATCTTCGGAGCCTTGTCGCCGAGCATCTCGCCCATTTCGATCCAGTGCTTGAAGTAGTCGCCCATGTTGTAGCCGCAGAACGGGAGCATAGCCATCGGGTCACGACGGACAACGCCGACTGCACCTGCAGCGGCTGCGGTGGTCTCGGAGCCGGTGATGGAGCCGATGAAGACACCGTTGTTCCAGCTTCTGGACTGGTAAACCAGCGGAACCGTATCCGGACGGCGGCCGCCGAAGACGATAGCGGAGACCGGAACACCCTGCGGGTTCTCAAACTCGCTGGAGAGGCACGGGCAGTTAGCGGTAGGAGCGGTGAAGCGGCTGTTCGGATGAGCCAGCTTGTTGCCAGCAGCAACATACTCGGGGCCGTTTACCTTAGCGCCCTTCCACTCTTCTGCGTTAACCGGCGGGTTCTTGTCGAGGCTCTCCCACCAAACGGTGTTGTCATCGAGGTTACGCGCAACGTTGGTGAAGATGGCGCCCTTCTGGGTAGAGATAAGAGCGTTCGGGTTGGACTTCATGTTCGTGCCGGGAGCGACGCCGAAGAAGCCGTTTTCCGGGTTGATGGCATACAGTCTGCCATCCGGGCCCTTGCGCATCCAAGCGATGTCGTCGCCGACGGTCCAGACCTTGTAGCCCTTTGCACGGTAGCCTTCCGGCGGAATCATCATAGCCAGGTTGGTCTTGCCGCAAGCAGACGGGAATGCAGCGCAAACGTACTTAACCTCGCCCTTCGGGTTCTCAACGCCGAGGATGAGCATGTGCTCTGCCATCCAGCCTTCGTTCTTAGCCTGATAGGAAGCGATACGCAGAGCGAAGCACTTCTTGCCGAGCAGAACGTTGCCGCCGTAAGCGGAGTTTACGGAGATGATGGTGTTGTCTTCCGGGAACTGGCAGATCCAGCGCTTCTCCGGATCAACGTCGCACTTGCAGTGCAGACCGCGAACCCAGTCGTTGCTGTCGCCGAGAACGTCCATGACCTTCTGACCGACTCTGGTCATGATGGACATGTTGAGAACAACATAAATGGAGTCTGTCAGCTCAACGCCGATCTTAGCGAGCGGGGAACCGACCGGGCCCATGGAGTACGGGATAACGTACATGGTACGGCCCTTGTAGCTGCCACGAGCAATATCGTACAGCATCTTGTATGCTTCCTGCGGCTCTTTCCAATGGTTGGTCGGGCCTGCGTCCTCTTCTTTTCTGGAGCAGATGAGGGTTCTGTCCTCAACACGGGCAACATCATTCGGAGCTGTTCTGTGATAGTAGCAGCCCGGGAGCTTTTCCTGATTCAGCTTGATCATTTCGCCGGACTCAACTGCTTCCTTGCGGAGCTCTTCGAGCTGCTCTTCGGAGCCGTCGATCCAAACAACCTGATCCGGATTGACAAGAGCTTTCATCTCGTCGATCCAAGCAAGAATTGTCTTGTTGTTAGTCATTGTTATTTCTCCTTTCGCCAAAAAGGCAAATAAAATGTAAAATAACCCATTTGTCTTTATTCTACCACAAGTTTCCCGCATAATCAATTACAAAATCATGAATTACCCCCATCTTTTTTCGATATAGCGGTATTGATTTAGCGCATATCAGAGGAAATTTGCGGAGTTTTTTAATAATCGAGCTGTAAAAGCGTTACGCGTCCGTTTCGGCGGGTGGCGTTCATATCGATAAGACGCTGATTTTCGCTGCCGCGAAAGAGCAGCTCAAGATTGCGCTGCTGTTCGATATACGGCCCGTCCACCAGAACGTCGCACGCGTTTAAAAGCGCGTCCACATCGGGGTTGTGCATAGAAACAAGCTGCTCATATGTCCAGCCGGAATAGGCGGTGACGTCTTTATGCAGGGCGTGCACCTGCTTTGCGAGCGCTAAAAGCGGCTTTGGCTGGCAGAACGGCTCACCGCCCGAAAACGTGATGCCGCGCAGCAGCGGATTTTTTTTGAACATGTCAAAGATGACATCGGTATCTTCCACCCTGCCGCCCGCAAAATCATGCGTTTGGGGGTTATGGCAGCCGGGGCAATGGTGCGGACAGCCCTGTGTGAACACGGTGAGGCGGATGCCGCGCCCGTCCACGATGGAATCGTTCACGATGCCAGAAATGCGGATTTCCATTTTGCCGTGCCTTACAGGCTGTGCTTTACGCGGTCGTGTTCTTCGGCGCGTTTGGCGTCGTTCCAGCGGTCGGTGGTGCCGACAAGGTAGCCTGTGATGCGGCGGATGCGGTCGAATCCGCGGCCTTCGCCGACGATGATGGTTTTTGTATTTTTCTGTGTTTTGGGTGACATGATAACTGCCTCGATTCTTTTTATAAATACAATTTTACATTCATTTCAATTTTTCTAAAGGCGGCGGATGCCGCCTTTTAGGTGGTTCTTGGGCTGGTTTCGCGCAGCGAAATTGATGATTTTCAATCATCAAAAGCACAAAACCATAGCTGAACGACTTGTCGTTCAGGTTAAACCCATGTGTTGCCGTTTTTGCTTTTATGAACTTGCGGTTCAAGTTCATTGGGAGACCCCCTAATTGGGTCTCCCACACTTCAACAGTCCACCGGACTGTTGAAGTTCCCGTCCTGATTTTTGGTAGGCAAATAGATTTCGTTTTCTGCAGAAAGCGACTCGGGGCTTCGCCCCAAGACCCCACCGCCTTTGAAAAGGCGGGCGAAACTTTTAATCACCGTTAACGGTAACTTTGCTCTATCTAATTAAATGCGAATAATCCGGGACGTCGTGGTAGCGCTTTTTCAGCTCCAGAAGCCTTTCGAGCGGAACGCCTTCGCCCTCTCTTCTGCCGCACCTCGGGCACACCTTGTCGATGATGCCGTTATACCCGCACACAGGGTCTCTGTCTACGGGGTGGTTGACCGAGCCATAGCCGATGCCCATTTCTTTCATGCAGCGCACGATGCTTTCAAATGCGTCGATGTTTTTGCACGTATCGCCGTCGAGCTCCACGTAGCTGATATGCCCCGCATTCGTGAGCGCGTGAAACGGCGCTTCTCTGCGAATCTTTTCATAGGCGCTGATGGGGTAGTACACCGGCACGTGAAACGAGTTTGTGTAATACTCTCTGTCCGTAACGCCGGGAATTTTGCCGTATTTCTTTTGGTCTATGCGCACAAAGCGGCCGGAAAGCCCCTCTGCGGGCGTTGCGAGCAAGGTGAAGTTGAGGCCGGTCTCACGGCTTTTTTCGTCCATTTTCTCCCGCATATGGGAGATAATCTCAAGCCCCAGCTTCCAGCTTTCTTCGCTTTCGCCGTGGTGCTTACCGGTGAGGGCTTTTAAGGTCTCGGCAAGGCCGATGAAGCCAACACTTAAGGTGCCGTGCTTTAAGACTTCGGCGACGGAATCGTTGCGGTCGAGCTTTTCGGAATCGATCCACACGCCCTGCCCCATGAGGAACGGATAATTATACACCTTTTTGCTGCACTGGATTTTGAAGCGGTGCAGAAGCTGTTCTTCCACGAGCGCGATTTTTTCATCGAGCAGCTTATAGAACGTTTTCATATCGCCCTTCGCTTCAATGCCGATGCGCGGCAGGTTGATGGAGGTGAAACTCAAATTGCCTCTGCCGCAGGTGACTTCCTTTGTGTTATCGAATACATTGCCCATGACGCGCGTACGGCAGCCCATGTACGCCACCTCGGTGTTATAATCGCCGGGTTTATAGTATTGCAGGTTGAACGGGGCGTCCAAAAAACTGAAATTCGGGAACAGGCGCTTGGCGGAGCAGCGCAGCGCGTGGCGGAACAGGTCATAGTTCGGGTCGCCCTCGTTGTAGTTGACGCCCTCCTTGACTTTGAAAATTTGAACCGGGAAAATGGGTGTTTCGCCGTCGCCGAGCCCCGCTTCCGTAGCGCGGAGCAGGTTGTGCACGGCCATTCTGCCCTCCGGAGAGGTATCCGTGCCGTAGTTTAAGGAGCTGAACGGTACCTGTGCACCGGCGCGGGAATTCATGGTGTTTAAATTGTGGACGAGCGCTTCCATGGCCTGATACGTGGTAGCATCCGTCTCTTTGTAGGCGGTCTTTGCGGCGTATTCCGCGGCGGCGCGGGCAGCGTCGCCCGTGATGATCTGGAAGCCGTTTTCTGCTTGATGGCGCGGCAGAAACGCGCGCAGCTTTTCGGCGTAAGCTTCTGCGGTGTGCATTGTGACATCGGTGCCGAGCGCTTCTTTGATGGCAGCCGTCAGCGCGGCGGCATCGGAGGCGCTCATATCAAACCGCACCTCAATATACTGCGCAAGCGCACGGAAATACTGCTTGCGGTATGTTTTCTTCACGCCCTCCGCCATAGCGTAGTCGAAATTCGGCACGCTTTGGCCGCCGTGCATCTCGTTTTGGTTTGCCTGAATGGCGATGCACGCGAGCGCGGCGTAGCTGCGGATGTCGTTCGGCTCTCTCAAATAGCCGTGGCCTGTGGAAAATCCGTCTTGAAACAGCTTTAAAAGGTCAATCTGACAGCATGTTTCGGTGAGGGCGTAAAAGTCTTTATCGTGAATGTGGATGTCGCCGCTCACGTGTGCTTCGGCAATCTCCGGCGGGATGACATATTTATCATAAAATGCCTTGGCGCTTTCGGAGCCGTATTTCAGCATGGTGCCCATGGCGGTATCGGCGTTGATATTCGCGTTTTCGCGCTTTAAGTCATCCTCTTCGGACGGGCGGAACGTGAGGTTTTCAAAAATCTTCACGAGCTCGTCGTCCATTTCGCGCAGGTGCTCATGCTCCGTGCGATAATTGATGTAAGCGTTCGCCGTTTTGGCGTAATCGGCGGCAAGAAGCTTTTCCTCCACCACGTTTTGAATTTCCTGCGCCGTGGGCGTACCCGGCAGCTTTTCGAGCGCCGTGAGCACCTCTTCGGTCAATTCGTTCAGATCGGCGTCGCTCATACGCTCTGCGGCGATCCTGGTATTGGCCTTAAAAATGGCGCTTTTGATTTTCCGCGCATCGAACGACACCTTGTCCCCGCTGCGCTTGACAATATATCGAATCATACGTTTAACTTCCCTTTCCGTTTCTCCCCTGCGGCAAAGCCTAAGAGCCTTCGCTTTGCGCTTTCTGTACTTTCGATTATAGGCGCTTTTCCTATACATGTCAAGGGCATATTTAGTATCAAAACCACTATATATAGTATTAGGTTTACATAATAATAACAAAATATACCGCGCGTCATAGAAACGGTTTTTTCCATAACACGCGGTATAACTTGTGATTTCATGGCGTTTTTTCACGGTTTTTGGGGCACATTTCGGCGCGGTTGCACACCGTCTATACCCGTTTATAAGCCCTATGCACGCCATACGGCGGTTGACAAAATAAACCGCGTTTTTTCACGAAATTTTTGCCGGCTTTTTTAGTTGACGACGGCGCCGAGCAGTCCTGCGAGATACACCGCGCCCTCCAAATCGATCTTTGTTTTCTGCATTTTTGCAAAGCGGATATCGGTGCGCGAAAATTTGGCACGGCGCAGGTCGCATTCTTTCAGCTGCGCATTGCGGAACACGGTCTCCGTAAGGTCGCATCCGGAAAGATCGGCTTTTTCGAGGTCCGCTTCCGCAAAGCTCGTACCGCGCAGACTGATGCCGGAAAAGTCCTGCTTTTTGAGCGGACAATGATCGAGCACACAGTATTCGAGTGTGCCGCCGCGCACGGCCCAACCGGTGAGGTCTGCGCCCGCAAAGGAGCAGCCCGAGACACGGCAATTCTCAAACGCGGTGACAAACAGGCTTGCGCCCGAAAACGTGCAGTTTTCAAACGAACAGCCGCGCGCCAAAACGTCGTTTAAGCGAGAAAAATCGAACGCACACGCAGAAAAGCGGCATTTTTCAAGCAAAGCGCCGGAAAACATCGCGCCGCGCAGGTCGCAATTTTCAAACGTATAGCCGCGCAGCTCGGCGTCCGTGAAATCGGTATCGCCGAGCCGCGCGTTTTTATACGTGTTCTGTTCTAAAGAGAACATTACTCTTCTTCCGTCACGGCGATGTGCAGCTCTTTGAGCTGTGCCTCGGTGACTTTGGACGGTGCGTCCATCATGACATCCTGTGCGCTCTTGTTCATCGGGAACGCGATGACCTCGCGGATGGATTCTTCGCCGGAGAGCAGCATAACCATGCGGTCTACGCCCGGGGCGATGCCGGCGTGCGGCGGCGCTCCGTAGCAGAACGCGTTGTACATGGCCGGGAACTTCGCCTTTACGTCGTCTTCGCCGAGGCGTACCATCTCGAACGCCTTGACCATGATCTCCGGGTCATGGTTACGCACAGCGCCGGAGGAGAGCTCTACGCCGTTGCAAACGAGGTCGTACTGGTCTGCCAGAATGTCGAGCGGGTCAATCTCGCCGCGCTCGGCCTTAAGCAGCGTTTCCATACCGCCGGAGGGCATGGAGAACGGGTTGTGGCAGAACTCCAGCTCGCCGGATTCCTCGCCGATCTCGTACATGGGGAAATCGACGATCCAGCAGAACTCGTAGCGCTCTTTATCCATGTGGCCCTCGCACGCCGCGCCGAGCATACGACGCATGACGCCTGCGGTCTTCTGGGCCTCCTCACGCTTGCCTGCGGAGAGGAACACGAGCGTATTCGGCTCGAGAGACAGCGCGGATTTGA
Organism: Hominenteromicrobium sp.; assembly: GCF_046974225.1. Classification (NCBI taxonomy): domain Bacteria; kingdom Bacillati; phylum Bacillota; class Clostridia; order Eubacteriales; family Oscillospiraceae; genus Hominenteromicrobium; species Hominenteromicrobium sp. The sequence goes on along the minus strand of NZ_JBKWAE010000009.1, from coordinate 11,710 downwards.
CGGCTTCCACGGTCTTTTCATCCGCATTGATAAACTTTGCGATGCCGCCGGCAATGGCGCCGGATTCATCGACCTTGAACCAGTACGGCTTCTGGCCGGCCTGCACCTCTACGTCTGCGCAGAGCTTATCGACCGCCTTGCGGGCAAGCTTGCAGTTGGAGACCGGGACAGCCTTGACGATGTTGTTTTCAAACGGGCCGAAGCCGCAGTTTTGCAGAATGTCCGTAACGTCCTTGACGCGCAGGTCGATGCGCAGGTCCGGCTTATCGGAGCCGAACTCCTCCATGGCCTGACGGTACGGGATGCGGGCAAACGGTGCGGAGGACGCGATGTTATACGTGCCGTACTTTGCAAAAATCGGCGGGAGAACGTCTTCGATAACGGCAAAAACGTCTTCCTGCGAGGCAAACGCCATTTCCATATCCATCTGGTAGAATTCGCCCGGAGAACGGTCGCCGCGCGCATCCTCGTCGCGGAAGCACGGTGCAATCTGGAAGTAGCGGTCAAAGCCCGCGGTCATGAGGAGCTGCTTAAATTGCTGCGGCGCCTGCGGCAGGGCGTAGAACTTGCCCGGGTGCTTACGCGCCGGGACGAGGTAATCGCGCGCGCCCTCCGGCGAAGAAGCCGTGAGGATCGGCGTGGTGATCTCTAAAAAGCCGTGCTCCGTCATAGCGGTGCGCAGAGCGGAAACAACGTTGCAGCGCAGGATGATGTTGGCTTTCACTTCCGGATTACGCAGGTCGAGATAGCGGTATTTTAAACGCTGGCTCTCGTCCGCTTCGCGGGAGTGGTTGATCTCGAACGGCAGCTCGTTATAACGGCAGCGGCCGAGCACGGTGATCTCCGTCGGCGCGATCTCGATGTCGCCGGTGGGGAGCTTCGGGTTTTTGCTGGTGCGCTCGCGCACGACGCCCGTAACGGAAATCGTGGATTCCTTATTGAGGGGCTTTACAATGTTCATCATCTCTTCGTTTTCGATGACGATCTGCGTGGTGCCGTAGAAATCGCGCAGCACCAAAAACGCAAAGTTATTGCCGACTTCGCGGATGTTTTCCATCCAGCCGACCAGTGTGACGGTCTCGCCTGCGTTTGCAAGGCGGAGTTCGCCGCAGGTATGGGTTCTCGATTGTGTCATGATTGATTTCCTCTTTCGTTAATGTGACCGGTTAAAATGTGATGGGCATGGCGTCTTCCTGTTCGGTGACGGCCGTGATGTACGTATCAACAAAGTCATCGTTGAGGGAGATCTTCTTCTTTTCGCCCGTCTTCATGTTTTTAAGCACAGCTTTGCCGTTTGCGATCTCATCGTCGCCGAGGACGATGCTGTACTGCGCGCCGATTTTGTCGGCGTATTTCATCTGGGCTTTCAGACCGCGTGCACACAGGTCGCAGTCTGCCGCGATGCCGCAGCTGTGCATTTTTTCGGTGAGCTGGAACGCCTTCATCTGCGCCGCTTCGCCCAGAGACGCGATGTAGACCTCGCACTTTGCGTCATTTCCGAAGTCTGCGCCCATCTCGTTCATCGCCATCAGGATGCGGTCAAGACCGAGACCGAAGCCGAGTGCCGGTGTGGGCTTGCCGCCGACTTCCTCCACGAGGCCGTCGTAGCGTCCGCCGCCGCCGAGCGCAAAGCCGAAGCGCTTCGAGGGGAACTCAAACACGGTGCGGGTGTAGTAATCGAGGCCGCGGACGAGGCCGGGATCGATGGAAAACGGAATATTGATAGATTTCAGCAGCGTCTGCACCTTTTCAAAGTGCGAACGGCAGTCGTCGCAGAGATAATCCGTGATCTTCGGCGCACCCTTGGCAATCTCGCCGCAAACGGGGCTTTTGCAGTCCAGAATACGCATGGGGTTGCGCTCCAAGCGGGAATTGCAGGTCTCGCAGAGCTGATCCTTATAGCCCTCGAAATACGTTCTCAGCGCCTTTCTGTACTCTGCGCGGCAGGTGGGGCAGCCGATGGAGTTGATGGAGACCTCAATGTCATCGGCAAGGCCGAGGCGATTGAAAATGGACATGGCCATAGCGATGACCTGTGCGTCCGCCGCCGGTTCTGCGGTGCCGAACATCTCCACGCCGAACTGATGCAGCTCGCGCAGACGGCCTGCCTGCGGCTTTTCGTAGCGGTAGCAGGAGGTCTTATAGTAGAGCTTTACCGGGTAACCGCCGTTATACAGGCCGTTTTCCAGCATGGCGCGCACGGTGCCCGCCGTGCCCTCCGGGCGCAGCGTAATGGAGCGGCCGCCCTTATCTTCAAACGTGTACATCTGCTTTTCCACCACGTCGGTGGTGTCGCCGACGGAGCGCAGGAAGAGCTCGGTGTGCTCAAACACCGGGGTGCGGATCTCGGAAAAGCCGTTCAGTTCCGCTTCATCCGTCATAACGGCTTCCACAAGCGACCATTTTTCGGATTCACCCGGAATGATATCCACGGTGCCCTTAGGCGCTTTTGTGATCAATTCCATAAAATATCCCTCTCATTCATGAAAAATAAAAAAAACCTTACCCAAAACGGATAAGGGACGAAACAGGTTCGTGGTGCCACCCTTTTTCGGGAGAAAAAGCGAAAGCTTCCCCTCCCCTTTCTTTCCTTAACGCGGAAAACGCACTTTCGTGCGGCTCACGGGTGTCTTTCTCTGCCGGATGCACGCGCCGCTCTCAGCATTTGCGGCGCTCTCTGTTTTGTGCCCCATGGCAGATACTCTTCCCGGTCAATGCCGGTGTATTTTCAAAGCATACGCTTTGGTTTTAAATTTACAGCTTTACAATCTCGCGCCAATCGAGGTCGCCGCGCTCGAGACCATGGATGAGCACCTCTGCCGTTGCGATGTTCGTCGCCACGGGAATGTTATTCAGGTCGCAGAGACGGAGCAGGTTTTTATCGTGCGGCTCCAGTGCCTGCTTCTGCATGGGGTCGCGGAAGTACAGCAAAAGGTCGATCTCGTTGCAGGAGATACGCGCCGCAATCTGCTGATCGCCGCCCTGTGGGCCGCTTAAAAAGCGGTGAACCGAAAGACCGGTTGCTTCCTCTACAAGCTTACCGGTGGTGCCGGTCGCACAGAGATTATGCCGGCTCAGGATGCCGCAGTAAGCGATGCAGAACTGTACCATAAGCTCTTTTTTTGCGTCATGCGCCGTAAGCGCGATGTTCATAAAAATTCCTCCCTGTTTATAATCATTCGGCCCCTATCCCAAATGTCACAACGATAAGGGAACCGAAACACCGTTCATGCGTGCCGCTATGCGGGAAAGCGCCGTCATGCCGGGCAGGTCATCCGCCGGCACGCAGCCACGCTGAAAAGCAGCCGTCATTTGTCTATCTTCGGGTACGATGCCGATGAGCCGCACGCCGCTTTGGTCGATGACGTCATCGAGGTCGCGCAGGCCGCCGGCGTCTTCCCGCCCGGCGGAAAGGCTGCCGAAATATTCGGCGTTAAAGCGATTGATGACGAGCCGCTGCTGCGGTACCTCAAGCTCTGTTAAAAGCCTGCGCACGATGGATGCATCGCGGATACACACGGGGTCCGAGTTGCACACAATAAGCGCGCAGTCCGCCGCCGCTGCCGCCGCGCGGAAGCCACGCCCCACGCCCGCGGGAGAATCAAGGATCACGCGGTCAAAATAGCGCTTTAAAAGCGGAACGAGTCTGAGCATGACGCGTTCCGGCACAAGATCTTCGCCGCTTGCCGGGGCAGGCATTAAAGACACGCCGGGCATGGTCACGCACGGGTAAATCGCATCCGCAGGCGCGCAGCGCCCTGCCACAACGTCCGAACTGTCGAACACGAGCGCTTCCTCTGTGCCGGTCATACGGTCCAGACTGCGCAGGCCCGCGTCACAATCCAAAAGCAGAACGCGTTCGCCGCCCGCCGCAAACTGAGAAGCCAGCCCAAGCGAAACGGTGGATTTTCCCACGCCGCCTTTTCCCGATGTGACAACAATAGCAGTACCCATAGATAATACCTCATTAAACATAATAACACAAAAATGCACGGTAGTCAAAAGTAAAAATGGCTATACCGCAATTTTATCACAGCGAGACAAAAACACGGCGGCTTTTTTGTCGAAGCAGACAAATATCCTCCCTAAGCACGCGTCATTCCGTACCCTCTGTTACCGTGGTTTCTGCGTTTTTTGCCTCCTTTTGGAGCGTCTCGGCAAAATAAGCTTCAAAAACGGCCTTTGCCGTCTCTTTTGCGGCATCGCCCTTGCCGCCGTATTCGATGACGACCGCCACGGCAATCTCCGGGTTCTCGTACGGCGCAAAGCCGATGAACGTCAGGTTATCGGAATGGTCGGCGTTTTCCGCCGTGCCGGTCTTGCCCGCAACAGCAATGCCGAAATCCGAAAAGGTCGAAGCCGCCGTGCCCTCTGTGCACACCTGCCGCATGCCCTCGCGCACGACCTTGAAATATTCGTCTTCAATCTCCGCCTGTAATACGACCTCCGGCTCTGCGGTCTCTTTTTCCACCGCGCGGTCGTAGTCCGTGACTTTATTTAAGAAATGCGTTTTGTAGCGCGTGCCGCCGTTTGCGATCATGGCGCAGTATTCCGCAAGCTCGATCGGCGTGAACATATCGTCGCACTGGCCGATGGCCGCCTGAATGGTGAGGCCGTCATACCAATTTGCGCCGTGGCGCTCCGTATACGTTTTGGGGTCGGACATGATGCCCGCGCTCTCGCTCAATTCGCACCCGGTCTTTTCGCCGAGAGAAAACAGCTCTGCATACGTGTGCATTTTGTGAATGGTCAGCATGCGGCCCACGTCAAAGAAAAACGCGTTGCAGGAGTTGCGAATGGCGCCATACACATCTACCTCGCCGTGCACGCCGAGGCAGCCCGGTTCGTAATCCGGCGCATAATAGTGGTACGCGCCGTCGCAGTTCACGGGGTGAGAGGTCGGCGTGATGACGCCTTCCTCCAGCGCCGCCAAGGCGACAAGGGGCTTAAAAACGGAACCCGGCGTAAAGATGCCGTTTAATGCGCGGTTGAAAAGCGGCTGGCTTTCGTCCGCATAAAGCTGCGTCAAATACGCATCGTCCGTATTGTACTTTTCAAGGTCGAAATTCGGGTAGGTCGCGCTGGCGATGATGCCGCCGGTGTTCACGTCCAAGGCGATAACCGCACCGGCCTCGCAGTCTTCGGTCGGCTTCGCTTCAATCTGCTCGGCGAGCGCGTTTACGGCCGCGCGCTGCACATTGCTGTCTATGGTAAGCCACACGGAATCGCCCGCTTCCGGCGGCTCCGTCACGGTGGTGGAGGTCACTTTGCCGGTGGCATCCGTTGTGACGCTCTCTTTGCCGTTTTTGCCGCGCAGGGTAGACTCGAACACGCTCTCAATGCCGCTTTGGCCGACGGTATCCGTATAGGAATAGCCGGAAACGTTTGAGGCGGAATACGTGTTGCCCGCTTCCTCGGCGGCATCGTACTGCTCCTGCGAAATGGCACCCAGCGTGCCGACGATATGCGGGGCCAAATCGCCCTCCGGGTATTCGCGCGTCTGCTCCACCTGCGTTTCAATGCCCGGCAAATCTGTGCTGCGCTCACTTAAGAGTTCCACCGTTTCGATGGAAATGTCTTTTGCGAGCACGAACGGATTCGTACGGCTGAAATACGCGCACTCCATGCCGTAGCGCACGGACGCGATGCGGCGGATGTCTTCGGGGCTTGTATAGGCTTCGAGGTCATACCGCTCGATGAGCGATTCCATGCACTCGTCTGCCGTGGCGCTCGAGGGTAAGTCTAAGATGTCTTCGCTTTTCAGCGTTTCGATCTCGGCGGTCATTTTGGTTTTAAACTGATATTTGCCCGATTTGATTTCGATGGGAAGGCGATCCGTCCACGGGACGTTCAGCGTTTCGAGCAGCTTTACAGCCTCCAAAACGACGGCATTGCGCGTTTCATTGCTGCCGGAAAGACGACTGTATATGGCATTATACACGGAGCGGTTGCCTGCGAGCACGTTTCCGTTACAGTCCAAAATTTCGCCGCGCGTGCCGGTGAGCTTTAAGTACGTCGCGGAGGACTGTACGGCCTCCTCTTCAAACGTGCTGCCCTCTAAAAGCTGCCACTGGGCAAGCCGCCCGATATACAAAAGAAAGACGGCAGCAAGCATAACGCCGCAGAAAATATAGCGGCCGCGTCCTTTTTCCACAACTGTCGTCCCCCTTCGTTGAAAACTTAAATTTTTTGCAGCTTATGCAGCTTTGACCTGCGCCGCCGTATGGCGCTGCGCACGCGGGGCTTTCGCACCCACGCCTGCAAACCGTAGCACACGGGTATCGTTAAAAGCGTGTAAAAATAGATGGGCAGATACTTTGTGACGAGCGCGTACAGCGTCAGTGAATACCCGGCTGCAACGTACAGCACGAGCCAATCGAGCAAAACGGCGACGGCACAGCTCCACAGACCCATCAATACCGATGTGAAAAGCTGAATTTGAATTCTGGTGCCGCACAGACCGCTCAGCAAAAAGCACAGCACGCCGAACGTGAGCGCGTGATACCCGAACACAGCCCCGCTACCGATATCGGCAAGAAACCCGGCGTACATGCCGAACGCCATAGCGGGTGTGCACGCCTCCACCATGGCAATGGTGAGCGCGGCAGAGAGCACCGGAAGCGGTTTTACGCCCATGATCTGCGGCAGCAGCCCCGGTGTATCCTGTAACAGGAACAGCAGCAGGATCTCGACCGCATACAAGACATAGCGTATCCATTTTTTGCGGTTCGGCACAGCTGTTCACTCCTTTTATTCATTTCCCTTGCTTGCGGTCTGCGCGGGGTCTTCTTCATCTTTGTTATTCGTCTCCGGCAAGCCGGTTGTAACGTCGCCCTTGCCGTCGAAATCCGTCACGACGAAGACGTCCGTCACCTCGGTTACATCCACGTATGGGGTCAAAATGGCATAGTACGAGGAATCCGCGTTGCTGCGCTCCACACTGTCCACACGCCCGATGAGCAAATCGCCCGGAAACACGCCGCCCGCGCCGCTCGTGGTAATGATGGAGCCCGGCTGCACCTCGGTATCTCTTGTAAGGTACAGCATTTTTACCTTGCCGCTGTTTGCGAACTGGATGTCGCTTGTGACGACGCCGCTTTCCTTGCATGATTTATCCGTGGCGCCGATCTGCGTCTTTTCGGATAAAATCGACCGCACGCGGCTTGACGCGGCGTAGACCTCCTCCACAACGCCCACGACGCCCGTTTCCGTGATGACGGCATCGCCGACGGACACGCCCGCAAGGCTGCCGCAGTTGATGGTGAAATCACCGAACACATCGTTCGGGTCGCGCCCTACGACGCTTCCCGCGGCTAATTGCAGGTCGGGCATGGCTTTTTTGACGGAGAGGATATTTTCATACGAAGCATTCTCATCTTTTAAAGTGTAGTAATCCACGAGTTGTTCGCGCAGCTTCTGATTTTCCTCCGAAAGGTCGTTGTACAGCGCTTTAAGCTCCTCTTTGGACATGCCGTCCAAATTTAAAAACTCCTTTGCGCCCTCGGTAGTATTCGTCCCCGCCGTGAGCAGCGGTGCGGATACCGTGCCGAACACGTTTGAGAACACGGATGTTCCGGCGTTTAAGCCGTACACGAGCACGCCGAGCAGAATGACAACCGCGATCATTAAAATTTTAAAATTTTTAGAGGTGAATTTCTCCATGCGCCGCACCTGCCTTTCGATTTTTATTTAAAGTCAAATTCAATTTATTTTTCTGCAGCTTTTACCGCGCCGCGCGCGTTTGCGGGGATATGCGCTTTGCCCTCTAATGTGCGGCCTGCACCCTCGGCTACGCAGTCGAGCGGGCGCTCCGCGACCTGCACGGGCAGGCCCGTCGCTTCATGCAAAAAGCGGTCTAAGCCACGCAGCAGTGCACCGCCGCCCGTGAGCGTGAGACCCATATCCAAAAGATCTGCGGAAAGCTCCGGCGGGGTCCGCTCCAAAACGCGGTGTACGGACTCGAACACAGCTTTCAGCGGCACCAAAAGCGCCTCGCGCACGTCTTCTGCCGTGACGGTAATATTTTTCGGCTGGCCGTCCGCCGCGCTGCGGCCGCGCACCTCCATGGAGACACTGCCGAGTTCCTCAAGCGGGTAAGCGGAGCCGATCTGCAATTTCACGTCCTCCGCAGTGCGTTCGCCGATGAGCACACCGTACTTTTTGCGCAAGTACGAAACGATAGCTGCGTCAAATTTATCGCCTGCCACACGGACGGAATCTGCCACGATGGGGTCGCCGTAGGAGATGACCGCCGTTTCGCTTGTGCCGCCGCCGATGTCCAGAACCATGCTCGCAACCGGCTCGCCCGTGGGCAGCCCTGCGCCGATAGCCGCCGCAACCGGCTCCAAAATGAGCTCCACGCGGCTTGCACCCGCCTGCTTTGCGGCGTCCTCCACCGCGCGGCGCTCCACCTCCGTAACGCCGGAGGGAATGCAGATGACGATGTGCGGGCGCGTGAACGAACCGGCCTTGATGGCCTTGCGCACAAAGTATTTGAGCATGGCTGCCGTCACCTCAAAATCCGCAATGACGCCGTCTTTTAACGGGCGCACCGCCGTGATGGACTCCGGCGTGCGGCCGAGCATTTCTTTGGCTTTTTTGCCGATGGCTAAAACCTCGTTGGAGTTCGCGTCCACCGCCACCACGGACGGCTCGCGCAGCACGATACCCTCACCGCGCACATAAACGAGCGTGTTGGCCGTGCCGAGGTCGATGCCGATATCTTTGATAGATGTTGAAAAAAGAGAAAAAAGCGAGGAAAGACCCGCCATGATCGTAGATTGCAGAGAACCCATAGGATAAAACCTCCCGAAACGGGTAAAACTTTGGCAAGCCGCACGTCTTTGCGGCGCACAGTACTCATACTTATTCAGTATAACAAAACAGCGGCGGAGCTTCAACCGAAAAATCGTGAACACCGCCGCAATTTGAAAATTTATTTTGTCCCCGTGCTTCCAAATCCACCTGCACCGCGGTCAGTCTCCGTTAGAGATGTGACCTCCTCAATCACCGGCGCGAAATACGGCATAATAATCATTTGCGCAATGCGCTCGCCCGGCTGCACCGTGTACGGCTCCGCGCTGAGATTGTGCAGGCCGATCTGGATTTCGCCGCGGTAATCGCTGTCGATGACACCGACACCGTTCGTGACATGAATGCCCTTTTTGATGCCGAGACCGCTGCGAGTAAAAACGAAGCCCGCCGTGCCCGCGGGGATCTCCGCCGCAAGACCGCTCGGAAATACGCAGCGCTCGCCCGGCTCAATCGTCTGCGGGGCGTCCATACACGCGCACAGGTCATAGCCCGCGCTGCCCGCCGTCGCCTGCTTCGGGATGATCGCACCCTCGCGCACACGCATCAGTTTTAAAACCATATTTTGTTCCATTTTTTGCTCCTTGTCTATATACAGTATCCCAAAAATTCCCGTTTTTCACACTTTTTCCCGGTTTTCCCTCATTGTGGATAACTGTTTCCACAGCGCTGTGGAAAATGAAAAACGGCTTATTTCTGCGGTTTTTTTAAGTTCACAGTCTGTTCAAAAAGAAAGTTCTAAACACTTTCCACCGAGTTTTCCACAATCAAAGCACGCCGCGGAGGAAAAGTCCTCGGGTACAGTCGGAATGCGGCTTTTCATGACGAACGGCAGCGTCTAAAATCGCCTGCGTTTCCACGGCGTTTTCCACAGAGAAGCGCAAAACACCGAAATCGACATTTGAAACGGGGCGGTCAAAGAGCACGAGCGGCACGCTGTTAAAGACCTCGGAATACACGGTTTTACCCTCAAAACGCGTGCAGTGCACGGGAAATTCCACGCCTTTACGGTCACGGATTTTGCCCGCATGCTTGCAGTTTAAGCAGCCCTTCGGCGAATTTGCAAGCGGGCAGTTGCGCGTGAGCATCAGGGGCTGACGGCCGTAGAGCAAAATGCCGCGCGGCAGCTCGCCGCCGAGGCCGCGAATTTCGTCGCCGGTCAGCTCAAAGGAAAGCTCGGTATCGTCTAAGCCGAATTCTTCAAAAAAGCGCAGGCATTCCGTATTGAATACATTGAGCGAAAATCCGCCGTGCGCGGACACACCAAGTTCTTTGCACAGGGCGAGCGCACCGAGATTGCCGCAGTAAAAGTGCGTATCGCCCATGGCTTTGCACGCTTCCATGCGTGCGCGCACCGCGTTTTCGATGCCCCACAGCGCGCGCGGCAGGGAAAGAATCACCTCAACACCCGCGTCTTTGCAGCGCGTGCGCGTCGTTTCGTCGGCGTCGAGCGGCAGAATGACCGCTTCCAGCATGGAAATATTTTCCGGCACCTGCGCGCAGTCTTTGAAGAACGCACGGAGTTTAGGCCGGCCGCTTCCACCATGTGTACGCGTATCGAGCGGAATATCTTTAAACGATACGGCGGGCTTTTCGCGGCGCTGTTCGCCGAGCTTTTCCAGCGCTTCACGGCGCAGACCGTTCAAAACGGAAATGGGCAATGCGGTTTTTTCATCGGTATCAATTTGCACCGCTGCGCACAAATACGGCGTGCCGCCGGTTTTTCTTAACTGCTGCTCCCAGCGTTCGGTGTTGACAGGCAGCTTCTGCGCGATTTCGCATACGCAGTCTTCTGCCGTGACGACTGCTTCGTTTTCGCCGTCCGAGACTGTGACGCGCGGGTTTTCGCCCGCAAAGGCGCTTAATGTGAATGTCACCGGCACACGCTGCGCTTCGTTTTTATATAAAGTATGCAGCTGCGCGAACACGGCGGAATTTGCGCTCTCCACGTCTTCCTTTGTGCGGGTGCCGAACATGATGCGTCCTCTGTGAGCGGACAGATAGCCATCCGTAAAGCCGGAGCGCGAGAACACCGCGTTTAAATGTTCGAGCAGGTTTTCCGGCACAGACTCGCCGTCTGCCGCTTTTCGGCACGCCGCGACTGCCGCCGCCACGTATTCCGGCCGCTTCATGCGACCCTCGATCTTTGCGGAACATACGCCGGCATTGTGCAGCGTTTCGATGTGGTCGATGAACGACATGTCCTTTAAACTGAGGTCGTGCCCCGTGCCACCGGGCGCGGCAAACGGCAGACGGCAGGTTTGAGCACAGCGCCCACGGTTGCCGCTGCGGCCGCCGAGCATGGCGCTGAAATAGCACTGGCCGGAAAGCGACATGCACAGCGCGCCGTGCACGAAAGCTTCAAGCTCCACATCGGTCTTTTGGGAGACTTCTTCAATTTCTTTCAAAGACATCTCACGCGCCAAAACGACGCGGGACGCACCGAGTTCCTTTAATAAGGCCGCGCCGCCGGGCGTGTGCAGGCTCATCTGGGTAGAGGCGTGCAAAGGCATCTCGGGGCAGGCTTCGCGCAGAATATTAAACAGACCCATGTCCTGGATCAAAATGCCGTCTACGGGAACAGAACACAGGAACTTGCAGAAATCGAGCGCTTCGGGAAGTTCGTCATCTTTTAAAAGCGTGTTAACCGTGACGTACACGCGCACATTGCGCTCGCGGGCAAAAAGCACCGCTTCCCGCATTTCTTCACGCGAAAAATTCACCGCCGATGCTCTGGCGGAAAACAGCGAGCCGCCCATGTACACGGCATCCGCACCGGCAAACACCGCCGCTTTCAGGCCCGCGGGATTACCGGCGGGCGCGAGCACCTCAATCTTCTTCGTCTTCACGCGCTCTCTCCTTAACGTCTGCCTGTTCGAACAAGCGCACAAGCCCCGTT
>NZ_JBKWAE010000008.1:0-131326 GCF_046974225.1 Hominenteromicrobium sp. | reverse complement strand
CAAGTCAATTTTACCAAAAAGGGGCTCCGCTTTCTATACCATATGAGTGATTTCGGTTTCAGCCATGGCCGGGAACCATTGATATTACTGCTCTTTTGAAGTTTTGCTCATGGCTATAGAATAGAAGCATGAGGAGGTGAGCCGATGCCGCTGGTAAAATACAGGATCTACGAGCTGTCCGCCAGAGCTGTGATCAGCTATGGCAGGCAGCAGGACGGGACATATACCTTCCATCTCAGCGCCGCCGAGACAGAGAAATGCAAATCACTTTCCGCACCTCACGAGCAGGACGATAACGCACTGTTCTATCAGATCATGTGCGTGCTGCACGGCGATACCTTCACCGGAAGACCCGGTGGGCAACTGGTGACTGACCTCTCGGACATCATTTTCTATATAGACTTCTCCGGCATCTTCGACCGGAGCGGTGCCAGAAAGAAATACCGGATCCGGCAGGAAAAAGCGAAGGCCCTGTTCCGTCCCGAGGGCGTGAGCCTTGATTTTGGCTCCGGGCCGCATCGCTACCTCGCCTTTGAGCGTTCGGGCAGCATGAGCCGGCAGGCGCGGCTGTCCTTCATCCGAGAGGATTTTTATGATGCGGTGCGCCGCCGCATCATGATGGATATGACCATCGGTGACTGCCAGCTCAGCAAACTCTACGCCTACAACGGCCTGATGCTGTCCAGCGGTATCCGCATTGACGGCATCGACATTGACCGCCCCCACCGGGTAGTGGTCGTTGACAATCCGGTACGAACACCCCCGCCCACAGAGATGATTACGGTGGAGGATGACGGGGCGCAGAACAGCACCCGCAAATATCACCGGGTGGAGACGATGGCCACCGTCGAGGTTACCTGCTTCGACGGCGAGGGGCTGATCTCCAAGCAGTATGCCCGCCTTGTTGATGAGAAGCTGTGCGGAAGGAAAGTCCACACCTCATTTCAAATTCGTATGCCATATGTGAAAGGCATGCTGCACGAGGTGGACTTCAAGGATTATCTTGACCGCAGCGGCGCGGACACCATCACCGATCTGTGGGGCGTGCAGCATCCGATTCAGAAGATTGACATCATCCTCACCAAAAGTATGTTCAAGGGCTGCGGCTGGCTGAACGAGAGCGGCATGAGCTGGGAGGACTATTGGGCGATGTTCCGCAAGTACCGCCATGCGCTGTACATTACCAATGTGAGCAAGGAGAAACCGGAACAGACCACCGAGCTGAACTATCAGTTTCTGACCACCGTTTCCATTCAGGGTGACGAGTTCCGCCCTGCCGATCTGCCGGACGGCTGGGACCACAGCCCGGAGACAGACGAGCGAAATTGGCTCACCAAGCAGACCGAGCTGGCGTATTACAACTTTTGCGCCGATGAGTCGTTTCGGCGGAATTATTTTCTGGAGAAGTTTGAACGGGTCAGCTGGTGGGAACGGCATCAGGGCAAAGACCAGATCCTTGCCGCTGTGCTGAAAAAGAATCCACACTTCATCAACGAACCAATCTACGCCAAGCGATTAGAGGCCGAAGCGGACAAAATTGCAGAGCAGTACGCCGTCGGACGGCTGATTGTGGCGGGAGACAACCGGTATCTTTCTGGGGATCTGCTGGATTTTTTGAATTGCCTACCTGTTACGAAAACCGGAACAAGTAAAAAAGCGAACACCTTTATCAATTTTCGCTGGGGGCTGGAGTTGAACCATCAGAATTTCTTTGCTCCGAGCGCGGCTTACCAATCCAGTCATGTCTGCACGCTGCTGCGCAATCCGCACATTGCCCGGAATGAAGAAATGCAGCTTTATCCTCTTGAAGACAGGAAAAATTTACACGATCAATACCTCGGCCATCTGACGGATGTTGTTATGGTTGGCTACACTTCACTCGCCGCAGAGCGTTTAGGCGGTGCCGACTACGACGGCGACATGATCAAGACGATCAGCGACCCCATTTTGAACGAATGCGTGAAACGAAACATCTATCACGATCCTCCGCGGCCGCGGAGCGTATTTTCCCGGTCGCACAACCTGCCACTGCTGATGATCCCCACGGTCCAGCCTCAGATCCGCAGCGCCGACGACTGGGAGGCCCGCTTCGAAACGGTCCGCAGTACCTTCTCCTCCCGCGTCGGCCAAATCTGCAACGCCGCATTGGATCGCAGCATCATTGCCTACAACGAAAACTCCGACGCCGAGGAACGGGAGCGCTGCTGGGAGGAGACGGAGACATTGGCCATTCTCACCGGGCTGGAGATCGACTCGGCCAAGAGCGGCATTCGCCCTGATCTGGATGAGTATCTGACCCATAAGACCGTCAAGCGCAGCGACTTTCTCAAATATAAAACGCTGGTAGAGGAGATGGAGACCCGGCGTGCCTGGTATGAGCCTACCCATGCGACCAAGGTGAAAGCGTTTTTCAAAAAGGTGGATTGGAACAAGGTGGACTCCAATGTGGAGCGTCTGCCGTATTTGGCACAGCAGCTGAAAAAGAACACGCCGCGCATCAAGGCAAGGCCTGCCAAGGATGAGGAGCTGTTTTCCTTCGCCCGGCAGCCGGACTGGAAGGGGCAGCTGACCCCCGATAAGCTGGCAACGGTGGATGCGCTGCTGCAAGATTACGATGCCTGTCTCTCCCGCATCCGGGCCTGCCGTGTTCCGTTGAAGGAGAAAAAGCGGAAGAGCGATGTGGAGCGCATCCTGTATGCCAGAGGACAGGAGGATACATACGATCCCGACGAGCTGTACGCCCTGTTCGGCAGTCTGCCGCCGGAAAGGGTGTCCGCTCTGCGACGCGCCATGCGGGAACAGGTATGGCACTTCATGGACGAGGATGCACGGGAACGTTTCCTGCGGGAATGGCTGCCGGAGTTTGAAGATATATACGATCTACTGACCGATTTCCGCTTCGGCGGCTACCGCATCCTGGGAGACATTGTCTGTGATATGGCGGACGAGAACACCGGCAGGGAGAAAAAGCGGCTGTTTCGTGAAAACGACTCGAAGGCTTTCACTGCCATGATGAGCGCCTTTGCGGACAAGTCCCCTTCCCGGAGCTACCGTGATGCGGTGACGGCCAAGTGCCGGGAACTGCTGACCGCTATCGTGAGACCGACTTTGGCTGTGCGCTATGTGGTGGCTCTCGGCAGGCGTGACCTGCTGTGGGATCTGCTGCCGGAGTACATCGAGAAAAATGTTCTGGAGGTGCGGGATGATTAACGAATGGGAGGAATTCTGCGCATATACCGGAACGGTTTCCTATACCGCCAGCAAGAAGAGCGATACGACATGGCTGGGCCGATTCACCTTTGCCACGATCCTGGAGTTTGAGGGGATGGCTCGGATTTTGACCATTCTGGCCCGCGGATATTTGTTCCACGATAAAAACGGGACAGTCATTTCGGGTGATTCCCACGATCGGATCGACTACGCCCGCCGCGCGCTCTGCGCATGGTGCAGTGTGCCGGAGGACGGGAAGCGTGCGCCGGGCAAGGAATGGCAGCTCCAGACGGACTTTTCGGAGCTGCACACGGAGTTCCCGGAGCTGGTGGACGCGGACGGGATCGGCTGGTTTCTCCGTCATGTCCTCCGCACTGCGGACTTCATGCTGACGCACCCGGAAAATGTGCGCAGCACCTCGCTCAAGTATGCGGAGGTCATTCAGTCAAAATTTGCCGCCGCGTGGCGAAGCAAGGTGTTGCAGTATCAGATCCCGATTTTTGCGCCCCAAACCAAGGGTGCCTGGACGCTGATCCGCTATTACCTCGCCAACCGACAGGATGATTGCGAGTGGGTGGTCCTGCCAGTAGCAAACTTTGACGCCTATTTCGGGGACACCAGCTTCAGCAAGAAGTATCTGCCCAAGATCCCGGTAGAGATCATGGAGCGGAGCAACGCCTTCGGCATCAGCCGGTATCGAATCACGGAAGAATATCTGCCATAGGATACAGACAGCGGGACAAGCCTTACGGCCTGTCCCACTATTTTTCTGTCTGGATTTTGAAAGTGTTTTCCTTGTCTATGGCGGTGCAGCCGCTGAGCTACTGCCTAAGGTTTAGTCATCGTCATCGGCCCATGATGAAATCATGTGAATATCGCCGGTGTTCATATCCATCGCCATGTAATCGCCCATGCGCATCATGAGATTCCCATCGGAGTCCCTCGCTATACTGTCAGAAATGCTCATGGCGAAGTCGTCGTCATCGTAGTCGAAAAAGTGCTTTGACATACCGTAACCTCCAATTTTTAATCATCGTATTCCGGATAGTCCGGTGCCCACAGGGGCATCCAATGTGCTTTGTTTCTGCGGTTTGCATTGTGAGTTTTCTGGTGCGTTCTGTGGTTTGGATTCATCTGATTGGCACGATTGTCTGCGTCAGTTCGATATGTCTTGTTATTGGGATTATGCAGATTTGCCCAGTGATCCAGCTGTTCTTTGGTATGTGTTTTTCCTGACACCTTTCCCATAATTGGCCTCCTTTCTGAGCCGAAAAAAGCCCACGCACTTTGCTTCGTGCGTGGACTGCGATCATCCGGAAGACCGCTTTGCACGCAACAAAACAAACCCGACGAAAGAACACTTTCTTCGGTTCGATTTTGTGGTGCAAAGCATCGAAACAACAGGGGGGGGGGACAACGACAGTCAACCAGCAAACTGCTTTCTCAATTCCATAATGAGAATTTGATTGGAATCAATAGTTTCGAGGATTTACTCATTTGTCTGCAAGATTGTCTATGTCTCTGCCGTTCAATATGATTCGTACTCTCATGCTACGAACGATCAAAGTTCAGGACAGTGCAACAATTTAGCGTTATCATGATAACACGAATGGGAAGCGAATGCAATGGGCAACTACACATTTCACCCCGTGATCCCAATTTTGTTGCCGTTTTCGTAAATATCCGTACCATCTTCACAGTAGTTTGGCCCCTCGTACTCCACCCAGCCGAAACCCGCCACATAGACTTTCTCACCGGGCTGCAGTTCTTTAGGCGGTTGGGATGGAGTTGGCTCTGGTGCGGAATTTTTAGTGGGTGACTGCTCTGCGGAAGGCTGGAGTTCAGAATCTGCGGGCATTTCAATAGGCTCTGTCTCTGGTTCAGGACGTTCCTCTTGGGATGCTTCTTGCTGCGGAACCGCCCCTTTTTCCTTCTCTGCCAGTGCTGCGGGTTCCTCAATTTCTCCAACGGTCGCTTCCTTGGCGCTCACAGTGGTTTCTGCGGCTGGGACGGGTGTTTCCTCGACCGCGTTGCCATGTGGCCACACAGCGGCGCACAGGGCGACACATGCGGCAATCATTGCCACTATGATGAGTTTCTTCATTTCTCTTCCTCCTTAGATGTGAAACGCGCCCTCAACTCCATTGCCGTTCGGCAGGAGACTGAGCGCTCGTTTTCGTAATAGTTCAATTCCATGGAGAGTTTCCACGCCAGTTCAAATCCGGTGATAAAGCTGTCGATGGAGGTGTCCTCCGCAATACGGTCTTTTGCGTCGATGATCCGGGGCACCAGCCGACGCTCCGGCTTTCCCAACGCCTCGCTAAGTGCTCGGTGGCACTCCTCAATTTCCTGCTTCTGCGCCGAGAGTTCGGGTGGGGTATAAAAACAGTCATATAGGTTTTTCAGCAGCTTGTATTTCA
Source organism: Hominenteromicrobium sp. (assembly GCF_046974225.1). Lineage (NCBI taxonomy): Bacteria > Bacillati > Bacillota > Clostridia > Eubacteriales > Oscillospiraceae > Hominenteromicrobium > Hominenteromicrobium sp. The sequence continues at coordinate 125,696 of NZ_JBKWAE010000008.1, read as the reverse complement.
TGCGCTCGCCTCCTTGCAACACAAACATATACCACAGTTCGACGGAAACAGCTACTGAAACTTTTAAGGCAACACCGCAGAACACGCAAAAGGAAAGGCCCTGTGGGAAGATTCCACCCGGCAGGGCATATATACGCCATTCCATCAGCGCTGCAGCCACACTGATTTAAGCCGTCAGGCAGGATCGCCTGTCAGCCAGAATCAGATTCGCCAGCGCGAACAGGATATTCAATTTGGCAATCTGTTTTCGCAGACCTCGGTACCTAGTTTTCCGGTATCGAAGCTGGCCCTTTACTACCCCAAAGACATGCTCTACCTTGGCCCGTACGGAGGATTTCTCCTTTTCGCGGCGTTTGATCTGCCCGCGGGAACGATTGTCTGCGTGTTTACTCTGCGAGGGCCGTCTGTTGATTTTGTAACGGATCCTTTTGCCCTGGCCATTGACATTGAAAAGAACGGCGTCTTCCCGCTTTTCAGCGCCCAGGCAGCCGCTGTCGCCATATACGCTGTCCTCATCGCCGGTTAAGAGCTCCGGCACCATCGTCACATCATGGATGTTGGCGCTGGTGACCTTTACTGTGTGAACCAACCCGCTGTCTTTATCCACGCCGATGTGAGCTTTATAGCCGAAGTGCCAGCTGTTCCCCTTTTTCACCGAGTGCGCTTCCGGGTCTCGTTTCTTTTCCCTGTTCTTTGTCGAGGACGGCGCTGCGATCAGGGTAGAGTCCACTATGGTTCCCTTCTTCAGCAGCAGGCCTCTTTCCTGCAGCAGATATACCACCTGCGCAAACAACTTCTCCTGCAGCCCGCTGCGGAGCAGCAAATTCCGGAACCGACCCAGTGTATCTCCGTCCGGCACCTGATTGCTCGATTCCACTCCGCAGAATTCCGAGAATGCACGGCTGTCGATCACTTCCGCTACCGTTGCCTTGTCCGACAGATCATACAGGTTTTGAACCAGATAAATCCGCAGCATCCGTTCTAGATCGTAGGGCTTATTGCCGCGCTCTCCTTTGTAATAGTGCGGCCGGATCAGTTCGATCCACTCTCCCCACGGCACGATGCGCTCTATCTGACTCAGAAATTCTTTCTTCTTTGTCCGCACCTGGCTCAATTCATCGCTCAGGCCCGACAGACTCATCTGCTTATCCATAGTATTATTATATCATATTTTTTCTTTGTGCGGTGTTGCCATAATTTCTTTTACTCTCCCCGGCCTAGTCGGGGGCTCTCGTTTCGCTAAAGTATATCAAAACAGGGAGGCACCGCTTGCACGATGCCTCCCTGCAGAAAGTTTACGTATCTGACCAAATGATTTCTGATATTTCTTTATGCTTCCTGCTCAGCCTGCCATTTAGGATTTATTTTCGCAATAAAACCGTGACGTAGAAAAAACAGAAGCCAAGCCAAATCATTTGTTCATCCCTGTATGAGAATACGATCCACCACCAGTTTTCTGAACTCCGGAGTCAGAGAGCAGAAGTACGCCGTAAAGCCCGTGACGCGTACCACCAGGTTGGGGTACTTGCTGGGGTCCTTGTCGGCTTCGAGAATCTGCTGACCGTTCACAATATTGATGTTCAGCAGGGTGGCCCCCTGCTCGAACAGCGTCATGATATAGTCGGCGATCTTTTGCACAGCCTCCTCACCGCGCCCCATACCAGGGTCAAGCTCCAGCTGTACCGGCGCGGTATTCCCATAGCCCGGCTGCACCGCGCAGATGGAATTGCTCATTGCGGTGAGGGCGCCGTCCTTGCGGAAGCCGGGGTGCGGGTTGGCCCCATGGTTGATCGGCTCGAAGGCGTGGCGGCCGTTGGGGGTGGCACCTACCTGCTTGCCGAGCACAATCGTATTCGACCAGCTGAACCAGCCGGGGATAAACTGGTAGCCCGGATACTTCTGGCTGACGGAGCGCACCTGGTTGGAGTATGACTCCGAAATTTTCACCGCCCACTGGTCGCTGATGGTGTTTCCGCCGCCGTAGCGGGCACTGCGGGAGAGCATCTGGCGTACAAGCTCACCGCCCTTATCCTGGAAATCTGTTTTCAGATGATGGTAAAGCGTCTCCCAGTCGATCCGCTTCTCCTCCTCCACCCGCTGCTGCAGTGCGCCAAAAGAGTCCGCCACCGTGGCAATAGCCGAGCCGTCCATGCAGAGGTTGTAGTACATGGCGCCGCCGCACGTCATATCCAGACCCTTTTCGATAGGACCATGACTGATCAGGTTCAACATCAGCTCCGGCTCGTTGTACTGTTGGTACCGCAGGTGGAACGCGATACCCTCGGCAGTTACCTCTACAGCCCGGGCCATATGTCTCTGGTACAGATCCCACAGCAGTTGTGTGGAGTATGGGCCCTTATGGCTCATCATCTCATCCATGGCAACCTCGAACACCTTAGCGCTGTTGATTTTGATGCAGTCATTCAAGCTGTACTCCATGCCGGGCAAGCTCATCCAGTGGCAGCCCACCGCGATCCTCTGCCGGGCAAGCGATTCGGGATAGCCCAAACGCATGAAGCCTCTGTTCAGGGCCTCGTCACCGGAAAAGCGCGGCCAGCCGTTCTTGTTCTTGAACAGGTAGTCCACCGCTTTGTTCAGGAACTTTCTGTCGATGTTTTCGTCCACTCTTACCGTGATGTTGCAAGCCGAATCCAGCTTATCCGCTCCCTCGAGCACCATATAGCTGAACTCGCTGAGCAGGGGATCGCCGTTTTCGTTTGTCCCTCCGATCTGGTAATAGTGCGGATCGTTGAGCAACAGACAAGCGATGTAGAAGATCGCCTCGTCCCTGGTGATCCTCCCCTCTTTCATGTCGGCATCGTAGTACTGTTTGAGCACGTCATCGAGCTGGAAACCCGCTCCGTCGCGGTTGTAGGTGCGGCTGGCCATGTTGAACCAGCAAACCCACTGACAGGCTTCCCGCATGGTTTTGGGCGCACCGTTGAGGATGTTGCGATTTACCTGCGCCATTTGAAGCAGGTTTTCCCGCAGGACCGGATGGCGCTCCACACGGGCCAGACGCTCGCTCTCCTCAATCGCGTGCGAGATCCAGTTCTGCACACCGTGCACCACAAGTTCCTCCGCGTCGTAAAACTCTGCGTGTTCGGGGTGCTTTTTGCGGTAGAAAGCCAGCTTTTCCAAGATCCCGCCCCAGCCAAGGCTCAACCCGATCCGGTAGTCGCCGCCGAAGTGCGCGTCCGAGCCGATCCCGGAGATAATGCCATACAGTTCCTGTTCCGGCTTGAGATCATCGTAGGGAAAATTCGGGTTCCAGTTCAGCCCCTTGTCCGGGGATTTCTCGTCAAACCAGATCATACTGAACATCCAGCGGCAGGTGAACGCGTCCACCGGATCAATGTAGACCGGGTGCTCAGTCATCAGCTTGTAAAAATTCTTGCTCCACCCGTCATACCCGTACCAGGAACCGTTCTCATGGTTCGGAATGCAATGGAACTGGTACGTCTCCGGAGCCGGGATGCTTCCATAGTCATCCCCGTCCTGATACACCTTCATGGTGGACTTCACCCTGGTTTCCTCAAGCTTTCTTTCCTTTAAAATTTTGATCCTGTCATCGTAGCTCATGGGAGCATCCGGCTGGAATATATTGATTCTGTTGACCATACAACCTCTCCCTTTCTTCGTCAGCCTACCCTCACGGAAAGTCCGGGCGTTTGAGCGGCCACCCATTTCAGGCGTGCTGCGCCTTCCTCTCCAGTGGGGCGGGTCCCGGCAAATGTATTGTCCATCTGCAGGGCGTCATACTTGCTCTCTCCCAGGGGATTGAACAGCAGAAGCTCATAATATTGAGCGCCTCCCAGGGTTCCCACGTAGTTGGCAATGCTGCCGATCTCCTCCTCCGTGTCGTTCACTCCGGGGATCACCGGGGTACGCACCAGATAAGGCTTGCCGGAAGCCGCCACCTTCTTTGCGTTCTCCAGGATTTGACGATTGCTCACGCCGGTCCAGCGTCTGTGCGCTTCCTCATCGAAAATCTTGATGTCGAACATCACCAGATCGAGGAAGGGCAGCATTCTTTCGTAGACGCTCCATGGCGCATGCAGGTTCGTCTCGATCGCCGTGGAAATTCCCTCCTTTTTCAGGGCCTGCAGCAATTCCAGGGCAAATTCTGGCTGCGTGGAAACCTCGCCGCCGGAGAGTGTTACGCCGCCGCCGGAATTCCGGTAGTAAGCCCTGTCCTGCAGGATCTCCTCCATCACTTCCTCAACGGTCATCTCCTTTCCGGACATGACGAGAGCACCGGAGAAGCAGTTCGCGGCGCAGGCTCCGCAGTGCTTGCAGGCGGTGCGATCGTACTGCAGGGCACCGTTTTTGCCGAGGGTTCTGGCTCCCGCCCTGCAGGCCTCCACACAGGCGCCGCAGCCAATGCATTTGTCCGGATAAATCATCAGCTGTGGCCGAACCGACAGCGTTTCCGGGTTATGGCACCATTTGCACGCCATGTTGCACCCCTTGAAAAACACTGTGGTGCGGATCCCCGGTCCGTCTTTCAGCGCAAACCTCTCGATCTCCGTTATGATTCCTTTCATGGATTCCTCCCCTTCCGTTGTCGTCTCGCACACCAGAACAGGGGGCTCTCCCGCCCGGGCAGAGTCCCCCTGTTGCGTTTCGTCCCAAGGCGAAACGGCAAGTTCTTCCGTCACGCCGTGCTCTGTGCAAATATCCCTTGCAGCTTCCGCTTACCGGTCCAGTTCCTGAGCAGTGACTTCCCTGCCCAGCTGTGCAGATTTGTAAAACGCTTCGATGATCGCAACCACATTCATAACCTCGTCCTTCTGGATGGGGTATTCCTCCATGGTCATTTCCCCGTTGAGGACCTTCAGGATGTAGTTCATCTCGTGGATGTGGCCGGTGAAATCTGAGAGCTCCGTATATGGGTCGGGGAAAACTCTCGGCAAAACGTCGGCCTGGTAATTGCCCTGCGTCGTGAGCAGCTTGAGTCCATCGTCCCCAATGGTCAGACCGCCCTTGTCTCCGCAGATGCTGACAGTGTTGCTGTTGGGCAGATTCAGCGCCCAGGAGATCTTGAAAGTGACTGTCATGCCATTTTCCAGACGAATGTAGCCGTTGGCAAATTCCTCAACATCAAACTCTTTCATGTCGAACTTTCTGGGAGTGAACAGACCGGTGGGAGCTCCGCTCTCCGCATTGGAGAACTCAATATTCTTCTCCTTGTTGACGATCCTGGTCACAGCACTTCCACTGACGGAAACCATCTTCGGGTTACCGGAAATTGACATCAGGTAGTCGCACATATGAACGCCCAGGTCGCAGAAGGCGCCGCCCACATTTTCTTTCGCCATGTGGAACATGCCCCATCTCGGAACGCCGCGGCGCCGGACCAGGTTCAGATCCGCGTAGTAAATGTCTCCCAGGCAACCGCTTTTTGCCAGTCCGGCAGCCGCTTTGAAGTTACCCGTGAAACGCAGAGACTGGATGACAAACAGATGTTTCCCCGCCTTCTCCGCCGCGTTGAACATCTCCTCCGCATCCGCGCAGGTTACAGCCACAGGCTTTTCGCAGACTACATGGCAGCCCGCACGGAAACCGGCAAGGGTATACTCCTTGTGGTATGCGTTCGGTGTGCACACGGAGATGATGTCGGGTTTCTCCTCCTCCAGCATTTTATACGGATCCACATAGTACTTGGGGATCCCGTGACGCTCGGCGGTTTCTTTGGCGGCTTCCTCGCGGATATCTGCCACTGCGACAATCTTCACCTTGTCACCCATGGCTTTGTAGGCGGGAATATGTGCCGCGTTGCAAATCATACCGTTGCCGATGATGGCAACCTTATACTGCTTCATTACTCCTACTCCTCTTCCAAAAAAACATAATTTTTATTCGGCGCCGCGCCCGGATCGAGGGGGATACCCCCTGTGTGCCTCCAGACGGCAGCTCAGTATTCACCCGCAAGGCAGAGCTTGAGATGATCCATCGCCTGCTTGTTGTAGCGGCGGGGGTTGTCTGTGAACTCCAGCTCGACAGAAAGGTTCCCGTCATACCCGACATTCTTCAGCGCCTGAATCACAGCGGGATAGTCGGTGATGCCGCAGCCGGCGGGGATGTTGTTTCTGGAGACGGCATCGCTGTCTTTGCAGTGAACATTGAAAATACGTTTGCCTCCCAGCATGTAGATCGTCCATTCCGGATCGATGTGCTGCATGATCAGGTGGTTCGTGTCCAGCTGAATGCCGAAATCCGGGTCATCGACGTCCTTGAGCAGCTGCAGCATGGCGTGCGGTGTGGAGATCATGGAATAGGGGAAGCACTCCACGGACATGCGCAGCCCGTACCGCTTTGCAATGGCCAGACACTTGCGGTAACTGTCCATCAGGGTATCCCAGTCCTTCTGGTAGCAGTAGTCGGCGGGCATATGGTATCCCTGCTTGATCGCCGGTGCGGCGGGGTTGAACTTCCAGGGGGTTGCGCCGCAGGGCATCGGCACCAGCGTGGAGACAATCCGGCATCCGATCCACTTTGCGGCCTGTGCGGCCTTCTCGAAGTGCCTGACGCTGTCCTCCCTTTTTTCGCTGCAGGCGTCGTTCCACGAAGCGTCCTGGAAGACGAACACGTTGGGTTCAAGGCCGATGGAGCGGGAGTGATCCCCCAGCGCCCGGCAGGCTTCCTCCGTGAAGAATTCATCCAGTGCTTCCGGGGTTCCCAGATAGTCCACGCCCTCGAAGCCGAGTTCACGGATCTGATCCGCGATTCGGATCAGAGAGTCCCCATGCGGCATATCCTCCGGGATCGGCGTCCAACCCCAGGAAACGTTTGCAAGTTTCATGTAGCATCCTCCTCTTATATTACCCAATCGTCCAACAAGCGGTTTTTACTTCTTCCATTTTCAACGACCGGCTGGAGCGAATTCCCGCATCCAACATAGCGGCAGACCAAAGATTGTTATTGAGATCCATGGTGTAGTGTACCGGTTCTCCGGTCTCCAGGTGATGGAAGACCTCCTGAGCCAGGTTGGATCTTCCCTCAGGCAGCGGGTAGTCGTCGGAGCAATACACCTTGCTGGGCGTTGTGGAATAACGATCGAGGTAAACACAAACGTTGGCATGAATGCCGTGATCGCCGCCGTTTTCCACAATCAGGGCGCCCTTTTCGCCCCAGACAATGGGCCCGGAGGGATAGCCGCTGCTTATGGTGTTCCAGGTTCCCTCCAGAATGGAAACCGCCTCGGGGTACCGAACCATCAGGGAGGCGTAGTCCTCCGCGTCGCCAAACCGGTGGTTAAAGTTCGCCTTCAAGCCATACACGCCCTGAGGCTTTTCGCCCAGGTACCAGTTGGAAAGGATGGTGCCGTAGCAGCAGTAGTCCAGCAAGCTGCCGCCTCCCGCCGCTTCCTGATGCCACCATTCCTTGCCCAGCTGCCGATCCGTCATGACCTGGCCGTAAGAGAACGGACCCATGGAATCCGGGTTGCGGAACTGGAAACGGTACACCTTTCCCACAACGCCTTCGCTGACAAGCTTCTGGCCCAGGCGGACGCTGGCCTGCCATGTGGTCGGCCAATTGATCATGCAGTCCGCCTTACCGATCCGGGAAGCGCGGGCAATAGCCATGGCGTGTTCAGTGGAATAGGCCAACGGCTTTTCCACCACCACGTGGATCCCGCGCATGAGGATCTCGGGGATAATGATTCCGTGAAACGCGTTCTCGCAGTTCACAAGGACAAGGTCGGGTTTGAGATCGAGAAGATCACGGTAATCCTCAAACACGCGGGTGAACCCACACTGCTCCTGACAGAGCTTCAGGTTCATGGAGCGGCTGGAGCTTTCAAAATATTCAGACTCTACCATCGGCTTGATATCCGAGGCACCGATCCATTCCACGCGCTCCGGCATGGACAGAAACGGCTTGATCTGATCCAAAACGTGCATGTGAGCGAAGCCCACCAGACCAATGCGATATTTCTTCATAACATTCACCTCATCTGTGATCAGTTCCCCTCTGCTCAGAAAGTGGTGTGCAGCGGGACAATGCTCTTTGTCTTGATCGCTTCCGGAATAGTGCACATGATGTCCACCACGTGTCTGGCGTGCTCCGGGGGCAAACCGACGGGACGGTCCTCCTCAATGGCATGGATCAGATCCTGAACCACCTTGCATTGGAAAAAGTTCATCTCAGAAGCCGGAACATCCCACTCCATAGGCTTCAGCCAGCCGCGAATACCGCGCTCCGGCGCATCAAGGTAAACTTCCAGCGAATCGAGCGGGTTCATGTTACCGTTGTTGACGAAAGTGATCGTTCCCTTTGTACCGAAAATCTCCATCTGAGGTGCGCGGCTGTCCTTCTGGCAGAAACCAGACTCCACCACCGCCATGGTTCTCTCGCCGTAATCGAGCGTAATGATGTAGTTATCGTACAGCTGGTCGGCCTGGATCTGCATGCCGTCAAAGGTACCGGTTCTTACCGTGCGGACAGGCTCGGAGATTTTGGCCATGCAGCCCACAGCCTTCGCGGGACCAAGGATGCCCGTGGTCATGGTAAGGCCGTGGACGCCCATGTCGTACAGGGCGCCGCTGCCGGGCCGGTGGAACCAGGTGGGGTCCGCCGTGCGGTACTGGAAATATTCCGGGCCGCCGTGGCAAACGTTGGTGTGCACCTTCATAATCTCCCCGATGCAGCCGTCGGCAATCAGCTTTTTGGCAAAGCGGATGTCGTCACGCAGCATGTGGATCGGTGAAGCAGTGTATTTCACACCGGCTGCCTTGGCAGCCTCGATCTGCTCGGTCACCTCCTCCACCGTCAGGCCGACGGGCTTCTGTGAGTAAAGATGCTTTCCGGCCCGCAGCGCCTTCATGTTGATCTCGTGGTGCGCTGGGATCGATGTCGTGTTCATCAGGATCTCGAAGTCACACTTCTCCAGCAGTTCATCGATGCTGGTGTACCAGGCCGGCACATGAAATTTTTCTGCATAGTTCTTTGCTCTCTCCGGGATGATATCGCAGACTGCAACCAGATCCGCCTCCGGAATCTCGCCGATCCGGGGAAGATACGTATTGTCCGCGATCGATCCGCAGCCAATTAAGGCAACCTTCCATTTTTTCATTTCTGCATTCCTCCATTTTGTCTGTTTTCCCGAATTAGGTTACTTATATCATAGAGAATCTGTTCACTATTTTCCATAAACGCTGTTGAAGAAAATATCAGGATATTGAACAATTTTAGTACACAAAGCTTAAACCCGCGGAGGATCTTGAACTTTATTTATTCATATTGACCTTTCCCTCACTGCTTCAGGCCGTTCCTGTACTCTGCCGGAGTGCACCGCATAATCTTTTTAAAGACGATATTAAAATGGGTGGAGCTGTTGAAGCCGGTAAGCTCTGCCACCTCGTAGATTTTCAGCCGGAAGTCGTTCAGGTACTCCTTCGCCTGTTCAATCCGGATTCTGTAGATATAGTGCTGCACGGAAACTCCGAGCTTTTTTTGGAACAGGCGGCAGAGATAAGACTTACTGATCATCAGGTGGTCGGCGATCTCATCGAGCGAGATGTCGCCGCGGCTCAAATTCTGCCGGATATAATCCGCCGCCTCGCGAATCAGGTAGTTTTTCTGGTCAAGAGCCGGCTCTCCTGTCTTCAACCCCTTTTGGAAGTCCTCAAGGAAACGCTGCGCTTCCTCCACGGTTTCGCAGGCCTGAAGCTTTTCCACCGTTTCTTCCGGCGCCTTTCCCTCCTGCAGGAGAAGGAAGCGCACCATATTGGAGAAAAAGTTCTGCACCCCCATAACGTCCAGGTTCTCCCTGTGGTGCTGCTGCAGCCACTGGATGAAAGCATAAAATCGGGAAAAGATTTGCGTGTATTGCTTCTGCGACACACAGATATTGATATCGCCAAGGCATTCCTTGACTTCCGGGCGGCTCATCGTCCGATCCGGCTTGCGCATCTCCTTGATAAGGAACCTGTCCGGCTGAAAATAGTGAAGCTGCAGAGAGTAGCGCGCGTGCTCGAACGCCTCCGGCAGTGCAGAGAATTTCGAGACGGCGCTGCTGACACCGTAGCAGGTGTCAGCATTCAGATAATTCTGGAACACGGTGTGGAGTTCGTGGACCAGGCTGCAGGCTTTCTCCTCCCACTGGGTGCTGCTGACACTGTTCTGACTGCTCAGCAGGATAACATACCGGTTTTCCTGCAGAAGAAAAACTTCCAGTTCCTGCGTCCACTGGTGCAGCACTTCCACTGTGAGGTTGATAACGCTTTGTTCCAGTGGGAAGGGGCGTCCCTCTCCGTAACGGGCCTGTACTTTCTGGTAATTCTGCACTGCAAACACAATGCAGCAGAGGTTTCCTTCCCGGATGTGCAATTGACTGACAGGCAACTGCCGTTCAGCAGGTTCGCTGCTGCCGGTGATCAGACGGTGCAGGCAGACATGACGCGCGTAGCTGTCCCAGCCTCCCTGCCCCTCGTCCTGCTTTTTGCACAGTGAGTGCCGTACCTCCTCCAGAACCGTCAGGATGTTCGCGCTGTTGATCTCATTTTTTCTCAGGTAATCGAACGCACCGTTCTTCATTGCCTCTTTTACAAAACAGAAATCATCGTGGCAGCTCAAGATAATAACCTTGCACTGAATCTTCAGCTTTTGCAGGGATTTCAGAACTTCGATCCCGTTCATCACCGGCATACAGACGTCGAGCAGGACGATATCCGGGTGTTTTTCCCTGATCATCTCCAGGCCGGTCTGCCCGTTGTCCGCTTCTCCTACAATCTCATAGCCATACTCTTCCCACGCCACAGAAGATTTGATTCCGAGCCGGACCAGGCTCTCGTCATCAATGATCGCGATCCCGATGTTACGCATTTGCCATCTCCTCCTTATAGATACGGGCTGGAATTTCCACAATCACCCTCGTGTACTTGCCGGGTTCGCTGTCGATTTGAATACCGTACTCCTCTCCAAAAATATACTGGATTCTCTTATTCACATTATAAAGACCGATCTTGTTAAACGAATGGGAGTTGAGGGGATGATCTTCCTCCAGAGCCTGTCGGATCTTCTCCTTGCTCATCCCTTTGCCATTGTCGATCACCTCATACAGAATACGGTCTTCTTTTCGGGTAATGTTGATCTGCACCGTGCATTGCCGGACCATACTGCTGAAACCGTGGTAGATGGAATTCTCTACGATCGGTTGCAGAAGGAATTTCAGCGTTTCGCAGTTTTCCAAGCCCGGCTCCACATGGACATCAACAAAGATCCTGTCGAAATATTTGAGGTTGATCAGGTTGATGTAGTCCCGGATCAGATCGATCTCGTCCTGAATCCGGATGACCTCCCGGCTGTTTTTGGAGGAAAACTGCATGAGCTTGATCAGGGAATCCAACGCCGTTACCATACGCTTGGATCCTTGCACATCCGCCATCCACTTGATGGAATTGAGCGTGTTGTAGATAAAATGGGGATTGATCTGGGATTGGAGCGCCATGAGTTCTGCCCTGCGCAATTGGATCTGCGTCTCGTAGTTTTTGATGGTGAGGGCGTTGATCTCGTTGATCATGTGCTGGTAGCTGCGGGAAAGGCCTTTGATCTCCACCTGATTTTCAGGGAGCGGAATCCCGCTTTTTTCCTCTTCAAAGCGCTGGAGCTTCACATAAAGCTCCTGAAGCGGACGTGTAAAGATTTTGGAAATAAAGATTGAAACCAGAACTGCCAGAACCGTAAGGATCAGCATGAGGAGGAGCGTCATATAAGGAACAACGGCGATCTCTTGATCCAACTGGCTGCGTGGAATCATTTTGACGCTTTTCCATCCCAGGCTTTTGGAGCCCGAGACGATCGTATCGTACAATTTCCCGTCGATTCGGCAGGAAGAAATGCCGTCTTCCAGGCCGCCCTGAAAGAATTTACCGCCAATCTCCTCCGTCAGATTGCTGAACACAACGTTGTTTTCGTCATCCAGCAGGTAAAACCGCTCCTGCGAATCTTCCTTGAAAGCCGGCCAGCAGGTCTGGAGATCGTGTACGTTAATGTTGATTAGCATAGTGCCAAGCAGTTGGGAATCATATGGGGAGTAAATTGATCTTCCGACAGTTACGCAATAGGGGCTGGCTGCGTCGGAGAATGCGTACACCAGACGGTTTTGGTGCACTCCCACCAATACTTTCGCCCCCTCTTTACTGGCAATCTTTTCGTACCACTCTTCCGCATGGATATCATAGGACGGATTGACGTTTCCCTCTGTGCAGTAGTAAAACATGCTGTTGTTCCTCGGAAATATGGCGATAGTCTCTATTCTGCCATCCAGGTAATAGCCGTCCTTGTAAAGCAGCTTGTCCACCTGTGCCTTGTCGCGGTATCCTTCGAGAGGTGAACTCTGTTCCTCATAGCTTTTCTGCAGAATGTCTATGAGCTCTTCATTCATTAGCAGGGAATCGGAAATCTTGAAGATTGAATTGAAAAAGTTATCAACGCTGTAAATAATCTGGCTGTTATTCTGCAGCTCCTGCTGCTGCACGTTGCTCAAAAGGACCCCGCTGAAATACTGATAATAAAAGCCTCCCAGTACCACCGCGGGGATCACCGCAATTATGAGCATAGACAATGTCAGCTTTTTTCTCAACGACATATCGTTTTCCTTTCTCGAAAGACTATCGTCCTATGGCAGCACCGCACAATTGCTGAGGCAAGCGCTGTCGAATCACCCATCAGGCAGGAAACCATAGGCTTCCCGGCGCATTTCTTCGCGAGAGCGCACAACTTCAAGCCGCCAGGCAGGGCCTGTCAGCCAGAAGCAGATTCGCCAATGCGAACATGATATTGAATTTGGCTCGCTGCTTTTCGAGCCCTCGGTATCGCGTTTTTCGAAATTGCAGCTGTTTCTTGACGACACCGAATACGTGCTCTACTTTTGCCCGAACAGAAGACTTTGCGTGTTCTGCTTTCTTTGCGGCATACTGGCCGCTCTTGCTCAGCTTTTTTAATTGAGATGGACGTCGGTTAATTTTGTATTTGATCTTGCGTCCGGATTTGTTCCGAACGATCGCGTCCTCACGGTTCCCGGCTCCAAGATAGCCACTGTCGCCGTAAACGACATCTTCCTCACCGGTCAGCAGGGATGAAGTCTGCGTCACATCATGGACATTGGCTGGTGTCGCCTCCACTGTGTGTACCAGTCCGCTGTCCTTATCCACCCCAACATGGGCTTTATAGCCAAAGTGCCATGTGTTGCCCTTCTTGACCTGATGTGCATCCGGATCCCGCTTTTTCTCCTTGTTCTTGGTGGAAGACGGCGCGGAAATAATGGTGGAATCTACGATCGTTCCCTTTTTCAGGATAAGGCCCTGTTCAGTGAGCGCGGTAACAACTTGTGCAAACAGTTTCTCCTGCAGTCCATTCTTCACCAGCAGGTTCCGAAAGCGGCCAATGGTATCTCCGTTCGGCACCTGATTGCTGGAATCAACGCCGCAGAAATCTGAAAATGCCCGGCTGTCGATTGCCTCCGCCGCTGTTGCTTCATCACTCAGGTCATACAGATTTTGCAGCAGATACAACCGCAGCATGGTCTCCAGTGGATAGGGTTTATTGCCGCGCTCTCCTTTGTAATAGCACGGCTGGATCAGCGTAAGCCATTCCTTCCACGGGACGATCCGCTCGATCTGGGCTAGTAATTCTTTCTTCTTTGTCCGTACCTGCGCCAACTCATCACTAAGCGCAGACATTGTCATCTGTTTATCCATGGTCTTATTATATCACTTCTGGCAGTATCGCGCCTACTTTTCTGTGCGGTATTGCCTTAATCTGTTGGCATACTTGCTCCTGTCTGCCGCTGAGTGACCGGATATTTTCCAGATACTGTTCAGCCGCTTGCTGGGCAGCTTCAAACACCTGATTAAGCTGCAAGGATGCTTCTGCAATAGATCCGGCCTGATTGATCTTTAGCTGGCGGTCAGATAACAATCGCTGCAGTTCATCAACCTGAGCCCGTAGCCGATCATTCTCTCGGCTCTGTTCGACCAACATTTCCAGAAGAGCACTGCGGTTCAGTTTTCGCAATTCTTTATCGGTCAAAGGTCACACCCTCCTTCATATCGCATCTCGTCGATCCTTCATCCTGAGATAGGGAGCCACGGAGGCAAGAGAAAGCGTAAAATAATGTGAACGGGCCTCATCACTATCTGTAAGTTCACCGCTATATACTCTCATTGCCAGATTCATCATGTTGTCCAGAATATGCTGAAGAAGCGCCTGAACATTTGCGGTCCCATCAAAGCAGCCATGAATGGCATCGGCCAACGGCCGAAAACGTTCCTGATGCTCCGTCTGGGAACACTGTTCATAATACGTGGAATAATAGTACCGGACATAGAACTGAATGGATTCCTGATGATCCATCATGTATTTCCAAAGGCGAAACCAGATGACTCGGCATCTGGTTTCCGTGTCCGGAATCAGACTGTGGACAGACGAAAAAACCCGTGAAAACTCGTCCGCTAATTTGGTATCCTCGCGCGTAAAAGTGGAGATCAGAAGGTCATCCTTATCTTTGAAAAACTGGTAGATATAAGGATTTGGGACCTGACAATCTGAGCTGATTGTACGAACACTTGCTTTATCCAGTCCGTCGCGGGCAATGACCCGAACGGTACTGTCAATCAGTGCTGACGCAACATCCCTCACTTTTTCCACCAATGGTCTCCTCCCTTGAAACTTTCATATAGCAAACGCTATTCTTATCTTAAAAAAATTTGCAAACTCAGGCATGTATGCGCCTGATCCTTGCATCTACACGGTTTCGGAACGGGAATTGGCTCTGCCTAATCGGCCCATCCGATTCTTTCGCAGAGTTCCCAACTCTATTCGCTGTGATTATACCATATGCGGCCCCAAAAATCAACAGAAAGAGCTTGCTTTTTTCCTTTTTCTGCTGGATTCGACACGGATTTTTCGAGGGCTCAAGGTCGAGATAGCGTGTCGCTGGGGCAGTCTGAAGTTTTTGTTGAATCATTCGCCGTCAGAACTTCCGTCTGATGGAGGTTTTTTCACAGATCAGCGCTAAAATAACCATATTCAAAATCTGAAGGAGGAACATCATTATGCCTAGAAAAGGAGAAAACATTTATAAAAGGAAAGATGGCCGTTGGGAAGCCCGTTATGTAAAGGGATGCACAACGGAGGGAAAAACCGCATACGGGTACTGCTATGGGAAGACTTACCGAGAGGCGAAAGCAAAGGTAACCGAGGCGAAGGCTCGTTTGGTACAGAACCTTCCGCACACAGGCGGAGGTACCCGCAGATGCTTTTCCAGCTACTGCGATGAGTGGCTGAAGATCAACCGGAGCAAAGTCAAAGAATCCACATACGTCAAATACCTTTCCATGTTGGACAAGCACATAAAACCCAAACTGGGTAACTACTATGTCCAGTCGTTATCCTCCGTCCTGATCGAGCAGTTCTCGTATGAGTTGTTGTCTGAAAACGGATTATCTCCGAAAACAGTACGGGACATTCTCACCTTGCTGCGTTCAATTCTGAAGTATGTTTCCCGTCAACTTCCGTCTATGCCGCATATCGATATTGTGTATCCCAAGGATTCACGGAAAGAAATGCGTGTCCTGAACAAGGACGAACAAGCAATATTCACAAGCTATCTTCTCACGGATATGGATGCGCGAAAATTTGGAACGCTGCTTGCACTGATGACCGGGATGCGGATCGGCGAAATATGTGCGCTGCGATGGTCGGATGTCGATCTTTCCGAAAATGTTATTCATGTGCATTACACTATGCAGCGGATCAAAGATACCAGTGAGGAAGGTCAAACAAGAACGAAGGTAATTATCACTGAACCCAAAAGTGAGACTTCCATCAGAGACATTCCATTGACAGAATATGCGGCGGGGCTTTGCAGACGTTGGAAAGCAAAGAACCCCGCCGCCTTTCTTTTAACGGGAACTGAAGATCAGTTCATGGAACCCCGTTGCCTGCAGAACAGGCTGAAGGAGTACACAAAGAACTGCAATCTGGAGGGGGTACATTTCCACACCCTCAGACACACATTTGCAACCCGGTGTGTCGAGGTGGATTTTGAGATCAAATCCCTCTCTGAAATTTTAGGGCAACACCGCAGAACACGCAAAAGGAAAGGCCCTGTGGGAAGATTCCACCCGGCAGGGCATATATACGCCATTCCATCAGCGCTGCAGCCACACTGATTTAAGCCGTCAGGCAGGATCGCCTGTCAGCCAGAATCAGATTCGCCAGCGCGAACAGGATATTCAATTTGGCAATCTGTTTTCGCAGACCTCGGTACCTAGTTTTCCGGTATCGAAGCTGGCCCTTTACTACCCCAAAGACATGCTCTACCTTGGCCCGTACGGAGGATTTCTCCTTTTCGCGGCGTTTGATCTGCCCGCGGGAACGATTGTCTGCGTGTTTACTCTGCGAGGGCCGTCTGTTGATTTTGTAACGGATCCTTTTGCCCTGGCCATTGACATTGAAAAGAACGGCGTCTTCCCGCTTTTCAGCGCCCAGGCAGCCGCTGTCGCCATATACGCTGTCCTCATCGCCGGTTAAGAGCTCCGGCACCATCGTCACATCATGGATGTTGGCGCTGGTGACCTTTACTGTGTGAACCAACCCGCTGTCTTTATCCACGCCGATGTGAGCTTTATAGCCGAAGTGCCAGCTGTTCCCCTTTTTCACCGAGTGCGCTTCCGGGTCTCGTTTCTTTTCCCTGTTCTTTGTCGAGGACGGCGCTGCGATCAGGGTAGAGTCCACTATGGTTCCCTTCTTCAGCAGCAGGCCTCTTTCCTGCAGCAGATATACCACCTGCGCAAACAACTTCTCCTGCAGCCCGCTGCGGAGCAGCAAATTCCGGAACCGACCCAGTGTATCTCCGTCCGGCACCTGATTGCTCGATTCCACTCCGCAGAATTCCGAGAATGCACGGCTGTCGATCACTTCCGCTACCGTTGCCTTGTCCGACAGATCATACAGGTTTTGAACCAGATAAATCCGCAGCATCCGTTCTAGATCGTAGGGCTTATTGCCGCGCTCTCCTTTGTAATAGTGCGGCCGGATCAGTTCGATCCACTCTCCCCACGGCACGATGCGCTCTATCTGACTCAGAAATTCTTTCTTCTTTGTCCGCACCTGGCTCAATTCATCGCTCAGGCCCGACAGACTCATCTGCTTATCCATAGTATTATTATATCATATTTTTTCTTTGTGCGGTGTTGCCTTAAAAAGCTGTCAGATATTGGCCAAAATTGATTTCAGCAAGACACGAGGGAAAATCTGTTTTATTCTAAAGTGAGTGATTTCCAAATCTGCAAGGCCTACAAGTTTTATGAATTAATGATTTATGAAATGTTATGCGGAACAGTATTTTGAAGCAAATTACGGAGTGACGGAATCAAGCTGTCTGATTTTCCAGAACCAACCGGATATTCCACTGAACTGTGCGACTGGCAAAGAGATATGGATTGAGGAGACTTGAGCGGATACCATATTTTCAAGTTCCAAGGAAAATATTCTCGGAACATCTTTTTAAAATGCTGCAGTTGTTCAACAGTATATGAGGATAAATAATCATGTTAATTGTAAGTATGTGTTTCGAAAGATATAATGTTTTCAAAAGGCCGGGCATGATTGTGAATTTGTCCCATCCGATCGGATGAAAGTTGTTTTCAGGAAATCAAACGCAGCGCAAAAATGCAGCAAAGAATGGAGGAAAATGAACATGGGGATTCAATTGGGAATTGTTGGCTACGGAGGAATGGGCGGATTTCATCACCGAAACGCTTCCAAAATTGAAGGGGTTCAGGTGGTAGGCGCTTACGACATTGACCCCGTGCGGGTACAGGTGGCGGAGGAAAGCGGGCTCAGGGGATTTTCGTCCCTGGAGGATTTGCTTGCGTGTGAGGACATCAACACTGTTCTGGTTGCCGTGCCGAACGACTGTCACATGGAGATCTGCATTGCCGCGTCGAATGCCGGCAAGCATGTCATCTGCGAGAAGCCTGCCGCTTTGAACGTGGACGAGCTGGATCAGATGATTGCCGCGGCTGGTCGCAACGGGAAACTCTTCACCGTACATCAGAACCGCCGTTGGGACAAGGACTTCCGGATCGTTAAGGATATCCTTGATTCCGGGGAACTGGGAAAGGTGTATTCCATCCAGTCCAGACTGCATGGATCCGGTGGAGTAATGTTCGGTTGGCGCGGTGAAAAGAAGCACGGCGGCGGCATGTTGTACGACTGGGGCGTTCACTTTATCGATCAGTTGATGTGGATGCTGGGATATGACAATTTCAGGAGCGTATTCTGCAAGACCAGCAATGTAAAAACTACGGAGGTGGAGGACTATTTCTTCCTCGTGTTTGATTTGGAGGATGGCAGTCACGTTCAAGTGGAGATAGGGACATTTGTACTCAAAGAGCTTCCAAGATGGCTTCTGCTTGGCGATGAGGCAACTGCCTATGTGAACGATTTTTCCAGAAGCGGCGGGATCATCCGGCTGGACAGCACAGTGGAGACAAAGTCTGAGATTATTATGACCTCGGCCGGTCCAACCAGGACGTTTGCGCCCAGGCCGGATAACGTGAAGCTTGAGAGTGAGCTTCCGGACGTGGAAGCCGATTGGTCGGAATACTACAAAAATGTGCGGGATGCGATCGACGGAAAAGCAGAGTTGATCGTACAGCCCTGGCAGGTGCGGAAAGTGCTGAAAACTATCGAAGCTGCATTCCGCTCCGCGGAAACAGGAGAACTTGTTTCTCTCAAAAATTAAATTTGTAAACTCAAATGAGAGCCGCCTAATGAAATTATCATCAGGCGGCTTTTCGCCTATGCTGTAAGAATGAAAAAACGAGGAAAATATAGGGCAATACCGCACAGAAAAGTAGGCGCGATACTGCCAGAAGTGATATAATAAGACCATGGATAAACAGATGACAATGTCTGCGCTTAGTGATGAGTTGGCGCAGGTACGGACAAAGAAGAAAGAATTACTAGCCCAGATCGAGCGGATCGTCCCGTGGAAGGAATGGCTTACGCTGATCCAGCCGTGCTATTACAAAGGAGAGCGCGGCAATAAACCCTATCCACTGGAGACCATGCTGCGGTTGTATCTGCTGCAAAATCTGTATGACCTGAGTGATGAAGCAACAGCGGCGGAGGCAATCGACAGCCGGGCATTTTCAGATTTCTGCGGCGTTGATTCCAGCAATCAGGTGCCGAACGGAGATACCATTGGCCGCTTTCGGAACCTGCTGGTGAAGAATGGACTGCAGGAGAAACTGTTTGCACAAGTTGTTACCGCGCTCACTGAACAGGGCCTTATCCTGAAAAAGGGAACGATCGTAGATTCCACCATTATTTCCGCGCCGTCTTCCACCAAGAACAAGGAGAAAAAGCGGGATCCGGATGCACATCAGGTCAAGAAGGGCAACACATGGCACTTTGGCTATAAAGCCCATGTTGGGGTGGATAAGGACAGCGGACTGGTACACACAGTGGAGGCGACACCAGCCAATGTCCATGATGTGACGCAGACTTCATCCCTGCTGACCGGTGAGGAAGATGTCGTTTACGGCGACAGTGGCTATCTTGGAGCCGGGAACCGTGAGGACGCGATCGTTCGGAACAAATCCGGACGCAAGATCAAATACAAAATTAACCGACGTCCATCTCAATTAAAAAAGCTGAGCAAGAGCGGCCAGTATGCCGCAAAGAAAGCAGAACACGCAAAGTCTTCTGTTCGGGCAAAAGTAGAGCACGTATTCGGTGTCGTCAAGAAACAGCTGCAATTTCGAAAAACGCGATACCGAGGGCTCGAAAAGCAGCGAGCCAAATTCAATATCATGTTCGCATTGGCGAATCTGCTTCTGGCTGACAGGCCCTGCCTGGCGGCTTGAAGTTGTGCGCTCTCGCGAAGAAATGCGCCGGGAAGCCTATGGTTTCCTGCCTGATGGGTGATTCGACAGCGCTTGCCTCAGCAATTGTGCGGTGCTGCCTTAAGAAAAATAGCGGCTGGAACATTGCGTTTCAGCCGCTATTTTGGCTGTGGGGTATTCGTGGTGCGCTCTCGCAGATTAACTAAGCACCTACACAGATTAGCTATCTTTCTTTTCGTAAAACCGCATGGCTACATTGAATGCATCCAGAAATTCTTCTCTGGAAGTAGGTTTGTCAAACAACGGATAATCAGTAATCAGGCGGTATCCTTTCAACGCATAGGCGTTAAGGGTTTTAATTCCATCCTCAGACAGCAGAGTATCATTGTTGCTAAGATACTGTAGCATAATCTGCTCCAGCTTAGGGCTCTGCGTATCGATGCCGAGTCTTCTGGCCTCAGATGCCACCAGTAACCCAGCAATTTGTGCTTTACAGTCACGATATTGAACTGGGTACCTTTCAACAAGATCCTTCAACTCCGAAGTATCCTCGTCGATTTGGCCTGCTGCCATGCCAATCAATGCACAGCAGTAGTACACATCGAATTGGATAAACTTATTCTTATCCTCCGCAGCGTGGGAGCCTTCGAGATTCATAATGTTGTTAAAGTAGCTTTGGGCACTTTTCGCTATCTTAAAATGCATTATTTTTCATCTCCTTTGTGCTCTCTTTGATACGAATCGAAGAAGTCAATTCCTTCATAAACAACTACGGCCTGATCCTGGGGAGATGCCACAACCGTAAGATACTGCGAATCGGGATTTGCATAGAATCTGTCCGCAAAACGCTCCACTTCTGCTGACTGAACAAAGGCAATCATCTGATTGAATACCAAAGGAATGATATCTGCAACAGCCTGCCGTTTTTCGAAATCCATCTTGCCGGTAGGCGAGTCGATAATGAACGGAAATTCCAACTCAGAATCTTCGAAAAGAGTGCCCAGGAAACAGTAGGCAATGCTAAGAGTTTGACCTTCGCTGGCACCGTCCCTACCCTTTAGTTTTATGTACCTATCGATGCTTTCGATTTCTACATAATCGTCAACGATAACACGGCGAAGTTTCTCGTTGGTCTTTCTGACGATTTCTTGCTTCAGCGCTGTGGTAGCCTGTAGTTTGATCTCATTCACCAAGGAATCAACCAACTCTTTTTTGCGCAATGCAGTATTTGTTCTTGTTGCCTTCGCTATTTCCTGCTCGTAGTACTTAAATTTTTGTTCCGCCTTGTGAAGGTTGTTTTCTTCTGTCAGAGAAGCGTCGTTTTCATCCTTGGATTCAATGCGCTCAAGTTCATCACGAGCAATGCTGATAAGTCTGATCAGTTCCTCAATTCGCTCCTGCAGTTCACGAGCCTTTTCGCCTCCGGCTTTAATGAGTTTTTCCTCATTAGTTTTAAATCTCGTATCGAGGCGATTAGCTTGAGCTCTCAGTTCCTCGAGTTCTTCGAAGGCCTTTTTTAAGCGTTCGTCATACACACTGTCCATCAGACTACTCTTAACCGTGTTAAGAACCGACTGTTGGTCACTTCCCAGATACTGGTCAGCCCGCTTCAGGATAGCCGTTCTCTCCCGTTCGCCAATGCATCTATCGCAGACACACCGGTCTGCAGAAGCCAATTCGGTGAAGAAGTCTTTGGCAATGGTTTTAGGCAACTTGAGTTTTTTCATGCTATTGCCTAACTCGAACATTCTCGCACAGAGGCTTTCGCTCAGTAGATAGGGAGACTTAATTATCCCCAGAATAGAAGTGATCTTAACGTCGATTCCGCCGCGATTCTTCTGCTGTTCCTTGAGAATATCATTTTTCTCTTGATTCAGCTTTTCATAGCTCTTGTCGAGTTCCTGGCGCTGTTTCTCCTTCTCTACTTTTTCAGCTTCAAACGCAGCAATCTCTTCGCGAAGCTTCTCACACCGTACTCTCAGCTTGGCCCGAATTGCGTCAATGTCACTTTGCCGGGTACGCAAATTGCTAAGTGAACTGGATGTTCCACGCTTTCCTTCGGCGTTTTGGATTTCGGTAAGGATTCTCTGGTTTGCGGCCAAAATCTCATCCAATTCATCGAGGCGATATAGGTAGCGAATCGTTTCATCAGCTTCATTGGATGAGCTGTCCATAGACTTCGCCGCCTGCTCACCGTCAAACACAAAGCGCCTAACAAATTCAGGCGTAAAAATACCGCGAATAGACTCAGGTAAACGAAGTCCAGCTTCTCGACCCTTGGGAGGAGCAGAGGTTTCCACCTGCACCGTTCCATCTTTGTAATTCATAGAGAGGAAGTACTTATACTGTCTATCATCAAATTTGACAGTGGTGCTGAATTCACCTGTATCTGCTTCCGTTAATGTAGGCGCGAAAGAACGCACTTTGGACGCAGTCCATCCAGCGGCTGTTCCATCAAATAATCCTTTGATGAGTTCCATTGTGGTTGTCTTACCGGTACCGTTTGCCATCATAATAAAATTATTGCTAATTACGGAGCCATCGGCTTTGGTAAAGGGGAGCTTCAAGGCAGTGATTTTTCGGATATTTTTATATTCGAGCTCGAGGATTGCCATCTTCATACCTGAATATCCTCCTCATCATCCTCAATCAGTGTAAGTATCCGTTTTAAATCGCTCTCTTTGGCGTTATCATCAAACTTGTTTTTGACATATTGTCTGAATGCCAGTTTGAAGTCGGACGAGGTGTTTGATGCGTTGACAACGGAATCAATCGCATTTTCGATGATTTTATTTCTCATGTTCGCATCTCCTTGTCTGTGAAAGTTCTGTAAGCCACTCTGCACGATCGGCATCGGCGTTATTGTCATTTTCCTCGGAATCCTCAATCACGAAGTCCACAACAGTTGCTTTCTTTTCTGGGTTGTTTTTATCCAGGCGTAATGCGCGCCCGATTCTCTGCGTTGTCACGAGCCTGGAACGGTCAGAAGAAAACAGGATGATGTTCGTGACGCTGCTGATATCAATTCCCTCGGAAACTTTTTTACAGGTCAGCAGGCAGTCAATTTTTCCTGCCGCAAAGTTCTCCAAATTGATTTTTTCATCATCGGCATAGTAGGTATGATATTTGTCGCTGTACCTGACAAGAATCTCCTGGAGCTTTGCGCCATATTCCATGGTCTGAACAAAAATGATACACTTCTGCAACAGCTCCGGTCGCTGAGAAATCAGACTTTCAAACTCCTCCAGCTTGTTGACCGCTGTTTTATTGACAAGCGCCAATTGAGTAAACATATCCTTTTCATCAACAGGTTCTCCGCTCTCCTTTTTTGCATTGAACGCTGCGATAATCTTGCGCTTTTTGAGCTTTTCTTCGTCAGAGAGAACATAGGGCAGAGGAATATAATTGAATTCGCACAGGATTCCTTTTTGAATGGCATCCTGCAGCGTAAACTCAAAAATTACTTCTCCAATTTCATTCAGCAAGAAATCATTTCCAGCCTCATCGTACTCACGCTCTGGCGTAGCGCTCAACCCGAGGCGATATCGATACGGAGAGAGCCTGCCCGAAAGATTTTCGACAAAAGTATTAGAACCAGCTCCATGTACTTCGTCAAAAACAAACAGCGTATCATTGCGATAATCGCCAGGTAGACGATCAAACAAGTCCAGCAATTTGGAGAGATTTCTGGCGTCACGAGAAAGAATTAAGATGGAATCATCTGGGTGCATGACGAAATCTTTCATCATCTTCTGGGATGCATAATGATAGTTGATTTGCTTGTTCTTGTAGTTTTCTCGAATTTGAATTGCCCACTGATCCAGCAAATCGTTTCCGTACATAGTGATAACAACGCGACGAATTTCCCCGCTATCAAACAGCTTGTTGATGATTTTCATTGCAGTAACGGTCTTTCCGGTTCCGGTAGCCATTGCCAGAATGCCATGCTCTTTTTCCAGAAAGGTCTTTACTGCTATGTCCTGATGAACCCATTTACTCGAACCTGCCGGCAAAGAATACGGCCTATCCGGGGAACGCAATTCAAATATTTTGTTTTTAACTGCTTGTGGAATGGTAAACATTTTGAGATTGCGGTCTTTTCGATTCCAGATTTTCTCGAAACGAGCGGTATCCGCATCGACATACTCCTGTGTACCAGCCCACGTTTTGAAGACTTTTATGCTTTCATAATTCTGGAATCCATGCTTGCTGTCGTTGATAGAGCCAGAGAAGGATAGCGCATCGTTGCCCTTATAAAAAATGCCAAATTTATCGTGAAAGTCTCCTTCCTCCAACTTTTCACAAGGAATTGCAAAACGCATATCAATAATTCCATCATACAGCATCCAGGAAAATGTATTTATAATATCTGCTTCCATTTCTTGTTTGAGTATCTCAACATTTTCGAGGAGAGCTGCTTCGAGGCGCAGGAATGCGCTACCATCTTGGTTCTCAGCTCCAATAATTGCGTCCGTGTCCTCCGTGGAAAGAATGGGACTTGTAATTAAGCGCATTTTTCCTCCGCGAGAGGCGAAGTCGGATAATCCTGCGACGTTGTATGTGAGCCACCCTGTTGTGAAGTAGCCGACGCCTCGGTCAAAGCGTTCAGCCCACTTTAGACACGGCGTGTACAATTCATCTATCAGGTTATCTTCTGAGGTATCTAAACAGACTTTGACCTTTGGATAATCCATATAAACCTCCTTTAGATGTTGTCATCCAGATGGCACAGATGATTATAGAAATCTTTGCTGTACCGTTTTTCGTCTTCGAGAAGCTTTGCTCCTCGATCCAAATGAGCCTTTACCAAACCGGGGAAATAGTCATCCTCGCGAATCACTTTGCCCTCGTTGTTAATAATGAGAGATTTAAACAGCAAATCGTGATCACCGAAAATAACCTGCCGGCTCAGTTCCAAGCCATTATTATCAGTCTTGAAGTCATTGGCTTGAAGTTGTCCCTTTCTGACCGACAGTGCGATTGCCAGTTTAGATAGGATAAATGGCTGCAATCTCAATGACTGACCTAACGAGTTGAATATCTCCTGGGTCTTTTGTGACGTATGAAGCTTATTAGTCATTGTGCTTGCCTCCGAAATAAGTGTTTGCCAGGATTTCAGTATTTCCGTTTGCTGTGTGGTTCAAGACAAATGTATTGGAAATGATGTCCGATATGCTCTCGCGATACTCACCAACAATCTCCTCATCGGTAGACAAGATGATAATCTGACCATTGAGTTTTTTGAAGAACTGACTCAGGATCTTTCCTCGATGTTCCTTATCGATTCTCGCAAACGGTGTGTCTACGATGTAAGGCACATTGATTTTGTTGAGCTGCGAAAGTGCTTGATATAGTGCCATAATGAAGATTTGCTTTTCTCCTGCAGAAAGCTGTTGCTTTACCTCAACCGGCAGTTCAAACTCGGTTTCACCGGCAATAAGCTTTTGCTGCAGGACTTCGTAAGCATACAGGCCGATTTGAGCAATAAGATACTCAACACCGTTCTTACCAATGATTTTACGTATTTCATCAGCTTTAAAGTGTTTGTTTTTATAGGGAAGAACATTTAGACTATCATCGATATGGATTCCATCAATCAAATCAGATTTATTGATCAGACTTGCGAAGAATTGGCTAAATCCCGTCTCGACTAAACGAATACTCTTATCGTAAAGCGTCTTTTGGAGTTCATCAAATGCCAGTAGTGCACGCGCTGAAATATCGTTAATGGACTGCTTTTTCAAGAGTGCCTCATAATCACTTTTAGCCTTGGAAAGTTTAGATGCAGATATCGCTTTCTGTGCGCGTAGTTCTTGCAATTCTTTATCTACTTCCAGAAGCTGTTGCGTGCATTTGGACTTCTGCTCATTCAAATCGCTTTTCATCTGCAAGTATCCATCATAGTTTTCGATACTGCTCCGCTCCATTTTCTTTCGGATGCGTTTTACGCATTTTAAAGAAGCCTTAATGTCATCAGTCGCTTCTTTGACACGGTTGGTGTCATAAGCCAGGAGACTGTTGATTTTTGCAGTTAGTTCAAATCTGTCGAAGTCAGACAAATTGAGAATGGGCGTTATCTGTGAAGTGTGGCTGGCATAGCTGGCAATCTCGTAGATAACCTTTTCAGAAATATCGTCGGCTAATTCTATATTTGCCCGGCTCAACACGCCGGAGATGATCGACTTGATTTCCGGGGTATCAATTGTGCTTTTTACATTTGCATCGACCTGTGCCTTGTGTTCCAGTGCAATTTGGGCCTTTAGTTCTTCCAGTTGAGTTCTAAGGATAATAAATGGGAGCACATTATTGGCCATTTCTTTGAGCCATTTATGGTGTCCCTCACGGCGAGCATCCTCTTTTGCAATCTGATCTTGCATAGAGCGCCATTCTTTTTTAGAAATACCGCCACCCTTGGCGTATGCCTTTTCAAGAGACGCAAGCCTCTGATCAATAATCAAAATCTCATTGGAAATCTCTCGATATTCATCCTCAGCGCATTCTACTCTCTGTGCAATCAGATTGTCTGCTTCAAGGCATCTATCGTATTCCGCTGAAAGCGTCATGGTCCCCTTTGCCTTGCTACGAGAAATTCTACGGAAGTTTTCCCGAATAATCTCCATCGTATCAAGGCTGCAGAGCTTTAAAAACGCATCCTTAAAGTCGGAGTTTTTGCTGCTGTTGAACACGAAATCACTGATTTTTTCGCCGTCAAAGAAGTAGAAGCGGAAGAGATTGGGGGGCAGTGTCTGTAAAAGATAGCTCTCAAAATCACTCTTTTCTGTCTCAGAAAGTGTCTCGCCGTCTTTGTACACAGTAAAGGTTTCTGCTATTTTCTTGCCTGCTACCCTCCATGATCTGACAAACGTGTATGTGTGATCGTACTTTCCGTCATCCATCAGCAAGTCAATGACAACTTCTGCCTCACCAATTTTTTGCAGTTTTTCATTGGCATTGATAATTTTCTCTATCTCGGCAAAGTACTTTGCGTTGTTTGATTCAAAGCCATATGCAACGCAGCCGTAGAGACATATTTTGATAGCGTTAAACAGTGTCGTTTTACCTGCACCATTTTTGCCGCCGATCAGTACCATTCTTTTAGTAATGTCTGATACATCAAAATCGAAGGCATTTTCGTTGACATATGGACCTATGTTTTTTACTTGTATGCGCTTAATCTTCATGGTTCAATGCTCCCTCGACAGAATTATAGTGCAACCAGCCTTGTCCAATAATGCTGTCAAATGCCTTTTGCATTTTGTTGTTCTTCGTAATGTGCTTATTGGTATCTACAGAAACAATCAGCTTCGTAATCAATTCAACCGGGATATCATACTTATCTGCAACATTTCTGATCGCTTGGATCGCCTCATCATCAAATCGCGGAGTTTTATAATCATCCCATGGAAGCTTTTTGCCTTTGACCTTATGGTAGGTTTCAACGAGTGCTCGACATGTAAGGTCGCCTTCCTCGTCCCACATCTTGTCAATTGCTTTCAGTTCAGCTTCTGTAATCAGCTCCATGCCTGTCCTGTTTTCGAGGTCGAGGAGTTTTTCGAGAATGAGGCATCGCGCTTCAAGCGTAAACGGTCCCATTCCAAAGCTTCCGTCTGACTTCTTATAGACAGAACCGTTGCGGCGCTTAGAATCTCGATATTGACTATTCTCCCGCATTCTGAGCAATTCGTTTCTGAATTCTCTAAGCGGAATTAGTTCCGTAGCACCTTTGTTGATGAAGTTCTGTAGCGACTTATCCTCTTTCACCATGGTGCAGCACCAGCAACCAAATCTGGAGTTGCCGGTTACCGGAATTTTCTCGCGGTCGACCTCACCCAAAACACTCTTTTCTTCACCAAGGTTTTCGCCCTGGTAAAGGCTGAACAAATACTTCATGTCACTTCCCCAAGGACTTCTGCAATCACCTTTTAAGAGGAATTCCCAGACCAAATCGTTAGGGATTTCAGTGATAGGATTGTAGACATAAGCATTGGGAATGTCATTATGCATATTCAGCAGTTTGCCTTCGATTTCCCGTGCGGTAATGGCCTTCATTCGAGTTAGGCTTTCGCCCTTGCGGACGCCGAGAAGAATGATGATTTCGCCGCTCTCCTTGATTCGCTCGTTGACAAACTTATTCATCGGCATGATTTTCAGCCTGTCTGTACACCATCTGAATCCGGGAGGCTCTGGGGTAGGATAGCCCAGGCCAATGACCCGGCTCCAGAATGTCTGTTCCGGCTCCGGGTAGATCACACTGGCTTTGATGTTGAGACGATCTTTTCCCGCTGCTCGGTTGATGTTATCCGAGGATGAGTGCATGTAATTCTTTACGATGGGATTTTCAACCATCGTGTCGGATGTAATGACATGAACGGTTTTGTCAAGCTTAGCGCCAGCATCCTTTAACCGCTTCATGGCTTCATATACAAGACTGACCAGCAAAGTAGAATCTTTGCCACCACTGTAGCCAATAAGCCACGGACGGCTGTCGTGCTTGTAGACGATCATAATTTCTTTAATGATATCTTCAAATACTTGAAACTTACCTGTATATGGCATTGTGAATTCCCATCCTTACTTTTTTCTGTTATGTGGATCCGGAATATCTCTCCACCCAATTCCGAGATAATCTAAAACTTTTCCCCAGCCATACGGTGTTCCGTTTTCATCAAAGCAACACCTATTCATCCAAAAATCCCATTCTTTGTAGTTCCGTTCCCGTAGCCGATCGAATCGATGAGGCCGTTTTTCGAGCTGAATTCCAAATCCACACATCGAGCATCCGGTTCGCTGCTCTCCAGAAGTATACAAATGACCATCTTCATCCTTCAGTATGCTTCCATAAATCTCAGGGACAGGGACCTTTAAATCAAGTGCCAACTGTAATAAATCCTGTCTATTAAAAATTGCAAATGGTGCTGAACGAATGGTTCCCTTTCCAAAGTAGTTACAGCCATTTAGCATTAAAGACTTCTCACGTCTTCCGCCTTCGGATGCCATCAGCCCTAAATACGGTACACAATTGTGCTCTTTAGCCCAATCAGAGCACGGTTTTTCCTTGAGGTAATAGCAACACTTCGAGGAGACTTTAAACGATGCAATTTGATAATTCACGCCTTCTTCTTCATTTTCTAATCCGCCGAATTTTTCGAGCCACTTCTGCGCAAGTTTCATTTTTGAATGCTTTTGAAATCCACCATATTCACCAGTTTCGCCTGTAACAATTGCATGCCTTATGGTTTTATTATTGGGAGTTGGGTTTTGAAGCAATTCAATTTTACGGGCGATTTCCTTGGAGAGTACAGGGAAACCAAATTCTTGAATTAGTTTTTGCTTATTCCATCGCGTACCATCAGTTCTAACTGCTGGTGGTAGTGAGATAACTCCAATCTGTTTGTGAATTTTTTGGATACTAACATCTTCGAGCGAAGAGACTGATACCGCTGGCACATCTATTCCTATTGATTTCAAGAAGAAGAACAGTGTGATACTGTCAAGTCCCCCTACTGAAACATAGCAATCCAAGTCCCTTTTTCCACATTCATTATAGAATTCCCATGCTCTTATGCGCGCATAATTCACCTTAAATTCATATGGCATACTTTGTTTTACTCGGAAACTGGCAATTTTGTTTCCAGCATCGATGTTATTTGAATTTAATGTATTCTGTTCCATTTGAGTCCTCCGGGGTTATCCCATGATGATTCTTTCTTTTTTTGTCTCCTCATCACTGACTGGCAGAGAAAGAAGTCGCTTAATCTGAATGTATGTCAAAAAGATACCCTGTTCATTTCTGTTGATTTTTCCATTAGGTTTAATTGCACGGTTCATCCAACACGCTTCATTATTTCGAAGCCAGTCGATTTTCTTTAATCCCTTCAACGACTTCGCCATGTTAATCTGAGGATTCACGCAATAGAATTCTCCCAAGCGTCCCAGTGCCAAGATAATCAGACCTTGCGTTGTGATATAATCCTCTCGCAAACTTTTTTTACTTAATTCACCACTGTCCATCTCGTTCCACTCACGCATATTAACAACCACGTGATTCCAAAATGTATAAACGAGTTTTTCAGCATTGTCCTGATCATGGATCACCTTACAGATGCGCTTGTTAGCTGTATAGAAGGTGTTAAGTGTAAAGATGTTAGAGGAATATTTGCTAAGGTTGTCTTTCTCCTTGTCAGTATACTTACGTAGGAAGCTGATTGAGTTGACGACATTCTTCGTGATTAGTGCCACAGGATCTTTCGACTCGTATAGTGTATTTAAGGATTTCGATGTGGTAACAGCATGCTTGTTGAGGTCAGTAAACATCTGCTGGCTCCGTTGAAGTCCCTGGTCTTTATAAAGGACAATCGAAATCGTTTCTTCTTTCAGGCTCTCGTCTTCGGCAATCGCTGCCTCAATGGCCGCCTTTCGATGCTGTCCATCGTTGATCAGGAAGGAAGCGGTCATATCGATTTCCAGAAGGCCTGCATTCTCATTGCTGTCAGCAGGGACAAACTTCATGTCACCGTCCACAGATGCAGCCAGAGCTGAAAAGACATACGAATCTCGATTAGACAAGATGTATCCACAGATTTCAGGAATACGAGCTTCGTTGAGCTTTCTTTGGGCGCGATACTCGGCAGGGACATCGCTGCTATCGGTCGCAAAAATCTTACTCATTAACCCAAGGGGAACCATGCATATATAGTAATCTTTTCCGGCCTGACAGCCCTTTACAGCGGGAAATTGATATTTCAGCATATAGCACCTCTATTTATACGTAAGTATATACTTAAGTATATATTAAAATTCACCAACAGTCAACACAGTACCGGTAATAAAATGCTGCACACACCAGGTTTTATGGAGAAAGTGACTTTCTTTAAAGATCATGATATTATAAAGCAAGTACAATAAAATGGACAATAATAGTTTCCGCAAGATATGTCGTTACCATGCTGCGCATTTAATGAGAAAGCGCTCTCGGAAATATCCGAGAACGCCTTCGTGTTAAGAACCCCAGTTGATTTTTTTTACAAGCGCCGTTGAAAACTGTAAAAACTCTTCCGGAAATGTTTTAGTAAAATATTCATTTAGGTATGCTCTGGCATCCTCTTCAGTACTGAAGGAATCTATCTCCTTTTCGGTAGGGTAGCGTTGAAAGTACATACGAGGAGATTTGTTTAACAGTCCATAGTATCCTTTGCTATAGCTGCATTTAATCTCGTTTTCATGTGTATGGATTTCTGCTACTTTAATAAACAATCCTTCATTAGAAAGAGAACTATTAAGCGGTTGAGGAATAAAAATAAAATTAAATAGAGAATTTCTGTACTTCTGAATCGTTGGTGGATATTTATATGGGAAATCGTATTTTGCGGTTTTGACATGAAGAGTTCCGCATTCTCCTACAATAAAGTGTTCTAAACTATAAACTGTTTTATCTCCAAAAAACTTACAAAGTTCAGCTGCGTTGGAAATACCCATGTTATAATTATCACCGTTCTTCGTTACTTTGAAGAAATTACTAATCGCCGCCAAAGACTTACAACGGATTTGTTGAATTGGGTCATCGTCACTTTCACTATATTTATATGCAGCGAGAACTTTACCTCTGGTCAGTGCATGAGAAGAAATATAGTCATAAAGCCATTTGTTTATCTTGCTTTTCCATTCTTCCAGTCTTACAAAGTTGTAGAAAGTATCACTCTCTTTTTTGTTTGCGAAAACGGTAAACAAGACCGCTGCACAAAAGACGCTATAGACTGACTTGTACTCTTCTTTTGCGTGAGGCTTTCCGTCAAAGTATGTAAGGATATACTTTAACGCTAAAATTTTAGGAATCACCTCTTTTTCCATAAGTATCTTCTTTAGCATCGAATGGCAGTTTTGAATATCTATAGAATCTACCTTTTTAGCGCAAATAAATTTGTCTTTAAACGGAGTAGAAGGTCCCTCGCTTTCAATAATATCCGTCATTATTTCAACGCATTTATTGAGTCTGGAGAGTACATTTTGCAAATAGTCCCGATCTCGTATGGCTTCAATTAAATGGCTACCTTCGTAATATTTCGTACTTCCACTTTCAAATCCGGATGTGAGACAAAAGTTTTCACCAAACTTGAGTGTACTATACTCGCAATCTCCCTCGCGAGGAAGATATAAGTCACAATAGAAAAAGTGTTCATACAACTTCATCAGAGGATATCTTTTCTCTTCCGAGCTCTGCGTGACGCCATTTAAGCGTAATACATCACGCTTATTCTTTTGCCAAAGAGAACGTGTGAGTTCGCGGCTATCCTGACTAAAAAGATAACCTTTGAAAATATCTTCAGTATCCAAACGAATGCCTTTAAGATTTACATCCAGAAAATACTGGATGCTGGTATTTACATCGTTAGAATAGCTGGCAATTATATTGAACTCAGATTTGCACAAGTTATCAAGAAGCCCCTGGGCTTTATGCCGGTCAGCTAACAACTCGGAAGAAGATATCGTGTTCCATAGTTTTTGAATACGAGGAAGTTGATGATAATCATCGCTTTTAAGAATAGCGTTCCAATCATCGGATGTAATTGCTTCCTGATCAAAGGCCTTTTCTAAGAGTGTCTGGAAGCCTGTAAACCCCTCATTGCGAAGAGGGCACAGATCTGGCGTCGATATCTTGGTCCCAAACTTTTTCTTTATACAGGAAACAATCAACATAAGTACAGTTGTACGTTGTTGACCATCAATAATTTCACAAGTGTGGTCAGATTTAATCGTTAATATTATATTTCCCAAAAACTTGCTGCTGCGAGACAAATCGTACAAAAGCATTTTAAGATTGTTGTCATCCCATCTAACCTCTCTCTGAAAAGCAGGGATAGAATACTTCCTATCTGCCTCGAGGCAAATGATTTGCTGTTGAGGATCATTAGGCTTTACGGATAAGCACACTTGTGTTTTCGACAAAAAATCACTCAGATTAGTAATTGTTCCAACAATTTCCGCCATAATAAAGCTCCTATCTCTATATCCGGATTAGGCGAATGATTTAAAAGTTAAAATATTCGGTATCGAGTTTATATAATTTGAAAGTTTGTGCCGCTGCCACGCCAACCTCATACTTAACAAGAAGATCTGCAAGTAAATTGCCATCTATTAATTTGATATTTTTTTGCTGTTGCTTCTCGATGAATTGTATTGCAGATCTCGTAAAAGACGATGTTGTAATAAAAACACCTTTGTTAATATGTTCCATGGCGCCAATAAAGGCCTGTAAATCATGCCGGGTAACCTTATTGCCATTAGCAAAACGTTTAGCCTGGATATATATCAAATCCAAGCCGAGCTTATCTTCACTAATTATTCCATCAATTCCGCCATCATGTGGTTTTCCTGTAACAATACCCGAATTTTTATCATATCCATACCCCATCTTTAAAAGCAAGTCAACCACAAGATGTTCAAAGAACTCTGGGGAATTGTTTAGGACAGAATCAAATACTTGTTGTCGTATATTTTGTAAATGCTCCTGCAGCGCAGCTTTGATTTTTTCTTCCGGTAACAGTTCAGAAATATCTGTAGTTTTGGGAGCAGTAATAATAGTGGCTGTATTTTCTGTCGAAATCAAACGGAATTTGATCTTTTTTCCTTCATAACCCGCAATTTCAAAGAATTTTATCGGGTAAGCAGTCGGAAAATCCAGACCGATACACCGACGGCGAAGTTGAGCATTGACAACACCAACAGGATTCTCTGCTCCAAAAGAATACAATCCCTGACGAATAATCTCATCATATATTTGTTTTGAGGTCAAACCATCATTATTTTGTTGTAAAACACACTTAATAGATTCTACGATAGTCATCTCATCACCCCCGGCTCCGCTTTATTTGATGGTTGCTTTTCATCTGGCACAATCTCTACAATATCCTCAATCCTGCAATCCAGCGCTGCGCAAATCTTCACGAGTATCTCCGTGGTGACATGCCCATTCCGTCCCATTTTGGTGACGGAGGCTGGGCTGATACCTGCCTTTTCACACAGGTCTTTTTTCTTCATGTCCTTATCGATGAGTAACTTCCAGAGTTTTTTATAACTAACCGCCATAAAGTCTCTCCTCCGTGCCGATATATAAAATGCTCTGCCACCTGGCAGAGCATTCGAGCTATTACAGCCGCACTACCAGGGCATATTTCAACGCCTGACAGCGCCATTTTTATGATAGCACATTCGGTCAGAAAAGGCAAGAAAATGATAAATCCGCACGAATTCCGACTCTATTCAATTTCTTTTCAAGCCGCGAAAGAAACGGTTGAACCTCCGGACAGTCAGAGCTACAATGCCAACACCTCATAACGAGGACAAACTGATTGGAGGTCAAATGATGAATTATGAAGTAAACCCGTTTCAGGACTACGAATCGATTACCGTTGATGAGTTGAAAGGTCAAGCTAACAGTTTACTGAACCTGGTAACGGAAGAACAGCGACCGCTGCGCGTATGCATGAATAATGGCAAAGAGTTTCTGCTGTTCCCTCAGGATCTGCTCGCCCCGATCTGCGACTCTGACTTTCGCTTGATCCTGCTGTCGGCAATGCGGTATGCGATGGGCAGGAATACTTGTATGCCCATGGTAGTCGCTGATTATATCAAGCGTCACATTTAGCTTCTGGATGATAAGTTTCTCGTACTGGCTGCCGATGAGATTAGGCGGCACCTTGAAGACTATGCAGAGCATGAACTGAATCCAAATCTTTGGCAGGGCCTTTTAGATGCACTTGAAACAGAGCAGAGAGAGCGTGCCACTCGTAAGGCGAGGAAGATTAGACCCTGCCCAGCCTGCGGGAAGCCCTTGGAGGTCATGAGCATTGCCGATAACCAGCATTCACCAGGCGGATTTGATGTAATTGCCCACTGCCAGAACTGTCTCGCTGATTACGAATGGTTCTGCGATAAGAATGGTGGCACCTCAGATATGAAGCAGTATTTCTTCGGGTAAGGCGAGTGTGTTTCGGCAGGGGACTTTGGGTATATTCCTTGTCTATAGCGGCTCAACCGTTGAACTATACGCCAACTTCCGTAAAGCGACCAAAAGGGCCGCACCTGCTCGTATGAACAGGTGCGGCCCTCTAATTTGACGGAAATTTAATTCAGTCTGAAATAGCAGGTGTTTTTACCTTTTCCTTCTTTTTTCAGTTCACCAACGGCGACTAACTTCCGCAAGGCTCCCTCTATGGAACTGTCGCTGAGCGTTGGACAGAACTCCCGGATGTCTTGCTTGCTGAAGCGCCCGATTCTATTATTGCTTGCTCTGCGCACCATTTCCAGTGCGGGCAGCTTGGTTTCAACAAGCGCCACACGATCCTCAAAGTCCTTATAGGCTGCAAGTATTGTTCCAAGCAGATATTTGATAAAGGGCACTACATCCTCGGTGCCTTCGTGCCAGCCGGTTTGCGCCTGTGCAAGCGCATCGTAGTACAGATCTTTGTTTTTGGCGATTTTGGCTTCAAGGGAGATATACTTTCCAACATAAAAACCATTTCGGTACAGAAGCAGCGTTGTGAGCAATCTGCTCATTCTTCCGTTGCCGTCATTGAAGGGGTGGATGCACAGAAAGTCATGGACAAAAACCGGAATCGCAATCAACGGCTCCAGTTTCATATTCCCGATTACGCGGTTGTATTCCTCACAGATTCTGTCCAGCGCTTCCGGCGTTTCATACGGAGCAAGCGGCGTGAACAGCGTTTCCACATGACCGTCCGGATAGGTGGCAGTGATATAATTCTGCACGCTTTTTGTGCGGCCCGCAAGCGGGTTATTCATGTGGCTGTACAGGATTTTGTGAAGCTGCAGGATATAGTTCCGCGTAATTGGAATCGCGTCAAAGCTCTCGTGAATGATGCTCAGCACATCACGGTATCCGGCAATCTCCTGCTCGTCACGGTTCCTCGGCGTGGTTTTCTCTTCGACAAGCTGCCGGATTCGGGTACTCGTGGTAACGATGCCCTCGATGGCATTCGATGCCTCAGTGCTCTGTATCTTGGCAATCTCCACGAGCTTTTCGAGCTCCTCCGGACGCTGCCTCAAATACAGTTCCTGCTTTCCGGCTTCCTTGTATATGGCCGCAATCAGGCCAAGAACATCCAAGTCCCACTTCTGCTCCTTGATTGCGGAGTAATTGAAGGTTCTCATTTCCTCACCTCCATTCGTTTTCCCTTAAATAATAATATAAAATAAGGGAATAGTCAATGGGCTGTGCCATAAATCCCTTACTATTATGCCTTCATTAAGGGATTTATACTCAGTTGATGGAAAAGAGCCTGCGATTATTTTCATGCTGTAAACTCACTCTTCTTTGTCTATAGCGGCTCAACCTTTGAGCCGCCCTCTGCTCAGAAACAACTTGCATAATCGCCTGCTCAGAGTTACAATGCAGCCAACAGCAACGAGAAACGCTTCCCGTCCGGCATCGGTGAACATTCACCGGAAATCGGGCGGGAAGCGTTTTTGACCACATAGATTACCACAGACGGCGCTGGAACATGCGGACACAGTGGAGATAAGAGCGTCAAAGAGTAAGTAAAACAAATTAAAAAGCACTGAAAACCGCTATAAACGAGCATAAAAAGTTTTCCCGATAAGTTTGGGACCAAGATGCCGCAGGTTCGAATCCTGTCACCTCGACCAAACGAAAGGACTTTGCAAATTGCAGAGTCCTTTTTCGTTAAAGCCCGCAGATTTTTTGAGTCTGCGGGCTTTGCTTAATCTTTTACAATCGTCAATTTGACGGCGCCTTTTGCAAATTACGCCTCCAAATACCGTTTCAGTGCGTCCATGCGGCGCTCGGCTTCCTGACGGCCTTCCTCGTACAGCGCTTTTAATTTCGCCGTGTCCTTTTCCGTGTGCGAAACATTCACGGGTCCCTGCGGGCGGATAACGAAAATGCGGCCTTCTTTCTCTAAGCGGTCGATCTCCCTTTGCTGGGCGTCGTAGCGCGTCGGAACGGCGTACAGCGCGCTCAAAAACTTCGGGAAATGCCGGAAATACTTCGCATACAAACGCAGCATAGAGGGCTTTGTGTAAAGCTTGCGGTAGCCCTGCTGGCGCGTTAAGACCAGCACGATCTTCTCAAAGCCGTCATCGATGGCCTTTTGGTACGGAATCGCCATGGCACAGCCGCCGTCCAGGTACAGCTCGCCGTTCATCTTCACGGCTTTCGAGAGCATCGGCATACTGCTGCTGGCGCGAATAGCTGCCAAAATATCCGAGCAGGCACTTTTTTCAAAGTATTCCGCCTCGCCGGTTCTTAGGTTCGTCGCCACGGCGGTAAAATGCTGCGGCGATTTATAAAACGTGTCAAAATCCATCGGCAGAATGCTGCGTGACAAATCGTTAAACAAAAAGTCAAAGCTAAAGATCTCGTGGTGTAAGATGAGATTGTTCACGCCGAGATACCGCTTGTCGTTCACGTAGTCGATGTTAAGCTTTGCGGAACGCCCCGGCTGGCGGGAAACGTAGTTCACGCCGGTCAAAGAGCCTGCGGACACACCGGTCACATCGGAGAAATATAAGTTGTGCTCCATGAAGACGTCCAAAACGCCGGAGGTAAAGAGCGAGCGCAGAGAGCCGCCCTCCAAAATTAAAGCACCGTTTTGCATTTTTAATTCGTCCATCACGTTTTCCTCCTTGACATATAAAGTGATATGTAAGTCTAAGTTTGCGCTTTTTCTTATTATAGCAAAATGCCCGATGCCTTTCAATGGAAAAAGAAGAAAAAAGCGCGCAAAACGGGGAAAAAACAGAATCGCACTTGCACACTTTTCATTTCTGCGTTAAAATAGGCAGAGCGAAAATAACGGAAAAGAAATGAGGATAAAATTTTGAGAATCCGAAAGAAAAAGTGGGCGCGCCCGGAACTTGCCGCGTGCCCGTTTTATGTGCACGAGCCGAAAACCGCCGCCGGAACATGGGGCGAGCGCTTTAAAAAGCAGCAGCCCATCCATTTAGACCTCGGCTGCGGCAAATGCACGTTTTTGGCAAAGCTTGCGCACCGAGAAAAAGACGTAAATTTCATCGGCATCGACATCAGTGAAGATATTTTGGGCGTTGCCCGCCGCAACATGGAAGCGGAGTTCGGCGAGGATCCCGTGGAAAACGTAAATCTTCTTTCCTATAACATTGAAAAACTGGATACACTTTTTGCGTCCAGTGAAAAAGCTGCACGAATTTATGTAAACTTCTGCAACCCGTGGCAGAAGGCCGGAGACCATAAGCGCCGCCTGACCCACACCCGCCAGCTGAACACCTACAAAAAGGTGCTCGCACCCGGCGGCGAACTGTGGTTCAAAACCGACAACACCGACCTGTACCTTGCGACGCAACGCTATTTAAGTGAAGCAGGGTTTGAAATTCTCTGCAAAACGGACGACCTGCACAGCGAAGACGCGCCGGGCAACATTCAGTCCGAGCACGAGGTGATGTTCACCGCAGAGGGCATCAAGACAAAAGCCATTATCGCCCGTTGGAACGGCGAGCCGGAAACGCCCGAAAGAGTTTCCACAGAGCAGGCAGAAAAAGTGGAAAACACAGCCGAGTAATTCACCTGTTTGGGGATAAAAAAACAAGAAAGAGGTAAAAAATTATGTCAACCAAAACCAAAAACCAGAAGCCGCTCATTATTGCGGCCATCGTGTTCGTTGTGCTCGTCGTCGCAGGCGTTGTCATCTGGCAGGTCACGGTGCCGAAGGGCACCGCAGGCGCTAAAGCCTACACGCTCACCGTTGTCGATGCCGACGGCAAAGAGACCGTGCATAATCTCAACACGGACGAAGAAATGCTCGGTACCGCTTTGCAGGATGCCGACCTTATCGAAGGCGAAGAGAGCGAATACGGCCTGTTCGTCACAAAAGTGGACGGCATTGAAGCCGACAGCGCGAATCAGGAGTGGTGGTGTCTGACAATCAACGGTGAAATGGCCTCCACCGGCGTCGACTCCACCCCGGTCGAAGACGGAGGCAAGTACGAGTTCACGCTCACGGTGGGGTATTAATTTGCGCTTAAAATGCGTGGCACTCAGCGGCATTTTGGGCGCGCTGATGTTTGTTTCGCAGGTGGCACTTGCCCCTTTGCCAAACGTGGAGCTTGCCTCATCGCTCACGGTGCTGTTCACCCTTGCGCTCGGGCCATACGTGGGTTATACGCTCGCCGTATTCGTGCTGCTTGAGGGGTTGCTGTACGGTTTTGGGCTGTGGTGGTTTTCGTACCTCTACATCTGGGCGATTTTGGCCGTCGCCGCTTGGCTGTTTCGTAAAATGGAAAGCCGCCTCGGCTGGGGGCTTCTGTGCGGGTTTTACGGGCTGATTTTCGGCACGCTCACCGCGATACCCGTGCTCATTTTAAGCGGCCCCGCGGCAACGCTGGCGTATATCATCAGCGGCATTCCGTTCGACCTTGTCCACGGTGTCTCGAACTTTCTCCTCGCCTTTTTGCTCCTGCCTACCCTCCGTCGCATTTTAGCGCGCCTGACGAGATTGCTGAACATGGGCACACTGTATTTTGAATGATTATACGCAAAAAGCACGCAGGTTTTGAAACACTGCGTGCTTTTGCTTTTGAAATTTTGAATTTACGCTCTGGTCAGGTCAAACCGTTTGATGAGGCGCATGGGATAGGTGTAGATCTCCAGCGCGGTAACTTCGGCTTGGGTGAAAACATCATTTTGGAAGACGAGCTCGAGCGCGTCCTGCAGCTCCGTAATGCGCACAACGCTGAGCGTACAGTGGATGACGGGCTTGTCCTCCGAAACGGCGGAGAAACTGCCGATGCCTTTGCAGAACGACTCGTATTTTTCGTGGAACGCATAGTAAAAATCGACAAAAGGCTTTGCGTGTACCGGATTCAGGCACAGCACGGCGGTTTCGCGGTGCGTGGCATACGGCGGCAGAAGGCTCACAGAGCCGAACGCCAGCTTTTGGCGCGTGTGTTCGCGGACAAACTTCCCTGTCCAGTCGCAGAGCGCTTCGGCATCGAGATCTTCATACGCCGCAAGCGTGATATGCGGCGGCCACTCGGAAGACGCATAGCCTGCGTTTGTCATCTCGCGGCGCAGCGCAATCAGTTTTTCTTCTGTATTTTTATCAAAACGGGCAAGCACAACGTATCGGTTCATCGATCATAGCTCCTTTCGAGGTTTTTGTTATCCGAACAGGCGCTTTAGGTGTTCGGCGGAAAAAATGGGGTCTTTGTGCAGGGCCTCGAGCGCCATTTCCATGTTTTCGGCGCTGTATTCCACCTGCTTGGAGTAGTCTTTCGTGCAGACGATGCGGTCCCACGGGGTGAATTCGCCGGTATCACGCAGGCACTTTGTGTTCATCAGGCAGATGAACCACACACTCACAGCGCAAAAGCCCACGCGCGCCGCGATGCGGCCGTCGGTCACACCGTGTGCAAAATGGCGGTACAGGAAATACACAAGCAGGTTTTCGTAGCCGCCGTCGATGTCGTCGAGATTCGCCTGCAAGCCGTTATCCTCCAAAAGCTGCACGTAATCGGGCCATGTTTCGTCGTAGGGCTCCATTTCGGTCATCATGTCAAACAGCGCGGCGCGGGTATCGGTCTCATCGGTCTTCTCGCGTTCGGCAGGCGACATATTGCCGAACAGCGTTTTCTGCGCCTGCACGCCGAAATCGAGCAGGCGGTGCATGCGCACGCGCAACGGCAGAGAGCGGTCCTGCACGATGGCAAATGCTTCGTCCCGCAGATGGAACACAAGCGGATCCTCCGGCGCATTCGGCAGCTCGCCGACATTCGTTGTGATGAACGTGACGGGATTTTTCTGCTCAAACAGCAGTCTGCACGCCTCTTCACAGCAAAGGCCCACGCCCATTTCCACGCGGCCGCCGAGCTCCTCATAAAAACGTGGGTGTTCACGGCAAATCTCGCACAAAGCATCATCGCCAAGCTTTAAGATAAGCTCGCAGAGGTTGTCGTCATCGAGGAACGGGCAACGCTCGTTTTCGCCGAGGCGGAAGCACACCGTGCCGTCCGGCAGGTCGCACAGCTCTTCGCGCAGGCGGTCGCCGAGCTCTCCTTCTAAATTTTCGTAATATTCAACGGTATCGGGATCAACGTCGATTTCCCAGCCGGCGCAGCAGGTATCGGAACATGCGGCGGCCGTGCAGTGAAACGCGTCGTAAAAATTCGGTTTGATAAATTTCATTTTGCTTTTATGTACTTTACTTCTCTTTCCCATCGGTTTCAGCCGGCGCTGCATCGGGCTTTGGCAGCGTGACTTTTCTTTCAAATATAGGCTTCATGTGCGTGGTGAAGATGCGGCGCTCCGGTTCCGGCAGCGCATTCCCCGTTTCCACGCGCTCAATCAAGAGCTTAGCAGCTGCCTCGGAAAAATCGATCATAGACGGTAAATACTGCATGGAGTAGCCGAAGTTCGGCAGCGTGTTGTCATCGTCAAGGCCGGTCAGGTACACGTCCTCCGGCACGCGCAGTCCTGCAGAATGCAGCGCTTGCAGCATGGTATAATCCCAGCCGCGCACAAAGTTGATGATCGCCTTCGGCGGGACATCCCGACGGGCAACGTCATGCAAAAACGCATTCAACGGTTTCGTATCTTCAATCGGCGCAAGGAAAATATTCTCCTGCGGCACCGTAACGCCGAATTCCTTGCAGGCGTCACGGAAGCCGCGCAGACGGTCGCAACCCGGTCTGTATATGGGCGGGTCTGCCATATACGCAATGTTGCGGTAGCCGCGCGTGAGCACGTCTTTTGTAACCTCATAACAAGCGGTATAGTTATCGATATACACGCCGTCGCAGTGGATTCCTTCAATCTCACGGTCTACGCACACAACGGGCGTGCCTGAGCTGCGGATGTAGTCGAGATACTCCTTGTTGCTGCCCTCGTCGCCATCCACGGGCACGATGAGCAGCGCGGCGATCTTATACGAAAGCAGATCGTCAATGAGCTCTTTTTCACGCTTTAAGCTTTCGTCGGAATTACACAGCAGAAGGCGGTAACCGTACCGCTCCATAATGCGGTCTGCAATGTAATACATCTGGCTGAAAAACGGTGCAAAGATCTGCGGCACGATCACGCCGATCATGCGAGAACGGCTTTTGGAAAGACACACTGCAATAGCGCTGGGCGAATAATGCAGCGCTTCCATGGCTTCTTCCACGCGGCGGCGGGCGTCTTCGCCCACGTAGCCATTGTTGTTGAGCACACGGGACACCGTGGACTGCGAAACTCCGGCAGCCTTTGCCACGTCCCGTATGGTGGCCTTTTTCATATTCTTTTCTTCCATAACTTCTTTGCACGGCAGTGCCGTGCGTTCTCCCCTTCGAAAAATGATACAGGTAAGGTATGCGGCCTCCGTGCCGCATTTTGGGTGTTTCCTGCTGAAATACTCTAAAATAATATTGTAAGTTTTTTTAAACGGATTGTCAACAAATCCGGCGCAGAAACCGCTTGCATATGGGCAAAATGTTTGCAAAAAGAAGAATTTTTCATAGGATTTCGCACGGCAGCTCACGCCATGTGTAAACTTTGTATGACAGGGCACAAAAACGTTTGACTTTTCGCCGAAACTTGGGTATGATAAAGGTAATCATAATCGCCCAAAGTGAGACAGTGTACGGTCTCTTTCAGAATGTTGGCGAACCGGAAAGGATGGTTTATCATGAAGTGTTTGAACAAGGTGCTCACCATTATCGGCTGCATCACCGCTGCCGTTGCCGTTGTTACCGCCGCTTTTGCCGTGCTGAACTATTTCAAGGAAAAGAAAGAAAATGCCGAGCTGGAAGCGTATCTTGAAGGTTCCATCCAGTAACGACCAAACTGATGTAAAAATAAGCGCCGCGGAGTTTCATTTCTCCGCGGCGCTTGTTTTTTACGCACTCACATTCAAAAACGAATCATTATTCATTGTCACACCTATGCAAAACCTCAAGCACAACGGGAAGCTGGGTTTCGGGGTTCTTTACGGGGCACTCGAGGCTCATGCGGGCGTTGTAGCCGATAAAGTGCAGCGCGCGGAAAAAGGCTTTGTAATCCGCGGTATCCTGCGGCGTCATGGGTACGCGGCCGACGGGGTTTGCGATATGCGTGTGCGCAAGGATATCGCCGCACTGCTCTACCATTTCCGGCGTGCCGTTTTCGCTTATGAGGTGATAGTAGTCGCACAGCAGCTTAAAGTGCGGGTGGTTGACCTCTTTGACAAACTTCAAAGCTTCCGGCTGCATTGTGAAAATATTTGTTTCCTCGTGCCGCAGCGGCTCCAGCGCGATGGTGACACCGTACTTTTCACCGGCGTCACCTAAGATTTTTGCGACAGTTTTTAATTGCTCCCACGCTTTTTCGCGCGGGAAATTTTCCGGTACACGGCGGCTGCCGCCGCTGCCGAATACCCCGATTTTTATGCCCGCCTGCGCCAATCGCCCTATGGCGTGATTGACGTATGTTTGGATCGCTTCAAAATCGACATTGTCACCCGTCAGCTTAATACTACCCGGAAACATACAGTTTGCCGCCTCCGCGTGAATGGGTGCGGCTTCATTTTTTTGCAGAAAATCCGCGAACTGCGCCTCTGTCATCTCTGCAAGTCCCGCAGCGCTGACCTCAAGATAATCAAACCCGAGCTTTGCGATAAATTCCGCCTGCTCGATCGGCATACACACACCAAACCGCATGGCAACCCCTCCAAAGTCTTTTTCTCATTGTAGCCCGCGTACGCGGAAAAAGCAAGGAAAACTCTTGCAAACGCGCATAAGTTTTTCTATAATGAAGGCAAATAGACTTCATTTGGGAGGCTTGCTGTATGGAAAAAATCAAACTTGGCAAAAGTGGGCTTTTGGTGCCGCCCATAGCCCTCGGCTGCATGCGTCTTGCGGACGCAGAGCGCAAACAGGCAGATGCATTTCTGCACACCGCGTTGGAGCTTGGACTCAACTTTTTCGACCACGCCGATATTTACGGCGGCGGTGCATGCGAGCGTGTGTTCGGCGAGATGATAAAGGACGCGGGCGTTCGCCGCGAAGATCTTATCATTCAGTCGAAATGCGCCATTGTGCCCGGCAAAATGTACGATTTTTCAAAGGAACACATTTTGTCTGCCGTAGACGGCAGCTTAAAGCGCCTTGGCACGGATTATCTTGACGTTTTGCTTCTGCACCGTCCGGACGCTTTAATGGAGCCGGAAGAAGTAGCGGAAGCCTTTGACGAACTCGAAAAGAGCGGCAAGGTGCGCCATTTCGGCGTCTCCAACGAAGACCCGTACACGATGGAGCTTTTGCAGAGCGCTTTGCATCAACCGATCTGCGCAAACCAGTTGCAAATGAGCCTGACAAATGCCACGATGATCGCGCAGCCGATGAACACAAACATCTGCGACGGCTTAAACCCGGTGCTCGATAACGGCGTGTTGAACTACTGCCGCCTGCACAACATCACCATTCAGACGTGGTCGCCGTTCCAGTACGGCTTCTTCGAGGGTGTTTTCATCGGCAGCGAAAAATACCCGAAGCTAAACGCAAAGCTCGACGAGCTGGCGGAAAAATACAATGTGACAAACACCGCCATAGCGCTTGCGTGGATTCTGCGTCACCCTGCAAAAATGCAGGCTGTTACGGGCACCATCAATCCAAAGCGCCTGTGCGACTGCGCCGCCGCGCTTGACATTACGCTTGCGCGCGAAGACTGGTACGCACTGTACCTTGCAGCGGGCTACCGTCTGCCGT
Organism: Hominenteromicrobium sp.; assembly: GCF_046974225.1. NCBI lineage: Bacteria > Bacillati > Bacillota > Clostridia > Eubacteriales > Oscillospiraceae > Hominenteromicrobium > Hominenteromicrobium sp. The sequence continues at coordinate 81,105 of NZ_JBKWAE010000008.1, read as the reverse complement.
AAACTTTCGCTTGACAAATGCGCCGCGCTCCCGTAAAATATGGATATAAAAGGGAGTAGCAAACAGGAAATATCTGTAATGTATGCGTCAGCACGACGGTTTCCCCGTCCGTATACGTTGTAATCTGCGAGACTTTTATCATGCCGCGGCAGGATAGAAGTCTCTTTTTTATTTTCTTTCGGAGACAAGGATTTTGCAAAGGCGGCAAAATCATCCGAGAGGAAGGTATGAAAATGAACTTTTTAAGCGAGCTTTTCGCAAACGTGGGCAATGTGACGTGGCAGCACGCGGTAATGTGGTGCATAGGCGGCGTGCTCATCTACCTTGCCATCGCGAAAAAAATGGAACCTGCGCTGCTTTTGCCCATCGGCTTCGGTACAATCCTTGTCAATCTGCCGCTTTCCGGCGCGGTGACGCAGGGCGAAGAAGTGGGCGTACTGACGTTATTATTTGACAGCGGCATTGCAAATGAGCTTTTCCCGCTGCTCCTCTTCATCGGCATCGGCGCGATGATTGACTTTGAGCCTCTGCTCTCAAACCCGAAGCTGTTTTTATTCGGCGCGGCGGCGCAGTTCGGCATTTTCTTCACGCTGAGCATGGCGCGGCTGTTTAACTTTGACCTGCACGACGCCGCCTCCATCGCGATCATCGGCGCGGCGGACGGCCCGACCTCCATTTTTGTCGCGAACGTCTTAAATTCGCAGTATATCGGCGCCATCACCGTGGCGGCATACTCGTATATGGCGCTTGTGCCCATTGTGCAGCCGCCGGTCATCCGCTTGCTGACGACCAAAACCGAGCGGCGCATCCGCATGGCGTACACGCCCGGTTCTGTCTCAAAAACGACCAAAATTCTGTTTCCTGTCCTCATCACGGCAGTCGTCGGCATTGTGTCCAATCGCTCGGCGGCGCTTATCGGCTTTTTGATGTTCGGCAATCTGCTGCGCGAGTGCGGCGTGTTAAACAGCCTTTCGGATGCCGCGCAGAACGTGCTGTCCAACTTGATCACCCTGATTCTCGGCATCACGATCACCGCACATATGACAGCGGCGGAATTTTTGCGCGTGGACACGCTGCTTATTTTAGGACTGGGTCTCATTGCATTCGTGTTTGACACCGTAGGCGGTGTACTGTTTGCGAAAATCATGAACCTGTTTGTCAAGAATAAAGTCAACCCCATGATCGGCGCGGCGGGCATTTCGGCGTTTCCGATGTCCGCACGCATTATCCAGAAAATGGGACAGCAGGAAGACCCGCAGAACTTCCTTTTGATGCACGCCGTAGGCGCCAATGTCTCCGGTCAGATCGCGTCTGTCATCGCAGGCGGCATCATCTTAAACATGATCCATTGAGGAGGATAACGTATGTTCAATGTTCCCGCATTTTTAGACAGCTTACAGTATATGGCAAAAGGCATGACCGGCGTTTTCCTTGTCATTGCCGCAATCATTTTGAGCATTTACCTCTTAAACCGTGTGTTTAAGGCAAAGTAAAACGGATCAGGAGCACAAAAGATAAGTTTGTCCTCGTCGGCTTCAAAGAAGCCGAGTGGACGAAAAGGATGAAAAAGGGATGCGTGCTGTCAGACAAAATTCCTTTTTCGAACCATGAGCAAGCGCCGCAGAGTTTCCGTTCTCTGCGGCGCTTGTTTTTTACGATTTTTCTTTCGGCTTTGCGATGGCGGCCATCAGGCAGCTGAAGAAGACGGCTGCGGCAATGCCGGCGGCACCGGCGGTGATTCCGCCCGTGAACACGCCGAGAATGCCCTTTTCTTTTACGGCGGCTTTTACGCCCTCGCTTAACAGATACCCGAAGCCGCTCAGCGGCACGGTGGCGCCGCAGCCCGCGAAATTCACGAGCGGTGCATACCACCCGAGCGCACCTAAGATCACACCGCCCGTGACGTAGGCCACCATGATTCTGGCCGGGGTGAGCTTTGTCAGATCGATCAAAAGTTGACCGACCACACAGATTGCCCCGCCGACCGCAAACGCCCTTACATATTCCATGTGAAAATCCACGCCTTTCGTTTTATACGTTTTCTTTGGCTTATTCTGTGCGGAATAACCCAAATTATGACGCGCAGAATAACTGTGCAACGTTAAAACAAAAGGAGAGTGCAGCATGAAAAAAATCGCATTTTTTGATACAAAACCATATGACCGCACGTGGTTCGACATTCTGGCAAAGCACTATGAAATCGCGTACTTTGAAGAAAAGCTGAACCGCCACACGGCGACGCTGACGGACGGCTTTGACGCCGTGTGCGCCTTTGTGAACGACCGTGTGGACGCGGCCGCCATTGACCGCATGCACCGCTGCGGCGTGCAGCTTTTGGCACTGCGCTGCGCGGGCTTCAGCAATGTGGATATGCAGGCAGCAGCGGGCAAGCTGCGCGTGGTACGCGTGCCCGCCTATTCCCCACACGCCGTTGCGGAGCACACCATGGGGCTTTTATTGACGTTAAATCGCCGTTTGCACCGCGCCTACATCCGCACGCGCGATTTCAACTTCAGTATTGTGGGTCTGACGGGCATAGACCTCTACAAAAAGACCGTCGGTATCATCGGCACGGGGCGCATCGGCCGCGCATTTGCGGAAATCTGCCGCGGCTTTGGCATGCGCGTTTTGGCGTATGACAAGTATCCTGCGCCGGACTTTGAGTACGTTTCGCTCGATACACTCCTGCGCGAAAGCGACGTCATCTCCCTGCACTGCCCGCTCAGTGAAGAATCCTACCACATGCTCGACCGCAAAGCGTTTGACAAAATGAAAAAAGGTGTGTTTTTATTAAACACCTCGCGCGGCGCGCTTATTGACAGCGAAGCGCTTTTGGACGCATTGAATAACGGCACCTTGCGCGGCGCGGGACTGGACGTTTACGAGGAGGAGGCGAAGTTTTTCTTTGAAGACCATTCCGACACCGCCGTACAGGACGACACTTTGGCATTGCTCATCTCCCGCCCGAACGTCATCTTAACGGCGCACCAGGCGTTTTTGACCGAAGAGGCATTGTATAATATTGCGGAAGTGACGGTGCAGAACCTCGATGATTTCTTTGCCGGAAAGCCGCTTAAAAACGAAGTGTGTATCCGCTGTGCAGGAAATTGACCTGCCGCGAACGCACACTTTTCAACCGTTTTTTACTTTTCTGTAGAAATCAGAGCTTAATATTCCAAGCCATACGGCCAATCGACCAAGCTGCCGATGTCGTAAATATGCGTATAGCCGTAGGATTCGAGCTTCATCGCCGCCATAAAGCTGCGGCGGCCGCTCTTGCAGTAAACAAGAATCGGCGTATCGGGCGTGGGGATCTTTTCCTCCGCGGTGTCTTCGTCAATGGTATCCACCGGGAAAAGCACGGCGTTTTCGGCGTGGCCCGTGATGTATTCGTCTTCGTCGCGCACGTCCAAGATCACGCAGTTCGGCTCGGTATCGATGATATGCTTTGCTTCCTGAAACGAAACCTTTTTATATGATTCTTCCATGGCATTCCTCTCGTCTTCACTGAAAAGCCCCGGGGCAGGTGCTCCGGGGCTTTGTTACGGATAAACTTAACTTAGATCTGAACCTTCTTGATGATCTCCTTGAGGCACTCAGAGCTATGTACAAGCGCGGCATGCTCGCTCTCGGTCAGCGGCAGGTTGAGCTTATTCACAACACCCTTGTGGCCGACGGTGGTGAGCAGGCTCAGGCAGACATCGCTGATGCCGTATTCGCCGTTCAGCATGGTAGAAACCGTCATGTTGGTATCGATGCCGGAGAGGATGCACTTTACGATATGACAGACGGAAATGGAAACCGCATAGAACGTTGCGCCCTTGCGCCTGATAACGTTGCCGCCGGATTTGCGCATGTAATCCTCAACGTCCGCATAGTTGAGCGGCGGAATCAACATGCCGTCGGTGTTTTCCATAGCCTTCTGGTATGCGTTTGCCGGGATGTTGGAGATGTTCGCAACGGACCACGGCACGAAGGAGCTGTCGCCGTGCTCGCCCAGAACGTAAGCGTGTACGTTCTGCTGGTTAATCTGGTAGTACTCGGAGAGACGTGCACGCAGACGGGCGGTATCGAGGATGGTACCGGAACCGAGGATGCGGGACTCCGGAATGCCGGAGCACTTGCAGAACGTGTAGGTGAGGATATCAACCGGGTTGCTGACGAACAGATAGATTGCATCCGGTGCGTACTTCGTGATGTTCGGCGTGATGCTCTTGATGATGTTGACGTTCGTCTGTGCAAGGTCCAGTCTGGTCTGGCCGGGCTTACGGGCAATGCCGGACGTGATGATGACGATGTCGGAATCCTTTGCGTCTTCATAGCTGCCCGCGTAAACGGAACATGGCGTGCAGAACGGAACGCCCTGACGGATGTCCAGGGCCTCGCCCTTTGCCTTTTCCTCGTTGATATCGATCATGACAATCTCGGAAGCAATGCCCTGCACGGTGAGGGTGTAAGCGATCGTGGAGCCGACGCTGCCGCTGCCGATAATGGTAATTTTATTCATAGTTCAAACCATCCTTTTTTCAGTATAGTTGCAGAATTTTGGATTATCGCTTTGATTATAGTATATTCAGGGGAATAAATCAAGTAATTTTCGGCGTTTTGGGCGCATTCTGCGGGCTTTTGGGGATTTTGTCAAAGCTGTGTCAAGCCCGTGCGAAAAAGTGAACAACATGCACGGACACCGCAGTCGTATGGCAAAACGCGCATGTCTTTGTGGCGCTTTTTATTTATTGTAGACCTTTTCCATGACGTAGGCAATGTTCGCGATGCCGCCGTCCTCGCGGTGGAACATGCCGTCAAACTTGCGGGCATAGAGAAATTTGCGCCCGAGGAACTCCGTTTCGAACCGGTCGTCGTCATCGCTTAAAATCTCCTCGCACAGTATCATCGCTTCGTCTACGATGTACGCCGGAACAGCCTGCAGACCGTGACCGCCGTAAAACTTGTCGATGTCCTTAAGATATGTCGCAAGGTGGTCGAGGCTTTTCGCATACGTCTCGACTGTTGTGGAGCACGGCAAACCGAGCAGTGTGTTCGCATTGCAGGCGTCGCCGGAATACAGAACGCGGCGGGCACGGTCCAGATAGACCATGGTTCCCACGGTATGACCCGGCACGGCAATGGCCTCAATCTGCACGCCGCCGAGGTCGAACACGTCGCCGTCTTGAACAGGCAGCGTCTTCACTGCGCACGGCGGCACAACGTCTTCCTTTTTGGGCACAAACGCCCCCTCCGGCTTGCCGCCGCCCATCACAAATCCGTAGCGCTTGTCGACGTCGCCGTGCTCGTACAAAAGCGCAACGTCCGCCGGGTTCACATAGCATTCCCCGTACTCAAACGATGCGCCGGCGTGATCCACATGTCCGTGCGTCAGCACAAGCGTAACGGGCAAATCGGTACATTCGCGTACAAACGCTTTCAAACTGCCTACGCCTGTAAGACCATCGATAAGCAGCGCTTTTTCACTGCCTTCGATCAAATAGCAAAGCTCTCCGCCCAGACCGCCGATCTGCGTAACATTGTCAAAAATCTTTCGGCTTGTAAAAAACTTGGACAAAATAAGCGCCTCCTCCGTAAATTTGCGGCTTTGCCGCCTTTTTATAAAGCGGCTGCCGTCTGCGCCGCTTTCCTGCGTTTTTCGCTTTTATTATACGATATCGTTAAAAAAATGTCTATAAGAAAATCTCGGCTTACGGGACTTTTTACATTGCATTTAAAACAGATTTTTATCATACGGAAGTACTTTACAGCCCTTCTAACGGTAAACCGCGCTTTTTATCTGCCGTTTTACGAAAAAAGGCAAAAAAGCTCTTGCATTTTCGGGGGCTATGTGGTATGATTATGTCTGCGTTATTGGAGTTCAAGGCGAATCTATGCCCACCAATACGGTTCAGGCGGTTTCGCCGTACTATAATCCTACGATCGAGGAGGTGTCTACTGTGCCCAACATCAAATCCGCTAAGAAGCGCGTTAAGGTCGCTGCCGCAAAGACCCTGCAGAACAAGATGATCAACTCTCAGCTCAAGACAGAGATCAAGAAGGCTAACGTTGCTATCGAGTCCAATGCTGCTGACAAGGCTGAGGCTGTCAAGGTCGCTGTCAAGAGAATCGACCAGGCTGCTGCAAAGGGTATTCTGCACAAGAATACGGCTGCCAGAAAGAAGTCCGCTCTCGATAAGAAGCTGAACGCTGGCGCGTAATTTTCCCAACATCGCAATGCATTAGACGACTGCTTTCGGGCAGTCGTTTTGCATTTTACGGCACTTTTTAAAGAGAATAAGTAAGGCGGAAGCAGGCTTTTTCGGTCTGCTTCCGCCTTTTTTTATTTTTGTGAATTCTCCTATTCTAAATGTTCGTCATACGAACGCTTCAAGAAACCCCTTGATAGGGTTTCTTGCGGCGGAACAATCCACCGGATTATTCCGCCTATCTTCCTGATCTTTGGTTAGGCAAAAAGATTTCGTCGTCTGCGGACGACGACTCGGGGCGTTGCCCCAAGACCCCACAAGCTTTTGAAAAAGCTTGTGCAAAACTTTATTCGTTCGCCCGTCGGCAGAATCTTCTTACCACAACGACTCAATAAATACCATGGCGTACAAAAAGATGCTGAACACAGTCGTTATCATGCCGATGGTAAGCCCGGCGACGGCGAGGCCTTTGCCCCGCTGAAAGCTCTTCTTAATCTGTGAAAGCCCCAATGTAGAGAACACGATGCCGAGGATTGACAGCGGCGGGAATACACACATCAGCACAAGCGCGACGCACGAAAGCACAAAGCCCGCGACCGCGTAGCCGTTCATGCGGTTATTCATCGGCATCCCATACGGCCGGTAGGGCTGCACATACGGATTTTTCGGTTCTTCAAACTCCGAGTTCGGCGCAAGCTGTATTTTCGCTTCACTGCCGCAGTTTGGGCAGCAGCGCATTGTTTCCGGGTACACGGTGCCGCATTCATAGCATTGTACCATTTCTCCACCTCATTTTTGCTCTTTTCCCCAGTATATCGGGTTTTAGCAGCCTTGTCAATGCCCGTTTCTGTCCGCGGCGGACGGGCAAAAATGACAAATTTGCCCATGTGCAAAGGATTTTACGATTTTATGAAAAAATCTTTAAATCTCTATTGACAATCATATAATTATGTTGTATACTCTCATCATCACATAGAAGGAGATGAACAAAGTGGAGTGGACACTTCCCGGAACGGTGCTCTCCGTTGACGCAGACCGGCCGCAGGCGGCGGAGGAAGTTTTTTCTTCCCTGTTTTTAGCCGGCGGGCTGGTGCTTTCGCAGGTGACGCAGGTCACGGGGCTGGAGCCGTACATCATTCAAAACTGGGTGCGGCGCGGCTTTTTGGCACCGCCGAAGCAGCGCAAGTACACGCGCCGCCAGTTGAGCCGCATCTTGATGATCAACGCGTTGAAAAGCACGCTTTCCATCGAGCAGATCTGCAAGCTTTTAAGCTACATCAACGGTGCGCTGGACGATGAGGGCGACGACACCATCGACGATACGGAGCTGTACGGCGCATTCGTGCTGGTGGCGGGCAGCATGCAGAAGCACGGCTTGACCTCGGAAAGCGAAATGAACCGTTTGATTGCGGACAGCCTTAAGGACTACAAAGAGTCAATCCCCGGCGCGAAGGAACGGATTGAACAGGCTTTGCGCATTATAATCACCGCGTGGCGCGCCGCGCAGCTGCAAACCAAAGCGCAGAGCATGATGAACGCGCTCTAAGTGAGAGTGCAGATTTTGAAAAAGGAGAAATTTATGTTTGAGGAATTCAAGGGCACCGGGATTCCCATCCCAACGCCAAAAAAGCCGAGCGGAGACTTTTTAAAGAAGCTGCCGAAAATCGTGCTCATCGTCGTAATCGTCCTCGTACTGCTCGCCGTTGTGGCAAGCTCTTGGTACACCGTGAACGACAAGGAGCAGGCCGTTGTGACCACATTCGGCAAGGTAACGGACATTACGGATGCCGGCTTCCACTTTAAGCTGCCGTTCGGCATTCAGAAAGTGGAAAAGGTCAACGTGAATGTCTACCAGAAGATCGAGCTCGGCTACCGCAGCGTCGGTTCCGCCGATAACTTTGACATCATCGAAAGCGAAACGAAAATGATCACCGGCGACTACAACATCGTCGACGTGGAGTTCTTCGTGGAGTACAAGGTCAGCGACCCGGAAAAGTACCTCTACGGCTCGTATGACCCGGAAACGATTCTGCGCAACCTGCTGCAAAGTCAGGTGCGCAACGTGGTCGGCTCCGAAGCCGTGGACGCCGTTTTGACGACCGGCAAGGAATCCATCCAGATGCGTGTCAAAGAGCTTGTATCCGAAATTTTGCAGGAATACGACATCGGTTTGACGCTTGTAGACGTAAAAATTCAGGACTCCGACCCACCGACCGATGAGGTCACGGAAGCGTTTAAGGCCGTGGAGACCGCAAAGCAGCAGGCAGAGACCGTGCGCAATGAGGCGCGCGCCTACCAGAACGCACAGCTCCCGCAGGCGGAAGCCAAAGCCGACGAGCTGCTGCGTAACGCCGAATATTTGAAGCAGAAGCGCATCAACGAAGCGACGGAGCAGGTCGCGATGTTCGAAGCCATGTACAAGGAGTACAGCCAGAACCCGGGTATCACGCGCTCCAGAATGTACTATGAAGCCATTTCCGAAGCCCTGCCGGACGTGAAGGTGTATATCGATACCTCCGGCGAAAACGGCGTGCAGAAGGTGCTGCCGCTTGAAAGCTTCACACAGGGCGATGTGACTACGACCGCCCCCGAAAAAGGAGAAGAATAACCGATGAAAAAGAAAACCGTGATCCTCTTGGCCGTGCTTATACTGGCGGCTGTGTGCCTCTTTAATTCCGTGTACACCGTGGAGGAAAACGAATACGGCTGCACCGTGCGGCTCTCTAAAATCATCTCGACGACCGATGAGCCGGGCCTGCACTTTAAAGTGCCGTTTTTGGACAGCGTGAAGTCCTTCCCGAAAGCCACCATGCTGTATGATATTCCGCCGAGCGAAGTGCTGACTGCCGACAAGCAGAACATGACCGTGGACTGCTACGTGCTGTGGAGCGTCTCCGACCCGCTGAAATTTTACCAATCGCTCGGCAACACGAGCGTTGCTGAGGAACGCTTAAACGCGCTGACCTACAACGCCCTCAAAACCGTAATGGGCACGCTTTCGCAGTCGAACATCATCAACATGGACGACGGCGCAGCGCGAAACGACATTTACGAGGGCATTACCACAAGCGTCGATACGCTTGCCGCAAACTACGGCATCAAGGTCGAGGACGTAAAAATCAAGCGCTTTGACCTGCCGGAGGCAAACGAAAGCGCCGTATATGCCCGCATGATCTCCGAACGCCAGCAGATTGCGGAAAAATACACCGCAGACGGCAACTACGAAGCATCGCTCATCCGCAATGATGTCGATAAGCAGGTGAACATCATTGTCTCGAACGCGGAGGCCGAAGCCGCAAAATTGCAGGCCGAGGGCGAAGCCGAATACATGCGACTGCTCGGCAAAGCGTACAATACCGAGGATAAGCAGGAGTTCTACAAATTCACGCAGGCGCTTGAAGCCTTAAAGAGCACCTTAAACGGCGACGAGAAGACCATTATCTTAGGCAAGGATTCGGACTTGGCACAGATTTTGACGAATCCGTAAAGCCTGATAGCCACCCCGGCAAAACCGGGGTGGCTATTCCCATATAAACGAGAACGGCACAGCCCGGGAGGAAGCCCAAGGCTGTGCCGTTCTCTATTCAAATCACATAGGAGTCTTATGATCTCAAATTATTCATCGAAGATGGAGACGATCTCGCCGTCTAAGATGCGGTTCATGTTCTTCACCGCGCAGAAGTTGCCGCACATGCTGCACGTGTCTTCCTTCTCCGGACGGGAGGATTCGCGGTAGCGGCGCGCCTTTTCGGGGTCGATTGCGAGGTCAAACATCGCGTTCCAGTCAAGCTTCTTTCTGGCAACTGCCATTTCGTTGTCCCAATCCATCGCGTGCGGAACGCCCTTTGCGATGTCAGCCGCATGCGCTGCAATGCGTGCCGCGATGATGCCCTCCTTCACGTCGTCCACATCCGGCAGGCGCAGATGCTCTGCGGGCGTGACGTAACACAGGAACGATGCGCCGTTCATGGCTGCCACCGTGCCGCCGATGGCGGAGGTGATATGGTCATAGCCCGGGGCGATGTCCGTGACGATCGGGCCGAGCACATAGAACGGTGCGCCGTGGCACAGCGTTTTCTGAATCTCCATGTTCGCCGCAATCTGATTGAGCGGCATATGGCCGGGACCCTCGATCATGATCTGCACGTCTTTTTCCCACGCGCGCTTGGTCAGCTCGCCGAGCGTGATGAGCTCTTCAATCTGCGAAGCATCGGTCGCGTCCTGCAGGCAGCCGGGGCGGCATGCATCGCCGAGACTGAGCGTCACGTCATATTCACAGCAAATGTCGAGAATTTCGTCAAAATACTGGAAGAACGGGTTCTCCTCGCCGGTCATTTCCATCCATGCAAAAATGATGGAGCCGCCGCGGGAAACGATATTCATCAAACGGCGGTTGCGTTTAAACTTCTTCGCCGTCTCTTTATTGATGCCGCAGTGGATGGTCATGAAGTCTACGCCGTCCTCCGCATGCATGCGCACAATGTCAATCCACTCGCGCGCAGTGATTTTGCCGAGCGCCTTGTGGTAGTAAACGACCGCGTCATAGATCGGCACGGTGCCGATCATCGCCGGACACTCGTGCGTCAGCTTGCGGCGGAACTTCTGCGTATCGCCGAAGGAGCTGAGGTCCATAATGGCCTCCGCGCCCATTTCGACCGCATGATTTACTTTTTCAAGCTCCATGTTAAGGTCGGTGAGGTCACGGGACGTGCCGAGATTGACGTTGATCTTCGTCTTCAGCATGGAGCCGAGACCGTTCGGCTCTATGCATGTATGCACCTTATTGCACGGGATAATGACCTTGCCCTCCGCCATGAGCGCCATGAGTTTTTTCGGCTCCAAGTGCTCTTTTTCGGCAACTTTCGCCATTTCCGGCGTAAAAATGCCCTTGCGGGCGGCATCCATCTGCGTTGTGTATTCCATTTTCCGTTCCTTTCCTAATGCGTGTTTCGGAACAAAAGAAAAGGGCATGTGATAATGACACATACCCGGATATTTCCGTTCCCTACGTTGGCATTATCCAAATCAGGTTATTCGGGTCGAGGGTCACACCCTCCTCTCAGCCCGTATACGAGCACCCCGTTTATTATTTTTTGCGTTTTCCGCGTACTTACTCTACCACGCCAAGTGCGTTTTGTCAAGATTTTGCCTGTGTTCTCGGCTTAGTGTCCGTGCACGTTGATCTCTTTCTCGCTCAATTTCGAATAAATAAGCTGCTGTCCGGAATAAAGGCTGAAATAGCCCGAAAACAGGAAGCTTACAAGCGCCGCGATCATGCAGAACAGTGCGCTTTCGCCGCCGAAGAGCTCTACGCTGAGCAGAATTGTCGCAATGGGGCAGTTCGTCACACCGCAGAACAGCGCCGCTATGCCGATGGCCGCACCGAACGCGGGACTCAGACCGACAAGCAGCGCCAGCGTACCGCCGAGCGTGGCACCGATGAACAGCGTGGGCACGATCTCGCCGCCCTTAAAGCCTGCGCCGATCGTGATGGAGGTAAAGATTATCTTGAGCAAGAATGCCTCGGGACGCACGACGCCCTCTTCAAAAATGCGCTCGATGACGTCCATACCGCCGCCGTTATACGCGCGCGTACCGACAAGCAATGTGAGCAAAATCACCACAACGCCGCCGACCGCCGCGCGGAGAAATTCGTTTTTAAAAAGCTTTTTGAAGAGCTTTGCGCCGCTGTGCATCGCCCAGCAGAACAGCATACTGGCAACCGCACACAAAATGGCGATGACGAGTACACGCCACATTGTGGAAATGTCAAATGCCGGGACATTTTCGACGAGAAAATGCTCCGGGGCAACGCCCATAACCAGCGCCAGTGCATAGGCAGACGCAGAGGACACGATGCACGGGAACAGCGCCGAGGTGCAGAAGCGGCCGACGCTGACGACCTCTATCGCGAAGACACATGCCGCCATCGGCGTGCCGAATACCGCCGCGAACACGCCGCTCATACCGCACATGGTGAGAATGTGGCGGTCTTCCTCATTTAAACGGAACAGCTTGCCGAAGAACGTCGCCACGCTTCCGCCGATTTGGAGCGCCGCGCCCTCGCGGCCCGCGGAGCCGCCGAGCAGGTGTGTAATCGTTGTGCCGAGGAAAATGGCCGGCGCAAGCAAAATGGAAACACCTTTATTGCTGCGTACACCCTCGAACACCTCGTTCGTGCCCACGCCGGAAACGCGGCAAAGTTTATAAACGCCCACAATGGCCAAACCGCCGACGGGCAGCAAATATAAAAGCCATGGGTTAGCGCCGCGCATGGCCGTTGCCCACGCAACGGATTTTGCAAACAGCGCGCCGACGAAGCCGCCAAGCCCGCCGACAAGCAAGCCTAAAACGCCCCACCGCAAAAACGCCGCAATGTACGCCCACACGTTTTCCGCAAGCGAGCGAATTTTCTCTTTGTTCTCCATTATTCTTTCCTCACTCAGTTCATGTCTTTATTGACAAATAAAGTTTTTAATCAACTTTTTTTCAAAAAGTTGGTCGAGCTCCGCAGAGCTCGAAATCCTTTTGCCTACCAAAAATCAGGACGGAACTTCCAGTGAACGTTCCGTCCGTGGGAGACCCAATTAGGGGGTCTCCCAAAAAGGCGAAGCCTTTTAGAATTTACTTTCTCACAAACAAAACGCCCAGCGTGTTCGGGCCGCAGTGACTCGAGACCGTGCAGCCGGCATAGGTCTCCAACACCTCGTCAAAGCCGCCGCATTCCTTGATGATCGCTTTCACATTCTCCACAATCTCCGGCGCACAGCCCGAGTGCGTGATGAAAATGCGATTTCGTCTCAAATCGTCTCTGCCCTGCAAACGCTCGCGCACATACTGTGCAATGCAATTGTCGATCTTGCCGCGGTACTTTTTGCCCACGCCCATTTTGCCGTCCTTCACTTCAATGCACGGCTTTAGCTTCAATAAATTCGCGCCGAGCGCCGCCAAGGTAGAGCATCTGCCGCCCTTTTGCAGATAAAAAAGCGTATCGATGACGAAGCTCGCCTCTACTTTTTTCGCCGTTTCGCGCATGAGCGCGGCAATCTCTTTGGGGTCCTCGCCCTTTTCCGCACGCTCTGCGGCATCCAAAACGAGCAGCGCGATGCCCGTGGAAAGATTGCGGGAATCGACCACATACACGTTTTCAAACTCCGCCGCAGCGGTGCAGGCGTTCTGGTAGCAGCTGGAAAAATCACTGCTGATATTAAAATGGATCACCGCGTCGTAATTTTCCCTGCATTTTTTGAAAAATGCCGTGTAATCGTCCACGTTCACGGCAGCAGTGCGGCACACGCCCTTGCCGGAGCGCACGTAGTCGAAAATCTCCTGCGGCGTGATGTCCATGCCGTCGCGACAATTCTGCCCGCCCTTTTCAATGTACAGCGGCGTAATGCCGATATTATACGTTTCGATAAGCTCCGGCGACAGATCGCATGTGCTGTCCGCCGAAATTTTAATCCTCATTGCAGAATTCTCCTCTCCGCTTTCGATTCGTTTTACGGTGTTTATGTTGTTTCAGTATACAACAGCCCGCGCTTTTTTTCAAGATTTCGCACCGTTTCCGGCATGATTTTTCCGTCTCTTTCATAAATTTTAAGACATTCTTACATTGCGCAAAAACGCTTGCATCTAAAGAAATTTTTCGCTACAATAAAATCACAAAACAAAGATGAGAGGAGACCGTATATGCAAGGTCAAAATTACAATCCCTACACCGGCGCACCGCTTTCCGGCATAGATCCGCCCGCCGGTTATCCGCAAAAAAGCCGTATCGCAGCCGGACTGTTCGGCATGCTGATGGGCACATTCGGCGTGCACAATTTTTACCTTGGCAATACACAGCGCGGACTGATCCAGATTTTGGTCGCTACGCTCGGCGCGCCTCTCACCTGCGGTCTTTCCACAGTTGCCGTGTGGGTCTGGAGCCTTGTTGAGGGCGTGCAGATCTTAGAAGGCAAGATTAAAATGGATGCAAACGGCATCAAGCTGAAGGACTGAGGAAGGAGATCTTTATGACAGATGAAAAAAGCACCCGGAACACCACCCCGGAGACCGCAAAGCCGGAGCCGACCTTGACGAATCCCGTAGAGCAGAGCTTTGCCGAAGCCGAGCGCCTTGCGGAGCAGGCAGAAGCCGCCGCAAAAGACGAACCGTGCTGCGATATGCCGAAAGCCGAAGAAGCTGCCCCGGAAGCACCGAAAACGGAGGTGCCAACGCCGCCGCAGTATCAGCCGCCGCAGTACACCTATGCGGCCTACACCGCACAGCCGCCGCAGCCCACCCCGCAGGAGGGCGCGGGCGACTACCGCCCCCCGCGCTACACGGAGCAGTACCAGGCGAACGCCAATAATGCAAATTATAACAACCCGCAGCAAACCTACTATGCCCCGAACGGCCAGCCGCAGTATGGGCAGAACTACGCACAGCCGTATGACCCGCCGCAGGGCACCAAAAGCCGCATTGCAGCCGGTGTGCTCGCCATTTTATTCGGTGTGTTCGGCGTGCACAACTTCTACATCGGCAAAACGGGCCTTGGCATTGCACAGCTTGCCATCACCGTTTGCAGCTGCGGCACGCTTGCCATCGTCTCCGAGATTTGGGGCATCATAGAAGGCGTGCGCCTTTTGCAAGGCACAATCTATACGGATGGTCACGGCATGAAGTTTGTTGACTGAGCTTGATTTTATACCATTGACTAAAATTCCAAAACAGCAAAACCCGGTGCAGCCGAATCCAGACTGCACCGGGTTTTCTCTGTTCTGTTATGACGATATAAACGCGTTTCTTATTTGACCGGCAGCCAAACACGCATCTGGTTTTCGCCGCGGTTTGCCCATGTGTAATACGGGATAAGGCGGATTGTTTTTTCCACAAATTTCGGAGCCTTTGTGGAATACAGCGTGTCGATGTTCTGCTGTGCGCAGCCTGCGATCTCTACGGGCACAATGCCGCCGAGCGTTTCGGGCTCGAAATTGAGCGCCTTCGGCTCTGCACCGGCTTTGACATACAGCGGCAGCACCTTGCCGTTATCGACTTCCTCTGCGCAGTAGACGAGCGCGCCACGCTGCACACACACCTTGCCGCTGTCCGCCGCGATTTTTGCGGAGGCGTACACAACGTGCGGGGTCATATCCATGGTGAGCGCAAGCGTATCGCCGTCTTTCCATGTGCGGGTGATGTAAGCATAACCGTCCTTTGTTACGGCGTTAAGGTCAACCGCTTCGCCGTTTACGGTCAGCAAGCTCTTTTCGCTCCATGCCGGAATGCGGATAGCGACCGTCGTTTCCGCTTCGCCCTTAATCGTATACTTTGCCGTGCCGCCGTGCGGGAAATCGGTCTCGCAGGTGAGCGTGATGCCCTTTTCGGTCTTCACCGTGCCGCCTGCATAGAGGTCAATGAAGAACGTGTCTTCATTTTCGCTGTACGCATAGGAGCCGAAGGAAGACACCATGCGCGCCACGTTCGGCGGGCAGCATGCGCAGGCATACCACTGCGGGCGGGTGGGCAGCACTGCGCGGTGCGTGACGGCCTTGCCGGAAATGCCCGGTACGACCTCAAGCGGGTTCACATAGAAGAAACGCTTGCCGTCAAGCTGCATGCCGGCGAGCACGGTGTTGTAGAACGCGCGCTCCATCACATCGGCATATTCGCCGCGGTGCTCGTTTTCAAGCATCTTCTTCGCGAAGAACATCAGACCGATGGAGGCGCAGGTCTCGGCGTACACGGTGTCGTTCGGCAGGTCATAATCGACCGTAAAGGCTTCACCCATAAACGTGGAGCCGATGCCGCCCGTAATGTACATGCGGCGCTTTGTGATGCTCTCCCACAAATTGCGGCAGGCAGCAAGCAGTGTCTCGTCCTGTGTTTCCTTTGCGACGTCCGCCATGCCGGTGTAAAGGTACACGGCACGCACGGCGTGGCCCACGGCGTCCTTCTGCTCACGCACGGGCAGAGTGCTCTGGGTGTAGTCGGTATTCAGCTCCTCCGTGCCGTCCCAAACGTTCCAGCCACGGTTCTTTTTTTCTTCCACGAAATAATTCGGGGCCTGACCGCGCACGTCTACAAAGTGCTTTGCAAGCTCCTTATACTTTTCGTTGCCCGTGGCGCGCCACAGACGCATCAGTGCGAGCTCCACCTCCGGGTGGCCCGGGTAGGCGCGCGTGTTTTTCTTCATGAATTGCTCGTAAATGCAGTCTGCACTCTTCGACATGATGTCGAGCAGCTCGCGCTTGCCGGTGACCTCATAATACGCCACGGCAGCCTCCATCATGTGGCCTGCACAGTAAAGCTCATGTGCATCGCAGATGTTCGTCCACATTTTGTCGGGACACTTCACGGTGAAATAGGAATCGACATAGCCATCTTCGTGCTGGGAAGCGCCGTAGAGCTGAATGGTCTCGTCCACGGCCTTTTCAAGCTCCGGGTCTTCGCCCGCTGCAAGCGCATAGGCTGCCGCTTCGATCCACTTTGCGACATCGCTGTCTTGGAACACCATACCGTAGAATTCGTCCGGCTTTACGTCCTTGCCCCTCAGCTTTTCAGCTGCAAGGCGGATATTTTCAATGGCGTGGCTCTTTTCGATACCCGGGATGGCGTCGTTCAGGATATTATACTGATACGGCAGCACCTCCTCGCGCACGAGCTTCTGCATTTTGCCGATGAAACCGTTATCGGCGGAAAAGGATTTTACGGGGATACGTTCGCTTTTCATCTTTACAAACCTCCATCATGAGCTTCAAGTTGTTCGTACATCTTTTATAGCACATTCAAACGGAGAATGCAACTGTTTTCGGAAAACTTTTATTTTGATACGGAAAGTTCATGAAAAACGGTTGCAATTTTCACGCGTTGCAGGTAAAATCAAACTATAAAATTTTTTCCGAGAAAATCGAACCAAAAAAGGATGCGTGCCGCATGGCCATAAAGATAAAAGGGAAACTTCCGCTTAAAATTTGCAGCGTGCTGTTCGTTTTGTACGGTGCAGCGTCGCTTGTGGCGCTTCTGCTGTGCCTCATCGACCGAAAATACGTGGAGGAATACGACCTTTCCGCTTACTTTAATTCCTCTATGCCGGTGCTGTCCGTTGCGGGCGCGATGCTTGTGCCCGTTTTGCTGCTCATTGCGGGGCTGATGGGCCACGCCCGTGCAGACCGCCCGAACAGCATGAAGCCGTGCTTTTTTCTGGGCCTTGCTACCGGCGTCATCATTCTTTTCAATGTTTTGTACGAGATTTTCACCGGCGATGCGCCAAATATGCCGGAAATCTGCACCTATGTTCTCGACCTCGTTCTCCCCGTTCTCTACACGTTCTGTGCATGGCTGAACTGGAGGCACAAGGGAGACGACACGCCGAAAGCCGCAGATGCCGACCCCGCACCCGCTTCTAAATCCTGATCGTTCCCTTTAGATAAAAAACTCAAGCACGCAGAACTTTCGAGTATGCGTGCTTTTCTTTTGGCTTGTTCGGTTTTTGAAAGGCGGTTTGTGACCGCCTTTTAGGAAACCCATGCAACTGGGTTTCCTACGGATTGAACGTCCCCCGGACATTCAATCCTACTTTCCTAGTTTTTGGTTAGGCAAAAAGATTTCGCTTTCTGCGGAAAGCGACGTAGGGCTCTGCCCTACGCACCCGCAAGTTTTCTGAAGAAAACTTGACTAAAGACTTTAAACCGCCGTTGCCGCGGGCTCGTCAGTTCATCAGCGCTTTATAGATTTCGCCTTTCTTAAATCCGGAGAGCTTTGCGGCCTCCTTAGCGGCGTCGCTGGCAGAGCTGCCGTTTTCTATCGCTTTTTTTGCGGCTTCTACGGCGTCCTCTAACGTCATTTCTTTCTGTTCTTCCGCCTTCGCACCCTCAATGACGAGCACAAATTCGCCCTTCGGGGCGTTCTGCTCGTAGTATTCGGCGGCTTTATATAATGTCGTGCGCACACACTCCTCGTGGATTTTCGTAATTTCCCTTACAAGCGCGATGCGTCTGTCGCCGAATATCTCCGCCATATCTCTCAACGTATACGGCAGTTTATGCGGCGCTTCGTAGAACACCATGGTGCGCACTTCGTTTTTGACGGACTCCAAGTGGTCCTTACGGCTCTTTTTATTGACGCTCAAAAAGCCCTCAAACGTAAATCTGCCCGTCGGCAGTCCCGATACCGCCAGCGCGGAAATGACGGCGCTCGGGCCCGGCACAACAAGCACCGGCACGTCGTGCTCGGCGCACAACGCCACAAGGTCTTCGCCCGGGTCGGAGATGGCCGGCATGCCGGCGTCGGAGACAATGGCGCACGTTTCGCCCGCCAAAATGCGGTCTACAATGCGCCCACCCTTTTCGGCCTTGTTGTGCTCATAATAGCTTACAAGCGGCTTTTTAATGCCGAAGTGGTTTAAAAGCTTCATCGTGACGCGCGTGTCCTCCGCTGCGATGAAATCCACCGCCGCCAAGGTCTCCGCCGCGCGGGGCGAAAAATCCGACAAATTTCCGATGGGCGTGCCCACCACATACAATGCACCGCGAAGCAGTTTATTTTCTTCCATCTGCGCGTCCTCCCTCGTGACCGAATTTGTAATTCCCGTAAATTTCCAGCATTTCGGCGGAAAACCCGCCGTTTTCGTCTTCTATAATAAGTGTCGGCAGTACGGAAAGCCCCGGTTTGCCGCCGCGCCGCACTTCCAGTAAAAACAGAGACGGCGCGGTGTTTATCCTTTGCTGTACGAGCCGCAGCCTTTTCGGCTCTAAGCCGTAGCTTCTAAAAACATTCATTGCGTCCGCAAGGCGCTCCGGGCGCTGACATAGGCAAAACCGGCCGCCGAAGCGCAGCACGTCTCTGCCCGCTTTCGCGACATCTTCAAGCGTGCAGGTGCACTCGTGCCGCGCGTTTTCCATGCGTTCGTCCGGGTTGCGCAGCCCCGCGCCCACGGCCTTATACGGCGGGTTACACGCCGCAAGATCTAACGTTGGGTGCGGAATGATTTTTTTGATCTCCCGTATATCCCCCCGAATGACCTCGATATTTTCCTCATACCCGTTTTCCGAAACGGAGCGCAAGGCCTGCGAAAACGCCTGTTCGCCGAGTTCCACCGCCGTGATGTGCCGCGGGGCGTAATTTGCCTGCCACAAAAGCGAAATGGTACCGCAGCCCGTGCCGAGGTCAATGCAGCGTTCTTTGTGTTTCGGCGCGGCAAAATGCGCTAGCAAAATGGTGTCCGTATTAAACGTGTGCTCGCGGCTGACGAGTACACGGCAGGCAGGCGCAAGCGGCTCCCAGTGCAGATTTTCCACAGGTTTTCTCCTTTTGGCTGAATTTAGCTTCCAATAAACATGGTCAAAAGTTTTTGATTAAACTTTCTTCGAGAAAGTTTACGAATTTCAGAGGCGCTGCCGCCCTTTTAACAGCAAAAGAAAAAGGACTGCCGCTTGGGCAGCCCTCTCTTTTACGCAATGTCAGCGATTATGCCTGCTCCGGAGCGGAAACCGGGCACGTGTCAGCGCAAGCGCCGCACTCGATGCAGGTATCAGCGTCGATCTCGTACTTGCCGTCACCCTCGGAGATTGCGGAAACAGGACATGCGTCTGCGCAAGCGCCGCAAGCGATGCAAGCGTCTGTAATTTTATATGCCATTTTAGGACACCTCCATGTATTTGATACCTACATTCTAACACAAATCCATGAAAATGCAAGCGAAAATTGCTTTTTTACAGATACGTAACAAAAGCCCGCCAAAATACAGGTACTTTTAGTTCTCCAGCTTCTTAAATTCCTCAATTTCCTTCTTATTCAGCTTGATCTGCCCGTCTTTCAGCACGCGTACGTCCTTCACTTTGTAGACGCTCGGCGCGGCGTCCGGGCTCTTATCGAGCCGCACGGTCAGCTTGCCGGTAAGCAGGTTCTGATCGATAACAACACCCTTGCCGTCCGGCGTGGAAACCACAGCGTTCACCTTCGGCGTGGTACGCAGCAGGTCAAGGTATGCCTCCTGCTCATATTTCAGACAGCACATCAGTCTGCCGCACGTGCCGGAGATTTTCACAGGGTTCAGAGAAAGCCCTTGCTCCTTCGCCATTTTGATGGAGACCGGCTGAAAGCCGCCGAGGAACGAGCCGCAGCAGAACGGTCTGCCGCAGATGCCGAGGCCGCCGATCATCTTCGCTTCGTCGCGCACGCCGATCTGACGCAGCTCAATGCGCGTGCGGAACATGCCCGCAAGGTCTTTTACCAGCTCGCGGAAGTCCACACGGCCGTCCGCCGTGAAGTAAAAGAGGATTTTACTGTTGTCAAACGTGTACTCCACGTCGACAAGCTTCATTTCGAGTCCGCGCTCCGCAATTTTCTTTTCGCACTGCGTGAACGCATTTTTTGCTTTCAGTTCATTTTCCGCCACGCGGCGCAGGTCGTCTTTTGTCGCCTTGCGAATTACTTTTTTGAGCGGCTGCACAATGGAATCATCCGCAACATCGCGGTTGGCCATCGCCACTTCGCCGCACTCTACGCCGCGCGCCGTTTCTACAACGACGTGGTCGTCGGCGGAGAGCTTCTCGCTGTTCGGGTCAAAGTAATACACCTTGCCCATGTTCTTAAAACGAACACCGATTACTTCTGCCATATTTATATCCACAGCCCGTAAAGGGCTTCCTTTCTTTCCGGGAAAAATCCGTATTGTTATTTTGACAACACGGACGATTTTTATTTCAAAACAGGCTTTATTTGCCCGCAGTTTCTTTCATTTCGGCGCACAGCGCCGTTACAAGCAGCGCCATGTTCGCGTTTCGCCGCCAGTATTCCGTGTATTTTGCCGTCATTTCACACAGCGCCATCAGCGCTTTTAAAGACAGCTTGCGTCTTAATTTGTCGCAGACCTCACGCGCGGGCACTTGCACATTTACATTGTTTTTCAACAGACATGCATCGCGCAGCAAAAGCTGCAAGCGCTCCATGCTTTCCGGGAATAAGGGCTTGTCTTTGATGAGCGGCGCGGTCGCCGCCAAAAGGTCATGCTCCGTGCCGGAAACGAGTGCGTTTGCAATGTCTTCCGCCATTTGCTCCGCTTTTGCGGCGCGGCCGTTTTCGCCGTCCGAAAGCATTCTGCCGATGTTGCCGCGGTGCAACGATGCAAGCTTTTCAGCTTCCTCCATGGGCATGCCGGTCTTGTTCTGCACGTAAACCGCCGCTTCGCTTTCCTCCGGCGGGCGCACGGTAAAAACCTGTGCACGCGAGCGGATTGTCGGCAGCAAAGCGTCCGCAGAAAGCACCGTAAAGATGAAAAGCGCGCCTGTCGGCGGCTCTTCAATGACCTTCAAAAGTTTATTCTGGGTGATCTCCGGCATGGGATTTTCCGCAAAAATGCAGTAGACGTTGATATCCGCTTCCTCCGGCTTTTTGTATGCGTCGCGGATGACTTCATCGACGGATGCGACCGAAATCGTGTTCGATTTGCCGCTGCCCGTAACAATGCGGATATCCGGGTGCGAGCCTGCTTTTGCGCGAATACACGCCGGGCATACGCCGCAGGGCGCTAAATCGCGGTCTTCGCATGTGCAGACCGCCGCGCGGGCCAGAATCTGCGCTAATGTGCGTTTGCCAAGCCCCGTTTCACCCTGTAAAAGAAGAGTATGCGGCAGCCTGCGGCGCGAAAACGCCGCCGAAAGCGCCGTTTTCAGAGCCGCATTCCCCGCAAAACCTTCAAACTGCATTAAACCTTCTCAAAACGGTCTACGTTCAGCACGAAAATGGTAGAGCCGCCCACGGTAACTTCCACCGGAAAAGAGGAGTACATGCCCACATCCATGGTGGAGGTACTGGGCACAACCTGCGTTCTGCGGCGGGAATGCTTCGCGATGATACCGATGACTTCATCGACCTTTTCGTCTTCCACACCGGAGATGAAGGTGGTGTTGCCGGCCATCAGGAAGCCGCCGGTGGTAGCGAGCTTTGTGACGGAGAAGCCGCCTCTTGTCAGTGCGGAAGAGACCGCACCGCTGTCATCGTTGCTGACAATCGCAAGGATCAATTTCATAATATTTCCTCCTTATCGCGTTTTTTTGAAACGCATATTCGTTGTTTTTCGGAGATCAGCAAAGACAGACTAAACGAACCGTTAAAAGCCCCTCTATTCATCGCTTTTCTCTCTATTTGTATTTTAACATCTTGTCGAAGAAAAATCTATACCTTTTTTGGCTTTTGGGCAATTTGTTTTGCAAAAACCTGCGGCGTTAAAACCAAAAGCGCCGGGACGTTCAAAAGCGCCATAAGGCCGTTAAACGCATCACATACATTTAAAACGCCGAGAAACGGCGACATGCACCCCAAAAAGCAGGAAAGCGCCGAAAACGCCATGTATATTCTCTTTTCCGCCGCGCCTTTTTTCGGCAATAAATACAGCAGCGCGTCCATACCGTAGCAGCTCCACGCCAAAACCGATGCAAACGCGAAAAGCGCCACGCATACGCCGGCAGAAAGCTCGCCGAATCGCCCCAAAACGAGCGAAAAAACCGAAAGCGCCGCTTCCGGGGAAAAATCACGCACGGGCGACACCAGCATGCACAGCGCCGTAATTGTGCACAGCAGGATTGTGTCGATAAACACCTGCAAAGCGCCGAGTGTACCGATCTGCTCCGGGGTCTTATTTTCCGTGCGGAACGTCGCGAATGTACCGCTGCCAAGGCCCGCTTCGTTTGTGAACACCCCGCGCGAAATGCCCTCACGCATGGCTAAAATCATGCCGCATACGCCGCCCGCACCGGCTTTCAGCGAAAACGCACCTTTCAGCATATTCCGCACCGCGCCGGGGATATGGCTTCCGCGCAGAAGGAGCACCGCGGCGCACAACGCCAAAAACAGCCCCGCCATGAACGGCACAAGCTTTTCCGTGACGCGCACGGCTTTCGGCAGGCCGCCGCGCACGCAAAGGAGCAAAAGCCCCGCAAATACAACGCCCGCAAGCACGCGCGGCACACCCATGGGCACCAGCACCGACGATGCCGCGCCGGTCTGCGCCATGGTGCCCATGCCGAGCGCCGAAAGCACACAGCCTGCGGCATAAATTTTTGCGCCGTGCCGCCCGAACGCCTTCTGCACATAGCCGATCGCGCCGGGGGCGTTTTTCGTGCCGAATTTTGCCGCCAAAACGCCCTCGGCATATACGGTCATCATGCCGAAAAACGCCGCAATCCACATCCAGACGACCGCGCCCGCGCCACCGACCAGGATTGCCGCCGCAACACCCAGAATATTCCCCGTGCCGAGCGAGCCGGCAAGCGACGCCGTCAAGGACTGAAATGCGGAAAATCCCCCGCAGCGCTGCGTGCCGCACAATGCCCCGCGCGTCATGCCCGGCAGCTTTGTCACCTGCATGAACCGCCCGCGCAGCGTAAACCACACGCCCGCAAGCAAAATCAAAAGCAGCACGTGCGGCCCCCACAAAACCGCTGTCAAAACACGGACAAACGCCGAGAAGCTCTCGTTCACAGCGCGCAGTTCATCTCAAGGTACGCACACACTGCGCGGGTAAGCGCTTCGGCAATCACAGTGATATTATTTCTAATCCACGCTTCGTCCTCGGCGTTGTCGTGGTACGCGATCTCTACGAGGACCGCCGGTGCGCTCGTTTTCGTGATCTCCGCAAGACGTGTCGTCGCCACTGTGCTCACAAGGTCGGGGTCGGGGTAAATTTTCCGCAGTTCATCGGCAATAAGCTCCGCCGCGCGCTTGCCGGAAGCGCTGTACGGATAATAGTACACATCCGGCCCGCGCAGCTTCCCCGCCAAATTTGACGGCCCGGCGTTCGAGTGCAGCGCCAAATGCAAATCGTAATTCCCGGCGTTCGATTCGCGTATCGCCTGCCCAAGCGACGTGTTCGGCGTGTTGCGCACAACTTTGATGCCGTTTTGCTCCAGCATGGGCACCATGTCGTCCGCGATACGGTTCATCCAGTACTGCTCATCGCCCTCTGTCAAATACTTATTGTACGGCTGAATGGACGGGCTTAAATAGATTGTCGGCATATGAACCCTCCTACATCATGCTTTCAAAATGTGTTCAAAAAACGACTCGCTGTTCACACCCGAGGGACGCAGGTAGCGGCCGAGGTAATATAAGCTTTCCGGGGCACGCGTAACGGTGCTGACACGCTCCTCACACGAAAGCGTAACCTTAAACCCGAGGTTTTTGATGATCTCCGGCTCTCCCTTACTCACTGCGCCGAACGGATATGCAAACAGGACGGGCTTACTTTGCAGGTTTTCTTCTGCTTTCTGCTGAAAAAGCGTCACATCTTCGGTGAGAAGCTTCGTGTAGTCTTCCAGAGATTCCCCGGAAAGCTGCTTTGTGCCGAGCCGCGCACCGTCCGAGCTGTGCAGGTCATACGTGTGATTCGCAATTTCCACCACGCCGGAAGACTGCATTTCGCGCAGCATATCCCACGTGCAGTGCGCATAGTACGGGCTTTTGTCCGGCGTTTCGGTGTAGAGGTCGGCGTATTTTCCGATGGGCGAAAGCACAAATTTCATGCCGTACCGCTTTGCGGTGGGATAAGCGTATAAGTAGTTATTGTAATACCCGTCGTCAAACGTCAGCAAAATCGGTTTTTCAGGCAGCGCGGCGCCGTTTTCCGTGTAGTTTATGAGGTCTTCGGATAAAATTGCCGTATAGCCGTTTTCCGAAAGCCACTTAAAATCGCTTTCGAGTTCCTCCGGCGAAATGACGTATTTGCCAAGGCGCGACGCGTCGTCCATAACGGCGTGATACATGATGACCGGCACACGCACGCCGGGGTCCTCCGCCATGACCGTTAAGATCGCACCGAGCGCCCCGATGGTGCCGAGCGTCAGCGCTGCGGCCGCCGTTCTGCGCAGCCACGCGGGCAACAAGCGATAAAACGCACCGAAGCTCGGCACACGATGCGAACGCAAGCTCAAAACACCGTACATCCCGATCCCTCCTTCGCGCTATGTATACGCGGAAAAAGATTTCCTTATGCAAAAAGCCGCCCCTGCCCGATACTGTACGTCGGTGCAAAGGCGACTTTCCGCTTGGCTTTTCTATTTTCAAATCACGGGGAGCTCTGCGTTTTCTTCCGGCATGTCGTCGTATTTTTCGGCGGCTGCCGCTTCGGTCTCTTTTTCTTCTTCCGCAGCAGGATTTTCAACGGATATTTCCGTTTCTGTGGAAACTTCAGGCTCTGCTTCCGTCTCTTTTTCGTAAACCGGCTCTTCCGCCTTCGGCAGGTGCGACGAGAAGAAAGCATACAGGTCTTCGTAGACCTGCGCACTGTTCATCTCGGTGATGAGCGCGTGGCGGATGCGCGGGTAAAGCGTCAGCTTCACGTCGTGCCCGGTCTTATTCAATTTATCAAACACACGGCGCACGCCCTTGCCCATATCGCCTACGGGATCGTTTTCGCCGGAGATGAGCAAAATCGGCAGGTCTTTCGGCACACGGCGGTACCACTGGTCGGTGTTGATGGCGTACAAAAGCGTGCCGAGGTCGATATACCCCTGCACCGTGAGCGGGAAGCCGCACAGCGGGTCGTTTACAAAGCGATCCACTTCCTCTTCCTTACTCGTCACCCAGTCGTAATTTGTGCGGTTGGGCTTGAATTTCTTGTTGTACGGGCCCGTGGCAATCTTCTCGAGCGACGGAATTTTCGCCTGTGCGCCCTTTGCCTTTTTCAGCATATTGAGATACGTGCGCTCGGCCTTCCACATGGCAGTCGAAATGCCCGCGCTGGTACCCATGAATACCACTGCCGTGAGGGAGTTGCCGTAGGCGGCCGCAAATTCGCGCGCGATGAACGAGCCCATGCTGTGGCCCATGAGAAAATACGGCAGCTCGGGATATTTTTCGCGCATGATGCTCTGCAAATTGCGCTGATCCTCGACGACATTATAGAGGCCGCCCTTTTCGCCGAAATGCCCGTAGAGCGCGCCGGAGGTCACGCTGCGGCCATGGCCGAGGTGATCGTTGATGACAACGACAAAGCCGCGCTGCGCCATGTATTCGCAAAACGGTTTATACAACGCACTATGCTCCGCCATGCCGTGCGAAATCTGCAAAACAGCCTTCGGTTCGCCGTCCGGCTCATACAGGCGGGTGAAAATTTTGTTATGTGCCGTGCTGGAATCAAATGTAAATTCGGATACCTTCATGCAGCTTAATCCTTTCGGTTTGTGATTTTTATAGAAAAGTCAATTATCAAATAATTACCGTAAACACGCTCAGCGTATGCAGCACGCTGCCGGCTAAGACAAACAGGTGCCACACGGCGTGCATGTACGGCACTTTTTTGCCGAGGCCGTACAGCACCGCGCCTACGGTGTACGCCACGCCGCCCGCGATGAGGCAGTTTAATCCCACACCCGGCATTTTTGCCGCGACCGTGTTAAACGCCAGCACGACGACCCAGCCCATCATCAGGTAGCAGATCATCGAAACGACCTTGAATTTCTCCATATCGACGGCGTTTAAAATAATGCCCAGCACCGCCGCAGCCCACACGGCCGCGAACATGACGATGCCCTGCCTGCCCTCAATGCAGCACAGCGTGATGGGCGTATATGTGCCTGCGATGAGCAGATAGATTGTGCAGTGGTCGAGCACGCGAAACACCTTTTTCGCGCGGTTCACATTCAATGCGTGGTAAAGGGTGGAGACCGTGTAGAGCAAAATCATTGTGCCGCCGAAAATGCTGACGCTGACGACGTTCACAAGACTCTTTTCGCAGAACCACAATAACATAACGAGCGCCGCCGCACCGAACAGCGCGCCCACACCGTGTGACACAGCGGAGAAGATCTCTTCCCCAAGCGAATACAGCGGCAAAGACAGCCGCATCCTGTCTTCCTTATGCCAAACCTTTCTTGCACCGTAACCGGCGTATGCCGTCTGCATATCCATACGTTTCACCCTTTCTCCGGGGACCTGCCCCGGTTCTTTATTTTAAAACTGTTTTTTATTTTTCTTTTATATGGTTTTCAATACCAGATATATTCATATTATAATCTGCGTGTTTCAAAATAGCAAGGGGGTATTTGTAAATTTTCTTCGCAGACGCCCCCAAAACTGTAATTTTCAGTCTATTTAGCGCTAAAAAGTCTATTCGGTTCCCTTGTTGCACGCCCGCCGCACACGAAACTTATATTTTCTAACAAAATTTTTGCTCAACACGATTGACTTTTTGTATCTGTGATGTTAAAGTTAAATCGCCGTCATACTATCTATGGGTTCGGAAAGCCGTGTCTGTTTCCGGGCTCATACCGTAAAAACCTGTGTGTTCATGGCGTTCGGCAGCGGGACACAAAACAAGCGGTTTTTGCGGCATACACGCTGTGAAGGGCTCGAAGCTTTGGCTTCGACCCGTTTTTCTGTGCCGATACTAAACACCCGGCACAGTGTGAGGTGCGCAAAAAGATGTCCATACCGTCGGGAAACCGCGCGGGCAAGAAGCAGCTTGAGGTGTGGCCGACTTCTCCTTTTTTGTTTAGACAAAATGCGCACCGGAAAGGCAACCGGTATATTGTGAAAAAGGAAAAACGCACGACCATTCTGCGGTTTTACTCCTTTACAAAGGGACTGCGCCACAATTTTGTGCTGGCGCTGCTCACCATGGCGATCTCGGTCTTCGCCGGGTACATGACACCGCAGATCATCCGCGTGACGGTAGACTCCGTCATCAACGACTCCCCGTTCAACCTCCCCTCGTTTTTGGCAACACAGATCGAAAACATGGGCGGGCGGGATTTCTTACGTCAAAATCTCATTCTATGCGCCTTGGCGTCGCTTTTGTTCGCGGTGCTCGCGGGCATTTCCACGTACCTTTCGCGCATGAATATGGCAAAGGGCTGCGAGGGCACCGTGACGAAGATCCGCAACACGCTGTTTTCGCACATTCAGCGCCTGCCCTACGCATGGCACAACAAAAACCAGACCGGCGACATCATCCAGAGATGCACGCAGGATGTCGACCTCATTCACAACTTTATCAACGACCAGATGATGGAGCTTGTGCGCGTGGTTTTTCTCATCGTCGTCTCACTCGCCCTGATGTTCTCCATGAACGCAAAGCTCGCGCTTATCGCCTTTATTTTTATCCCGATCGTCGTGGGGTATTCCATGATCTTCTTCGTCATCGTGGGTGACCGCTTCCGCATTGCGGATGAAGCCGAAGGCAAGCTGACCGCCATGGTGCAGGAAAACCTGACCGGCGTGCGCGTGGTGCGCGCGTTCGGCCGCGAGCGTTTTGAAAAAGATAAATTCAATAAGCAGAACGACCTCTTCTCCGACCTTTGGGTACGCCTCGGCCACGTGATGGGCGTCAACTGGGGCATCGGCGACCTGCTTTCCGGCATTCAGGTGTTGACGATCATCGCCGCCGGCATCGTGTTCGTCGTGGACGGCGCCATCACGGAGGGCGAATACCTCGCGTTCGTCGCGTACAATTCCATGCTTGTGTGGCCTACACGCAGCCTCGGTCGTCTTTTGAGCGAGCTTTCAAAAACCGGCATCAGCTCCAAGCGTATTTTTGAAATTCTCGACGCGGAGCCGGAAAAGGATGCGGAAACCCCCGTTACCCCGCCCATGGACCGCGACATTGTGTTTAAGCACGTCAACTTCTCCTACGGCACTTCCGGCGAAGTGCTGCATGACATTGACCTCAAAATTCCCGCAGGCACCACGCTCGGCATTTTGGGCTCCACGGGCAGCGGCAAAAGCACGCTGACCTACCTTTTAGACCGCCTATACGAGCTGCCGGAAGGCTCCGGCGAGATCACCATCGGCGGCGTGGATATCCGCAACATCGCGCTTTCGCACCTGCGCGGCAATATCGGCATTGTTTTGCAGGAACCGTTCCTGTTCTCGAAAAGCTTTAAGGACACCATTTCGGACGGTTCCAATCGCCACGATATTGAAAGCGTGCGCAAGTATGCCCGCCTTGCCGTCATCGACGACACCATCGACCGCTTTGCCGAAGGCTACGATACGCAGATCGGCGAGCGCGGCGTGACGATTTCCGGCGGTCAGAAACAGCGCGTCGCCATCGCCCGTATGCTCATGCAGAACACGCCGATCAAAATTTTCGATGACTCTCTTTCCGCCGTGGATATGGAAACCGATGCGAAGATTCGCGAATCCATCAACAAAAACGTGCGCGGCACAACGATTTTGATCGCCCACCGCATCACGACCATCATGAATGCCGACCAGATCATTGTCATGGATAAGGGTCGCATCGTGCAGCGCGGCACGCACGAAACGCTCTCGAAGGAAGACGGCATCTATAAACGCATTTACGACACACAGCGCTCGGCTACTTAAGCCGCGCACGGGGTATTTACCGATATGAAAATCAAAAACAAATCCTTACAAACGTGGGCAAAGCTGCTTCCGTTCCTTGCCCCGTATAAGTGGCAGATGATTTTAATCATCGCACTGATGATCCTCGGCGCCTGTTTTGACATGGTGCAGCCGCTTTTTTCCGGCTACGCCGTGGATAATTTCATCGAGCCGCGCACGACGGAAGGCCTCATTCCCTTCACGGCCGTTTACCTTTCCATGGTCGTCGTGCAGACCATTACAACCATTTTAATGGCAATCTACGCCTTAAAGGTTGAAATGTACTTAGGCCGCGACTTAAAGCGCAAGCTTTTCGACCATTTGCAGACGCTCGACTTTTCCTACTACAACACAACGCCCGTCGGCACCATTATGGCGCGTTTAATGAGCGATACCGGCAAGATCGGCACGGTTTTGGCATGGAGCCTTGTGGATATTTTCTGGAGTTCCATGTACGTGCTCGGCTGCGTTGTCATCATGCTGTTCGTCAACTGGAAGCTCGCACTCATCCTCATCGCGATTATCCCGATCATCGCCGTCATCACAGTCGTGTTCCAGAAGAAAATTTTGGCAGTGAACCGCCGCGTGCGCGCCATCAATGCCGAGGTCACCCGTCATTATAACGAAGGCATCTCCGGCGCAAAAACATCCAAAACGCTCGTCATCGAAGAAAAGAACGACAAAGCGTTCGAAAAAGTCGCGGAGGACATGCGCTCCACAACGATCCGCGCCGTGCGGTTAAATGCCGTGTATATTCCGATCATCAGCTTTCTGACCGCCATCGGCGTTGCGATGGTCCTGAATCAGGGCGGCAACATGGTGCTGTTCGGTGACATCACCGTCGGCGAAATGACCGTGTTCATCAACTATGCTTTGATTATTGCCGACCCGGTACAGCAGCTTGCGCGCACCATCTCGAATTTTATTTCCACACAGGTCAACATTGAGCGTGTCTCCGCCCTTTTGGAGCGCGAGCCGCTCATCAAAGATACGCCTGAAGTCATTGAAAAATACGGCACCGCATTCGACCCGAAAAGAGAAAACTGGGAGCCGATTCAGGGCCACATCACGTTTGACGACGTGACGTTCCGCTATCCGGACGGAGTAGAAAACGTCTTAGAACATTTTTCGCTCGATATTCCCGCCGGTACCACGGTCGCCATTGTCGGCGAAACGGGCGCGGGCAAAAGCACGCTCGTCAACCTTGCCTGCCGCTTCTTTGAGCCCACTGAGGGCCGCATCCTCATTGACGGCAAAGATTATCGCGAGCGCTCCATGCTGTGGCTGCACTCCAGCATCGGCTACGTGCTGCAAACGCCGCACCTCTTTTCCGGCAGCGTGCGCGATAATATCCGCTACGGCCGCTTAGACGCGACGGACGAGGAGATTGAGGCCGCTGCAAAGCTCGTCAGTGCACATGACGCCATTATGCACATGGAAAACGGCTACGACAGCGACGTCGGCGAGGGCGGCGACCAGCTGTCCACCGGCGAAAAGCAGCTCATCTCGTTTGCAAGAGCCGTGCTGGCCGACCCGCGCATCTTCGTCTTAGACGAAGCCACCGCGTCCATCGATACAAAAACCGAGGAGCTCATTCAGCACGCCATTTCGACGCTGCTTGAAAACCGAACCTCGTTTCTCATTGCGCACCGCCTCTCAACTATCCGCCACGCCGACCTTATTTTGGTTGTCCGCGCAGGCAAGATCATCGAGCAGGGTACGCACGAAGAGCTGCTTCAAAACAAAGGCTACTACGCCGATCTCTACAACAAACAGTTCGAGCAGGAAAACGTGAAGCATGTGTTTGGGGAATAATACGGTGTGTTCCTAAAACCACCGATTTTTCGGAACATGAAAAGACCGGCGAAAACCACAGCGTTTTCGTCGGTCTTTGCTTATCTCAGTACTTTCTAAACCGCTCATACCGCTCTTTTAAAAGCGTCTCGGTGTCTTTTTTGCACAGCTCGTCCGTCTGCACGGCAAGCATCTCTTTCACTCGGCTGAAAAGCTCCGCCTTCGTTTTGCCGGATTCACTGATGACGCGTTCCACAACGCCAAGCTTTTCCATGTCCTGCGCGGTAAGATGCAGGCACTCTGCGGCTTCCTTCGCTTTCTTTGCATCTTTCCAGAGAATGCTCGCGCAGCCCTCCGGGGAAACGACGGAATACACGGCGTTCTCCAAAATCCACACGCGGTCCGCAACCGCCAGCGCAAGTGCGCCGCCGCTGCCGCCTTCACCGACCAAAATCGAGATGACCGGCGTTTTCAGCCCGATCATTTCCACAAGGTTTTCGGCAATGGCCTGTCCCTGCCCGCGCTCCTCTGCGCCGATGCCGCAGAACGCGCCGGAGGTATCCACAAAGCAAATCACCGGGCGATGGAATTTCTCTGCCTGCTTCATCAGGCGCAGCGCCTTCCGGTAGCCCTCCGGGTTCGGCGAACCGAAGTTGCGGTAGACCTTATCCTTTGTGTCTGCGCCCTTTTCGATGGCGATGACCGTCACCGCGCGGCCGCCGAGCGTCGCGATGCCGCCGATGACCGCGGGGTCATCCGCAAAACGGCGGTCGCCGTGCAGCTCAATGAAATCCGGGAAAATATTCTGAATGAAGCTGAGGCCGCTCGGGCGTCCCTTGCCGCGAGCAAGCTGAACCTTTTCGTATGCCGTTGCCATTATGCTTCAGCCTCCTTTGTCTCACCTGCATCCGCCTGCTGTACGCAGGCATCCTGTTTGCCCTCGTTGTGCAGACGCAGGAGCCGCGCGATCACTTCACGCTGCCGACTTCTCGGCGTGATGAGATCAATAAAGCCGTGCTCCAAAAGGAACTCCGCACGCTGGAAGCCCTCCGGCAGCTTTTTGCGGATGGTCTGTTCAATGACACGCGCACCGGCAAAACCGACCATTGCGTCAGGCTCCGCCATGATGACGTCGCCGTCCATGGCAAAGCTCGCCGTCACGCCGCCCGTTGTGGGGTCGGTCAACACAGTGAGATAAAAGAGCCCTGCATCGCTGTGCAGGCGTACCGCGCCGCTCGTTTTCGCCATCTGCATCAAAGACAAAATGCCCTCCTGCATTCTGGCGCCGCCTGCCGCCGTAAAGCCGATAACAGACAAACGGTGCTCTGTGGCATACTCAAACAAACGCGTGATCTTCTCGCCGACAACCGTGCCCATGCTGCCCATCATAAAATGCGGGTCCATGCAGAACACGGCGCAGTCCTCTCCCATTACCTTTGCGGTGCCGCAGACAACGGCTTCCTTTTCTCGGGTCGCAAGGCGCGCGCTTTTCAGTTTATTTTCGTAGTTCGGAAACTCCAGAATGTCATGACTCGTCATGTCGGCATCGAGCTCCGTAAACGTATCGTCGTCCGCCAAAAAGCTGATGCGCTGGCGTGCCGTCATGCGGAAATGGTGGCCGCAGCGGCAGACGTTCAGGTCGTCCCAAAGCTCGGAGACCGGGGTCTGCGTGCCGCACTTCGGGCATGTCATTGTGATCTCGTGCTGCTCCTCCTGCGGGTTTTTCAGTTGTTTTCCGCCCTTTTCCAGCTCATTCTGGGGCGAGCGGAACAGACCCATCAAATTCATAACGGTCTACTCCCTTCGGTAAATGAACTTCCTCAGCCCTCACGGTTTTTGATGAAGTCCGTATAATAATCTCCGCTGTGGAAAACGGGGTCGCGGATAATATCGATCTGATCTTCAATGTTGTTCGGCAAACCGCCGATGACAAGCTCGCACAAGGCGGACTGCATCTTGCGTATCGCTTCTTCTCTTGTCGAAGAAAACACGATCATCTTGCCGAGCATGGAATCGTAAAACGGCGGCACCTCGTAGCCCTGATATAAGAACGTATCAAAGCGCACCCACGGGCCGGACGGAATGTGCAGGAAATTCACTTTGCCCACGCCGCCCGCGTTGATGCGGCACTCGATCGCCGCGCCGCGCACTTTAATGTCCGCCTGCGTGCAGTCAAGCTCTACACCCGCTGCAATGCGGATCTGCCACTTTACAATGTCTTTGCCGGTGACGAGCTCCGAAACCGGATGCTCTACCTGAAGGCGCGTGTTCATTTCCATAAAATAGAAATTCTTGTCGCGGTCCATCAAAAATTCCACCGTACCGGCGTTCACATAGCCCACGGCTTTCGCCGCTTTCGTCGCCGCCTCAAACAGCTCGGCGCGCTTTTCCTTTGTCACACCGGGCGAGGGGGATTCTTCAATCAGCTTCTGGTTATTGCGCTGAATGGAGCATTCGCGCTCGCCAAGGCACACCACATGCCCCTGCTCGTCACAGAGCAGCTGCACTTCTATGTGTTTTGCCGGATAAATGTATTTTTCCATGTACATGCGACCGTCACCGAACGCCTGCTGCGCTTCGCTTGATGCCGTTTTAAACGCCTGTTCCAGCTCGTCCTCGGTCTTTACAAGTCGAATGCCCTTGCCGCCGCCGCCTGCCGATGCTTTTAACATGACGGGGTAGCCGATCTCCTTTGCCGCCTTTTTTGCTTCGTCGACATTTTCCAAAATGCCGCTGCCCGGAATAATCGGCACGCCGGACGCTTTCATCAGTCTGCGTGCGGCGTCCTTATCGCCCATGCGGTCGATGAGTTCGCCGGACGGGCCCACAAACGCGATGCCGTACTTTTTGCACAGCTTCGCAAACGAAGCATTTTCCGCCAAAAAGCCGTAGCCGGGGTGAATGGCCTGCGCTTTCGACGCAATGGCCGCGCTGATGATGCGCTCCTGATTCAAATAGCTGTCCTTCGCCGCCGCCTCGCCGATGCAGATGGCTTCATCGGCCAGCGCCACGTGGATAGACTCCGCGTCCGCCTTGGAATACACCGCCACGGTGCGGATGCCCATTTCCTTGCAGGCACGAATAATGCGCACCGCGATTTCGCCGCGGTTCGCGATAAGCAGTTTCGTAAACATAGCCTGTTCCTTTCCGCCGGGCTTACGCCTTGACGAGCGCAAACGAGAACTCTGCCGAAACGCAGACCTTGCCGTTTACGCGGCCCGTGCCCTTTGCAAAATAGAACATGCCGCGCTGGCGCACGAGCTCGCACTCGGTCTCCAGCGTATCACCGGGCTTCACCATGCCGCGGAACTTCACCTTATCGAGGCTCGTAAACACCGGAGTCATGCCCTCCGATGCACCGTCTGCGAGCAGCACGCAGGCGCTCTGCGCCAGCATTTCGCACTGAATCACGCCCGGCACGATGGGGTTGCCCGGAAAATGGCCCTGCAAAAAGTATTCGTCACCGCGGATGTGGCACTTGCCGAACGCTTTGCCGTCAATGAGCTCCACTTCGTCTACGAGGAGCATCGGCTCGCGGTGCGGCAGAATCTTTTTGATCTCTTCCTTGTTCATCTAACGTATTCCTTTCCACGGAAAAATCCCGGGGACGCGCATTTTTTTGGCGGCGCTCCGGGAGCTTTTCATCTTAAATAATGCGGAACAACGGCTGGTCGTATTCGACGACCTGCCCGTTGCCGACGCAAATCTCGGCAATTTCGCCGTCCATTTCGCTGTTGATCTCGTTCATCAGCTTCATGGCCTCAATGATGCAGAGCGTGTCGCCCTTGTGCACCGTGTCGCCCACGGCGACGAACGGCTTGCTGTCCGGAGACGGCGCGGCGTAAAACACGCCTACGGCAGGGCTTTTTACATAAACGCCCTCTTTCTCCTTCACTTCCGCAATGGGCTCCGTCGTGTGCATCTGCTCCGGCACGGCGGGCTGCACGGCGTTCAGGATCGGCGCCGCCTGCACGACCTGCGCGGCGCGCTCAATGACGATATTTTCGCCGTTTATTTCCAGCTTCGTCAGCTCGTTCTGCTTGACGATCTCCGCCAAAGCCGCAATGTCTTTAATATTCACAAACGTCCCTCCGTTGAATCAAGCGGTATTTATCCGGGTATTCCCGCAGATGCCCTGCGGTGTCGTACCCCATATTTTACTACAAAACCTTGCGAATTGCAATACAAGCGTTGTGGCCGCCAAAGCCGAGGGAAACGGACAGGGCGAGGTCAAGGTCAACCTTTCTCGCTTCGTTCGGGCAGACGTCAAGGTCGCAGTCCGGGTCCGGCTCTTTGTAGTTGATGGTCGGCGGAACGATGCCCTCTTTCACCGCCAGCGCGGAAGCAATGGCCTCCACCGCGCCGGCCGCGCCCAACATGTGGCCCGTCATGGACTTTGTAGAACTGATGACAACGTCATATGCGTGCTCGCCGAACGCCTTTTTAATGGCCAGCGTCTCACTGCGCTCGTTGAGCGGCGTGCTGGTGCCGTGCGCGTTGATGTAAATTTTCTCGTTTGCAAGGTCCGCGCCCGCTTCTTCGTATGCCATGCGGATGGCTCTTGCGCCGCCGTTGCCCTCCGGATCCGGGGCAGTCATGTGGTGCGCGTCGTCCGTAGCGCCGTAACCCACGATCTCCGCGTACATTCTCGCGCCGCGCGCCTTTGCGTGCTCATATTCTTCAAGAATGAGCGCCGCGCCGCCCTCGCCCATGACAAAGCCGCTTCTGCGCTTATCAAACGGGCAGCAAGCGTCTTCCGGGTCGGGGCAGGTGGTCAGCGCCGTCATATTGCCAAAGCCCGCCACGCCCACAGGGACGATGGCTGCTTCCGCGCCGCCGGCGATGATGGCATCGAGATAGCCATGCTTAATGGCGCGGTACGCTTCACCGATCTCGTTGTTGCTCGTCGCGCACGCCGTGGTGATCGGCAGGCAGGAGCCCTGCGCGTTGAACTTAATGGCGATGTTGCCGCCCGCGATATTCGCAATGAGCATCGGGATAAAGTACGCGGAAACACGGCGCGGGCCCTTTTCGTTCAGCGCCGTCACCTGATTGGAGAACGTCTGGATGCCGCCGATACCGGAACCGAAATACACGCCGAAGCGCTCCGGGTCGATCTTTCCCATGATCTCGCTGTCATTCACCGCCTGCGTTGCCGCCGCGATGGCAAACTGAGAGAACGGGTCGTTCTTGCGCACTTCGCCCTTATCCATGTACAGCAGCGGGTCAAAATCCTTGACCTCCGCCGCCACATGCGCTTTAAAGTCCGTGGAGTCAAACTTCGTGATTTTCGTGATGCCGCACTTGCCGGCTTTCAGGTTTTCCCAGAACGTATCCACATCGTTGCCGATCGGGGTAACTGCGCCGAGACCCGTGATAACTACTCTTCTTTCCATATTTTTCAGGCTTCCGAAACGGAAGCACTCCTTTCTCTTGAAAGTTTTGAACCGATTTATCTTTTTACGTTGAAAACTTAATCAATAAGAACTTTTTCAAGCCCGTAAAATCTCAAAATTCACAGGTTTTAAATAGCCAAACCGCCGTCTACCTTCAGCACTTCGCCCGTAATGTACGCCGCGCTGTCGGAAGCCAAAAACGCCACTGCCGCCGCAATATCCTCCGGCTTGCCCATTCTGCCCAGCGGGATGCTGTTTAAAAGCGGATTGTTGTCGCCGAGATTTTCTGTCATGTCCGTCTGGATAAAGCCCGGCGCCACTGCGTTGCAGGTGATGCCGCGGGAAGCGAGTTCGCGCGCCACGGATTTCGTCAAACCGATGACGCCCGCCTTTGAAGCGGAATAATTCGCCTGCCCTGCGTTGCCCATAATGCCGGAAACAGAGGAAATGTTGATGATTCTGCCGCTTTTCTTGCGGATGAAGCCGGAATAGCACGCGCGAATCATGTTGAACGCGCCCTTCAAATTCGTGTCGAGCACCGCATCAAAATCCTCGTCCTTCATGCGCAGCATCAGGCCGTCGCGTGTGATGCCCGCGTTGTTGACGAGAATATCAATCTTGCCGAGGTCGTTCGTCACCGCTTTCACGGTTTCGTTCACCGCGGCGGAATCCGCCACGTTGCACTGGTATGCTTTTGCGTTTACGCCAAGCGCCGTGATCTCGTTCACAACAGCTTCGGCCTTATCGGCGCTGCCTGCGTAGATGACCGCCACATTCGCGCCGTCTTCGGCAAGGCGCAGCGCAATGGCGCGGCCGATGCCTCTGGATGCGCCCGTAACGAGCGCCGTTTTGCCGTTTAAGCTCATGCGTTTTCTCCTTCTGCACGGATCGCCTGCACCGCTGCCGAAAGCGTCTCCGCGTCTTCCACGTTATATACCTTCACCGCGCGGCTCGTCTTTTTGATGAGGCCGCACAGCGTTTTGCCTGCGCCCACTTCAACAAACGTATCCACGCCCGCCTCAATCATTTTTTCAACGGTCTGCTGCCAGCGCACCGGGTGTGCCACCTGCTGTGTCAGCAGTTCTTTTGCCGTTTCTTTCGTGTACGGCTCCGCCGTGTAGTTCGCGTAGACCGGCACGGTCGGCTCCTTCACGTCCATCGTCTCCAAAACGTCGTGCAGACGCGCAGAAGCGCTCTCCATAAACGGAGAATGGAAGCCGCCGCTCACATTCAGCGGTACGGCTCTGCCTCCGTTTGCGGCAACGTCGGAAAGGAAATCCGGCAAAGTCGTTTTGAGACCCGCCACGACGAGCTGGCCCGGGCAGTTGTAGTTCACTGGGAACACGCTCTGGTGCATGCGGCACAGCTCCTCAACCTTTTCGTTCGGCAGCTTCAAAACCGCCGCCATGGCGCTGTCTGCCTGCTCGGCCGCCGCCTGCATCGCTTCGCCGCGCTTTGTGACGAGCGAGAAGCCCTCTTCCGTTGTAAAGATGCCCGCAAACGTCACTGCCGCCACTTCGCCGAGCGAGAAACCCGCCGTCACATCGGGCGTGATGCCCGCTTCACGCAGCGCTTCCGCCGCCGCAAGATCAACGCAGAACAGGCACGGCTGCGTGTTTTTCGTGATGCTGATCTCCTCCAAGGTGCCGGAGAAGCACTGGTTCTTCGTGCCGGGGCGGATACTCTCCGCCGTGTCAAACACGTTCTTTGCCGCCGCGCTGTGCTCGTAAAGGGACTTGCCCATGCCGCTGTACTGTGCGCCCTGACCGGAGAAAACAAAGGCTACTTTACCCATTTGGTCGCCCCCTTCAGCACATCTTCCGCCTGCGTGAAGATCTCTTCGATGATCTCCTTTGCGGTCTGCTCTTTGTTCACCATGCCGGCAATCTGGCCCGCAAGGAAGCAGCCGGTCTTTTCGTCGCCCTCCACGGCCGCGCGGTACAGAGAGCCTCTGCCGTACGCTTCAAGCTCCTCGTCGGAAATATCGCTGTACTCGAGCTTAAAATATTCTTTCGTGTACGGGTTCTTGATGCTGCGCACCGGGTGACCGAGACGCTTGCCGGTAGACATCGTCGCAATATCATTGGCCTTTAAGACCTTGTTTTTGTAGTTCTGGTGCACACCGCACTCCTTTGCAACCAGGAAGCGCGTGCCGAGCTGCACGCCCACAGCGCCCAGCATGAATGCTGCCGCCACGCCGCGGCCGTCGCCGATGCCGCCCGCCGCGATGACCGGAATCGTCACTGCGCTCGTCACCTGCGGTACAAGCGCCATGGTGGTCGTTTCGCCGATATGGCCGCCGCTTTCGCCGCCCTCCGCAATGACCGCACAGGCGCCCACGCGCTGCATCAGGCGTGCCATGCTGACGGATGCCACGACCGGGATAACCTTAATGCCGGCCGCAAGCCAGTCTTTCATATATTTGGAGGGGTTACCCGCGCCGGTCGTTACGACCGCCACTTTTTCCTCCGCGACCACCTTTGCCACCTCGTCCGCGAACGGGCTCATCAGCATGATGTTCACACCAAAGGGCTTATCGGTCAGTTCTCTTGCAATTTTAATCTGCTCGCGCAGGTACTCTGCGTTTGCGTTCATAGCGGAAATAATGCCAAGGCCGCCCGCTTCGGAAACGGCGCCTGCTAATTTGCCGTCCGAGATCCAAGCCATGCCGCCCTGAAAGATCGGGTAGCGAATGCCAAGCATGTCACAAATCGGTGTTGAGATCATAATGTTTTCCCCTTTCCGGCTTTTGCCTGTTGAAAACGTTTCGGTTTTTCTTTATTTTTGACTGTATGTCGTGTTTTTACCAGCGGATGATCATGGCGCCTGCAGAAAGACCGCCGCCGAATGCCGCCAGAATGATGAGGTCGCCCTCGTGAATCTTGCCCGCGCGGTTCATCTCATCCAAGAGGATCGGCACACTCGCGGAAGACGTGTTGCCGTAGCGGTCGATGTTGATACAGAACTTCTCCGGCGCAATGTCGGGGATTCTGCGTCGCGCTTCGTTGATAATGCGGTAATTTGCCTGATGCGGAATGACAAGCGCCACGTCTTCGCCCGCAACGCCCGCCGAAGCCATCAAATCCTTGATGTTGTCGGACATCGCCATCACGGCGAATTTGTACGTCTCGCGGCCGTTCATGTGTACGGACGTAATCTCGCTGATCTCGTTTTTGTACCACGGGGAACGGTCATAGCGCGTCGGGATTGTGATTACGTCGTCGCCGCCCTTTGTCATCAGGTGAGAGGCCACAAGACCGTCACCCTTGCCGAGCACCGCCGCGCCCGCGCCGTCGCCGAAAATGCAGCACGTGCCGCGGTCTGTCCAGTCGATGATACCGCTCATGCGCTCTGCGCTGACGACAAGCACGCGGTTATACGCGCCGCGGGAAAGGAAGCCCGCCGCCGTTTCCAACGCAAAGAGGAAGCCGCTGCAGGCCGCCGCAAGGTCAAACGCCGGGCAGTGCGCGCCGATGCGGTTCTGCACCATGCAGCCCGTGCCCGGAGAAAGCGTGTCGCCCGTGATGGTCGTCGCAATGATGAGGTCGAGCTCATCGGCAGAGATGCCCGCGTTTTCCAGTGCGCGCTCGGCCGCTTTCACCGCCATATCCACATTCGTTTCCGTTTCACTGATGTGGCGGGAGCGCACGCCGATGCGCTGTGTGATCCATTCATCGTTGGTGTCTACAAGCGCAGAGAGGTCGTCGTTCGTCACAACGTGCTCCGGCGCGTAGCTGCCTGTACCTAAAATTTTAAAGCTCATAGTTTTCTTTCCTTTCCGGCCGAAAAAATTTCGGCAGCGCCGTAAAGGCAATATAATAACCTTATTAAAGTGAATGTTTGTTAAAAGTCTTTAGTCAAGTTTTCTTCAGAAAACTTGCGGGTTCTTAGGGCAGCGCCCTAAGTCGTCATTCGCAAATGGCGAAATCTTTTTGCCTCCCAAAAATCAGGACGGGAACCTCAACAGTCCAGTGGACTGTTGAGGTGTGGGAGACCCAATTAAGGGGTCTCCCAATGATTTGCCGCGCAAATCATCGAAATAAACTTAAAGAAATCACAATTTCGTCTGAAAATAAGAATTGATGCGCGTCATGGTGCGCAGAAGCTCCTCGCGCTCCTCTTCCGAAAGATCCTCGCAGATTTCCGCAATGATGCGCCGGTGGCAGCGGCGGTGGAACGCCTCCACTTTTTTACCCTCGGGCGTTAGC
This sequence comes from Hominenteromicrobium sp., assembly GCF_046974225.1. NCBI lineage: Bacteria > Bacillati > Bacillota > Clostridia > Eubacteriales > Oscillospiraceae > Hominenteromicrobium > Hominenteromicrobium sp. The sequence goes on along the minus strand of NZ_JBKWAE010000008.1, from coordinate 40,188 downwards.
ATTACCTGCACCGCGCGGCCGTCGCCGGGCAGACGCTGCTTTTCGCAGTAGCCCTTCTGCACCAGCTTGTTCACCGCCACCGTAACGGAGGGCTTTGTCACCTTGAGTTGTTGGGCGATCTCGCTGACCGTCATGCCGGTTTTGCCTTTGGCAATGAGCTCGATCATGTGCATCTCGTTGATGGAGATGTTCAGCCGTTGTTTTTTCAGTTCGTTCTGCTCCAAGATCTGCACATTGCGATAGATCTCCACCAGAAGCTCGTTTGCTTTCGCAGAAAAGCCGGACATGCTGCACACTCCTTTCGCCCATTTGTGCCGTTTTTCGATAAATTTAGTTAAACAAACTAACGAACAACCGCTGATATTGTACTCGTTTCGCGGCAAAATGTCAAGTAAAACGCTTTCGCGCATCCTCTTTTTCCTTTGAAGTGCCCTTCTTTTCCCCGTAAAGTTATCTCGAAGCTGATACCGACTTGGGCTCTCTTGTAAGAATTCTGAAATAAATCTGTTCTTTTTCCGTAGTAATTTGCATTTTAATTCTTTTAAGGAATTAAAAATCGAAAGTTATCATGTAGAATAGTCCCGTATATAAAAGGGGGATTCGTATGCCCTTTTATGAAATCGAAATTTATTGCTGAAAGGAAGTTTTTCCGTTGAAGCTGTTTTCTAAAAACATGAAGCGCATCACTGCAGCCGTGCTTTCCGCCCTGCTGCTCTGTGCCGCACCGCTCAGCTACGCCGACGATACCGTAGCCGATATGGAAGCCAAGCAGACCGAGCTCGCCAACAAAAAGGCCGACCTCGAAAACAAAATCTCCTCTCTGGAGTCTCAGGAGGCCGATAAGACCGAATACCTTACCCTACTCTCCGAAAAGATTGATACCATCAAGGAGCAGATCGATACCGCAAACAGTGACATCACCGTGCTGAACACCAGCATTAAAAAGCTCGAAAAAGAGCTCAGCGATTCCGCAGATCAGATCTCCGATACCATGGAGCTTCTGAAAAAGCGTCTCGCCGTGCTGTACTCCGCCGGCTGCACCGTCGGCACACTGGAGATTCTCTTCAATTCCGAAAGCCTGCATGATTTCTCCATGCGCGCAGAGGCCGTCTCCACCATCACCCGCCACGATAAGCAGCTCATCGATACGGTTGCAGCGTACATGAACGAGACAAAGGCACAGCGCGAAGAGCTTGAAAAGGAAAAGACCGCGCTTGCCGATGCCAAAAAGCTGTATGAATCAAGCGAAGAAGAATTAAAGCAGCTCGAAAGCGACAACACCGCCCTGCTCGAGCAGATCCGCTCCGATAAGAGCAGTGCCGAGACCGAGCTTTCCCGTACCGAGGAAGAAGAATACGTGCTCGCAAACATGATGTCGGCAAAGATCGCCGAAATGCAGCAGCAGATGGCACAGGCAAAAGCCACGCCCACCCCGACCCCGGTACCGACCGTAGAGCCCACACCTACGCCGACCCCGGTGCCTGAAGAAGAAGTGGACGATAACGGCAACGTTATGCCTACCCCGACACCGACCCCGGTGCCGACCGTAAAGCCGACCCCCACCCCGACCCCGGTGCCGCAGCCGTCTTATGACGATGACTATTCCGGTGAAAGCTTTGCATGGCCTGTTCCGGGCTGGACCGGCGTCAGCTGTGCATTCGGCAACGGCCACTACGGCATGGATATCCCCGCAAGCCGCGGCACGCCGATCGTGGCATCCCGCTCCGGTAGGGTCATGACCGCAAACGGCTCCGATGATTGGGGCTATTCCTGGGGCTACTACGTCTCCATTTACCACGACAGCACCTATTCCACCCTGTACGCACACATGAGCTCCGTCGCTGTCAGCGAGGGCCAGTGGGTCAACAAGGGCGATGTCATCGGCTATGTCGGCGATACCGGCTATTCCTTCGGTGACCACTGCCACTTTGAGGTCTACCAAAACGGCACTCGTGTAGACCCGTCCCAGTTCGTATAATTCTCATCAACAAATCAAGCGCCGAGCTTTCATGGAAGCCCGGCGCTTTTGTTTTCTCTATAATTTCTGCCATCACGCAGGGCAAAGAGCTCGGCGTATACCTGTATATCTACACCGGCGGCGACGCCGCTCGTGCGTGTTCATCCACTATTCCGATTCCAACATCCGCGAAAAAACACTGCTCGAAGTCCTGCAGTCGCCGCTCTTCATGGCGTACCACGATGGCCAGCCGTTCAACGAGAACCACCTGCGCCCGTGCCCCATGCTGGAAAACCCGGAGCTGCTGCGCGAGATGATTGCGAAGGTCGGCGGTTTTCCTTTTTATAAACATTCTAAGACACTTCACCGCATAAAGGGCAGTTTCACAAATCCCCAGGGGATTTATCTTGTTGAAAAAAGGACTTTGCAAAACGCAAAGTCCTTTTTTCTGGCTGGGCTGGCGGGATTCGAACCCACGAGGTGACGGAGTCAAAGTCCGTTGCCTTACCGCTTGGCGACAGCCCAATATTCGATACCCCAAGAGTATAACATATTTCAGGCCGTTAGTCAAACGTTTTAAGCAAAGAAAAGCCGCGCGCAAACAGGTTTTCCTTCTGCGCACGGCTCCATATCCTTCTTTGAAATTATTCCGCTTTCAGCGTGTAGCGCTTGTACGGGCGGTCTGCAATGCCACCGGAGATTGACATCGTAGATTCCGTCTCCAGCGTGAGCGCGTCACCCTCAAATGTGAAAATCATTCGTCTGCCGCCTGCGGATTCCGCACAGCAAACTTCGAGCTCAAAGCGCTTGTCACTGCGCCAGCGACCCACAGCGCCGTAGGTACGGCCGCCGAGCGTAAAGCTCGTGAAGTGGCTCTGAAGGCCGATCTCCGCCGTAAATTCGCCGTTATCCTGCTCGAAAACGAGATTTGCTTTTTCGGGCGCAAATTCAAAGCGCAGCGTCTTTGTCACACCGCCCTGCGGGGCCACGATCCACACGCCGCCGATGAAATCGACAAGCCCCGGAACTTCCTCCGTAAACGCGAATTTCTTACCCTCAATCTCTTTTTCGGACCACGGGTTGCGGGAAGACAGCATCGGCGTGATCTCCGCTTTTTCCAAACGCTTCTTCAAAACGTGCGCCATGGGGCTTTCCGGCAGCGTCTCCTCGTCCGTGATGGCCGGCAGCAACGCTTCCCACGCGCAGGTCAGCTGCTCCTGCTGGTTGGAGGAAGAACTCTGCAAAATGAGCACGGTGTCTTTGTCCTCAAACACCACGCCGTACTGGCCGAACGCACCGTCCGCGCGGAACACATGCTCCGGCACGCAGCGCCAGAACTGGAAGCCGTAACCACAGCGCCAGTCGGGATTATCCGCATTATTCGCCGGACTGATCGTTGAGACCTGATTTGCGCTCGCCATGTCGAACCATTCGGCGTTCAAAAGCTGCTTGCCCTCCCACTTGCCGTGCCGGGAAACAAACAAAATAAAGCGCGCCATGTCTTCGGTCTTCAGACGGCTGCCCGCGCCGCCCATTTCGATGCCGTCCGGCAGACGGAAGCACTCAATATTCTCAATGCCGAGCGGCTCAAAAAGGCGCGGCGTAAGGTACTCGAACAGATCCTCACCCGTGCGGCGCTTCAGCGCGGCGCACAGCATGTTCGTGCCGGCGGTGTTGTACATAAAGCACGTGCCGGGCTTATATTTAAACTCGTGCGAAAGGAAATTCTTAATCCAATCCGGCTCGTTCACGTCGAACGTATTGATCTCCGTCTCGTGGCCGCAGGACATCGTGAGCAGATCGCGCACCGTGCAGGCAAGCAGATTTTCGCTCGGATTTTCCGGCATCTTGTCCGGGAACAGCTCGCTCAAGCGATCGTCAAGAGACAGCGCACCCTCCTGGCACGCAAAGCCGATGGCCGTGGAGGTCAGCGCCTTTGTAAAGGAGAACATCATGTGCGGCGACGCCGGGTTATACGGCTTCCACCAGCCCTCTGCGCACACCTTGCCGTGGCGCAGCAGCATCATGCTGTGCAGCTCAAGTCCTCTGCTTTCTGCAAGATCGATAAATTTCAATATGCCTTCGGAATGAATACCCACGCTTTCCGGCGTGACTCTTTCCAATATCATAAATATAACCACCTTCCTTTTGATACTTTAATCATAGCACAGCCGCCCGCCCGTTTCCAGTAAAAAGAAAATTCCCCCCGTAAAATTCACTGTCAGAAATTTAGTGAACTTGTCACGTTCTGAAAGCCGTGCTATAATTTACCCGAAAAAGGCGGCTGCTCGGGCCGCGAAAGGAGAAAACTATGCTTTTAGATAAAGCGTCTTCAAAAGGCAAATTTGCGCTGAAAATTCTTGCCGTGTTTTTGATTTGTGCCGCGGATATGCTTTTCGCCGCATGGGTCATATACGCCGAAAAACAAAAAGGCACGCTGCTCTCCGTGCGGGCGGCTTCCTCGCACCTGCCGCAGCTCTTTGCGCAAAATCTGCTCACGTCCGCCGTGCCCGCTTTTCTTGTTTTCCTCGCGCTCGTTTTCTGCAAAAAGCGCTTTGTGCAGGCGATGCAGCTGACCGTCCCCAAAGGCAAAACAAGAAAAATCGCTGTTTTGTTGCTGTTTCTCCTGCTTATCGTCACGGCCGCAGCGCTGATCGTAAAGCCGGATAAAATCACCGTGCTGTACAGCCTATTCTACTACACCGTTTTCATCGCGTTTTGTGAGGAATTCGTCGTGCGCGGCGTATGCGTGGGGCTTTTGCGGGACGAGCCCGCCGCCGTTCGCTACCTCGTGCCAAACATTCTCTTTGCCGCCATGCACGTGTTCGCCTATGCGGATTTCGGAGCGATCACCGCGTCTTACCTTGTGCGTTTTGTATGCTCACAAATGGCGGGGCTTGTCGCCATGGGCTGCCTTTTCCAATACCTCAAAGAAAAATCCGGCTCCCTGTGGATCCCCGTCCTCGTGCACGCCGTTTTAGATTACACAGCCGTGTTCGGCTTCTAAAAATTCCCCGCAGCTTCACGTCGGAAATTTCGCGAAGCTGCGGGGAAATTTTTACGAAAACACCTTTTCCGTGTTCTGCACGCGCAGGAACAGCGTTAGGATCATGCCGAGCATCATCAGGCCCGCCATGGCAAAATATAAGATGCGGATACTCGTGTTTTCCACCAGAATGCCGCCGAGGTTCTGCATTAAAATGGCACTCATCGCGTCCGTAGCGCTAATAACGCCCAGCGCCGTGGAAACGGAACGCACCTGCACAACGCCGCGCACGATCTTCAATAAGATCATCCCGAACAGCGTAGAACCGATAGCACGCAAAGCCAGCATGGTCACAACCGCAACAAACGCGTTCGGCGCCGTGGCGTACAGCAAAAACTGCGCCACCATAATAGCAAACGCCAAAAGCATCAGCGTGCGCCCTGAAAAGCGATCCATAAATTTGTACGAAAACAAAATGACAGGCAGCTCAACAATCGTACTGAAAAACAGCACTGTGCCCACCGCACCCGTCGGCATGCCGAGCTCCTGCAATAAAATGGGGCTGTATGTCATGTTGAGATTTGAGCAGCCCGAAAAAACGAACCCGATGATGACGAACAAAATGTACATCGGCGCACAGAGAAATGAAAACTGCTTGCCCGCCGCAGCCTTTGCCGCTTCCGTATCCGTAAACGAAATGTCGTCCGTGCCGAGGAAACCCACAATGGCCAGCACCGCCGAAACGGAGACCGAAACAAAAATCAGCTGCGGGCTCGTAAATTCCATCATGGCGCAGGCCACCTGTACGGCCGCCGCATAACCGAACGTGCCCCAAATACGAATGGTACCGTAGCGGTACTTCGTCGAGGTTGCCATACGCTCGCTCACCGGCGAAAGCGATGAGATAAACCCCATGATGCAGCCGTTTAAAAGGAACAGCAGCATCGTTTCGCGCACCAGCGCAAACAGAATGCCGAACACCGCCACGCACGCCATCATCACCGTACAGATAAGCCGCGGCTTTCGCAGCTTATCATTGATATACCCCACGATCGGGATCAGCACCACGCCGAACAAGCTCGAAGCCGACATAATGAAGGACATCTCCGCTTTCGATTTGCCGATGCCCGTCAGATACATAGACAGCACCGAGGTAAACACGCCCAAGCTCCAGTAAAAGAAGAAATAGGTCAGGGCATACGCCGGGTAACTGCCACGAAACGTTCGCTTGCTTTTTTTCCATCTCAATCCAACCGCCTTCCCAAAATTTAGGGCGCACGCCGCACACAATGTGCAGTCCTTCCCCTCAAGGCTTATTTACGTCCATCATACCAAATCCCCCGTTGCGTTTCAAGCTTTTTGCGCGCGGAAAAGCTTTTATTTTTGCAAAGCGGTAAAGAGGTCCCGGGCGAAAAAACGAAGCAGAATACGGTGCAGCCCTTTGAAAACAAGTGCAAAATAAGCAACCGCGTTCTGCCTTAACTGCGAGGCGATGTTCGGAAGCACTCCCGTTTTTTCTTTTCCGTCGTGACAGAAGAAGCGTTTCATAAAAGTGTCAGAGAAATTTTTTCGCCCCATGTTACTCAACTGTCGGTCGGTTGCTTGTGCGGGTGGACTATGGTATGCTAAAGAAAAGTCCTAAGGGGAGGAAAATTTATGAATTTATCAAAAATAGGACAGTTTATCAGCCGGCGCAGGATGGCCATGGGGCTTACGCAGGCTCAACTGGCCGAACGACTGAATGTAACCGATAAAGCGGTCTCTAAGTGGGAACGTGGCAAAAGCCTGCCCGACGTGACGCTTTTCAGCCGTGTGGCTGCGGAGCTGCGCGTCAGCGTTGTGGAGCTTCTCAGCGGCGAACTCATGAACGTGGTTCGCAGCAGCAATCTGGACGAGGCCGTCGATTGGGATGGAAAAGCAGCTCAGGCCACACCTCTCACCTTACGCCGGGACGATCCTGCGGATTTACTGGTTTCGCCCTACTTGTTCGGCTGCAATCTGGAGCACACGCGCTCCTGTATCTATACCGGCCTATCCGCCCAGATGGTTCGCAATCGGAAGTTCGCCGGGAAGCCCACGGCTTGCGAGGGCTGCGCCATAGAATGGTTTCCCTTGGGGGAACGTGGCGTGTTTGCCTTGGATGAACCCTACACCCGCCACGGAGAAGGCTACCACATGAAACGGACCCTCGAATGTAATTCCGTCGGTATCTTCAACCCCTACTGCGGGGAAGCTGTCGGCATGGGTCAGCATGGCATCACAATATCCCAAGGGCAACCGTATCTGTTCGGAATGGTGGTTAAAACCCAAGAATCGGTGAAGTTTACGGTTTCATTGACAGATCGAACCGGAAAGAACGTCTACTGCTGTGCCACATCTGTAGGTGGCGGCGACGATTGGACCCGTTTAGAGGTGGAGCTCACCCCGCAGGCCGCTAATTCTGATGCCGACCTGCGAATCTGCTGGGAGAATGCGGGTTATGTCTGCGTAGGAGCCGTTTCTTTGCTGCCCAAGGATCACTTCCACGGAATGCGCCGCGACGTGGTGGAAGCCATGAAGGATTTGGGCATCAAGGTGCTGCGCTGGCCGGGCGGCAATTTTGCCGGGGAATTCAACTGGATGGACGGCCTTTTGCCGGCGGATATGCGTGCGCCGTTCCAGTCTTATTTGGGCCTGGAGACCCAACCTCACACCATGGGCTACGATTTCAGCGAGATGAATACCGATGACTTTATCGCCCTGTGTCGAGAAATCGGTGCCGAGCCGTTTATCACCATCAACCCCTGTTGGAACACCCCCGATGAGAACGCCGCTTGGGTGGAATACTGCAACGGCGATGTCTCAACCCCCTACGGAAAACTCCGAGCCAATCGGGGTCACCAAGAGCCTTACAATGTGCAGTTTTGGTCATTGGGTAACGAATTCGGCTATGGTCACATGGAGGGCGACAACACTCCTGCCGGGTACTGCCAGATCGCACTGGAGAATGGCAAAAAAATGCTGGAGGCCTCACCCGGTCTCAGCCTGTGCTCCTCGGGACCCTATCCTAACAAGGAATGGGCAGAATTTTCAGCCAAGCCGCTTGCCGGGATTTCTCAGATGATTTCCCAGCACTATTATGGCTACGACCCCCATTACACCGACCTTTCCACCGTAGAGGAGGAATATAACCGGTGCATGGCTTCTGTCTCCCGGATGCGGGAGCTGATTCACCAGTCCCGGCAGTGGCTGGAGCCTTCTATACGCATTTCCATGGACGAGTGGAATGTGTGGTATGCCTGGTACCGTCCTTCCAGTGTTACCGACGGTATTTATGCGGCGCTGGTTCTGCACATGTTGATGGAAGAGGCGGAAAAAAGCGGGATAGCCCTTGCGTGTCACTTTCAGGCAATCAACGAGGGAATGCTGTGTGTGAAACCGGATCACGTGAGCTTGACAGCGCAAGGACAAGTGTTCTCCTGGATGAATCGCTGGCACATGGGTAATCGTCTGTGCTCCGCGTCTCAAGAAGCCGTTATTACCGTGGATCGAGAGGGTCGGGTGTCCGCCACGGTGGTGAACGCCGCATTTCACCGCAAAAAGCCGGTGGACTTCTCTTCCTTTGGACCTTGCAGCGAGGCGGTGCTCTTCTCCAGTGACACCGTGTTGCCTCCCTCCTCATTTACCCAGTCAAACGTTCTGGACCAAGCCGCGGGTGGAACCTTGCAAATGCCGCCGCACAGCGTTTTGTTCTTGCGCTTTTAAGAAGCAGGTTTTGATTCGAACGGTCGGGGAAATACGGACAAAACAGCCGGGCTGTGAAGTGTTTTCGGACTTGAACTGCGGCGAGGATGTTTCATGTTGTATCGCTTTTTTCTTGACGCAAGAGTGCTTTGCCGTTATAATGAGAAAAAGTGAAATCTAAAGGGGGCACCACGATGGCAGACATTCGGGCATTTCATGCCATGCGGTACACAAAATCGGCGGGAGAAGCGAAAGAACTGACCTGTCCGCCGTATGACATCATCAGTGAAGCGGAGCGCGCGGCGTTTTTGGAAAGAAACCCGCACAACGTCATACGCCTGGAGCTGCCGCGCGGCGAAGAACCGTATAAGACCGCCGGCAAGACGTTGCACACGTGGCTTTCCGACGGCACTTTGCGCTGTGACAAGGACGCAGGTCTTTATATCTACGAGGAAGAATTCAAAACCGACGTAGACCATGGCGAGGTGCGCAGCCTAAAGGGCATCGTGTGCCTTGTGCGCGTGGAGGATTTTTCCGCGGGCGTTGTGCTGCCGCACGAGGAGACGCTCTCTAAGGCGAAAAAGGACCGTTTTGAGCTGATGAAGGCGACGAACTGCAACTTCAGTTCGATTTACTCTTTGTATCAGGACGAAAAGGGCGAGACGCAAAAGCGCATCGACCGCCTTTCCGCCGGCACGCCGTACTGCGAATTTTCAGACGGACTTGTCACACACCGCCTGTGGATTGTGAATGACAAACAGGCGCTTGAAGCGTTCCGCGCCGATTTTGCGCCGCGCAAATTGTACATTGCGGACGGGCATCACCGCTATGAAACCGCAATTCATTACCGCGATTACTGCCGTGAAAACGCCGTTTGGGCGCCGGGCAGCGAATTCGTCATGATGACGCTCGTCGATATGGCACACCCGGGGCTTGTGGTGTTCCCAACGCACCGCCTTGTGCGCGGCATTGAGGGCTTTTCCGCCGAAAAGGTACTTGAAAGCTGCGGGGAATACTTTCAAATCGAGACGCTTGCGGACAAAAGCGAGATTGCGCCGCGCATGAAAAATGCGTATGATGCCGGGCAAAAGGCGTTCGCATTCGTGTATAAAAACGGGGACAGAATGAACTACGCGCTGCTGATTTTGAAAGACGCGGCGGTTATGGAAGAATTTATGCCCGAAAAGAGCGAGGCCTCGCGCGGGCTGGACGTCAGCGTTTTGCATACGCTCATTTTGGAGCGCGCCCTCGGGATTGATCGCGAAAATATGGCGAGTCAGAAAAACTTGACGTATACGCGCGATTTGAACGAAGCGCTTTCCACGGTTGAAAGCGACGAGATGCAGTGTGCATTTATTTTGAACCCCACGCGCGTGGAGGAGATCGGCGCGGTAGCGGCTGCGGGCGAAAAGATGCCGCAGAAGTCCACGTATTTTTACCCGAAGCTTATCACAGGGCTTGTAATGAACAATTTGGAAACGCCTGTGGAAGATTAAAATTTATTTTTAATAAGTCAAGCGCCGTGCTTTTACTCCAGCATGACGCTTGATTTTTTATATCAATATCGGAGACAATCCTTTTCAAACCATGCCGCTTTTCACGTCAAAGCAGGTACCGGACGCATCACTGTGTATTTCCGTAAAACTTTGTAACGTGTATAATTCCCCGCATTTCTCAAATACTACCCATACCGAAACTTTGAAAACAAGGGAGATTTGAGATATGAAGGCAACCGGTATCGTCAGACGTATGGATGATCTCGGGCGAGTGGTGGTGCCGAAAGAGCTGCGCCGCACCATGAAGATCAGCGAGGGCACGCCGCTTGAAATTTTCATCGACAAAGACGGCAGCATCATCTTCCGCAAATACTCGCCCGTGGGAGAACTAAACGAAAGCGCCAAAAACATGGCGGAGTGCATCTCGGCGGCAAGCGGCATCGGCACCGCCGTGTGCGACCGCGACCGCATCATCGCAACGGCAGGCATCCCGAAAAAGGATTTGCTGGATAAGCCCGTCTCCAAGCAATTGGATGAGCTGATGCGCCGCAAAAAGGCATTCATCTCCTCCGGCGAGGACACCGTTTTGGCGGCGGAGGGCGGGCTGCGCACCGCAAACGCAGCGTTCCCCATCTCCTGTGCGGGCGATTTGTGCGGCATGTTCCTGCTCATTAAAGACGAAGACGCAAAGCCCGGCGAAACGCAGGAGCATTTGCGGCTCGGCAAGCTCGCGTCCGATTTTTTAAGCCGCGAAACAGTTGAGTAACATGGAAAGAGTCGCTGAAAGCTTTTGATCCAACTTTTTTCAAAGAAGTTGAAACCGAACTTCTCGTTCGGTTGTAGTTTCCAAAGGCAGCGCCTTTGGTCGAGCTCCGCAGAAAGCGAAATCTTTTTGCCGACTGATATAATTTATCCTCTCCCGGCTACGCCGGGAGAGGATTTCTCTATAATATGAAAAAGGTGCTGTGAGGTTCGTTAGCCCGCTGTATTTCTCCCTCAGTCAGCTTCGCTGGCAGCTCCCTCATCGGAAGAAGTCTGCTATATATTTCTCAAATCCTGCCGAATTCTATCCTTTTCAAAAGGAATTTGAAAACTTATTGCAAAAAAACATTTTCTAAATATACAACATGCATAAACTTCAAATACACAAAATAGAATATCTGTATAAATTGCAATTCACCATTGCAATAGCTGGCAATATGATATATAATTAAAGAGCAATCTCAAATTGAAATTGTAAATTATACATATAAGGGGTGTTTTTCCATGAACACATATCCGGCTAAGAACATCATCAACGTTGCTATGGCAGGCCATTCCGGCGCCGGCAAGACCTCCCTCGCGGAAGCTATGCTTTATCTTGCAGGCGCATCCGATCGTCGCGGTAAAGTAGGCGAGGGCAACACGGTCTGTGATTCCGACCCGGAGGAGATCCGCCGCAAGACGTCTGTCTCCACGGCCGTGGCACCGTTTGAATGGAAAAATAAAAAGATCAACCTGCTGGACACCCCGGGTCTTTTCGACTTCCAGGGCGGTCTGTATGAAGCCGCACGCGCGGCAGAATCCGTTGTCATCGTGCTTGCAGGCAAGAGCGGCGTTTCCGTCGGTACGGAAAAGGCTTTTGCGGCAGCGGAAAAGCGCGGCCTGTCTAAGATTTTCTTCGTAAACGGCCTGTGCGATGAAGGTTCCGACTTCTATAAAGTGTTCGAAGATTTAAAGGCGAGCTTCGGCCCGTCCGTCTGCCCGATTGTTGTGCCGTATTTTGAGGACGGCAAGGCAGATAAATATATCAATATGCTGGAATATAAGGCGTACGATTACTCCGGCGGCAAGCCTGTACAGGTAGATATGCCGAACATGGGCGCCCGCCTCGAGGGTCTGCGTACCGCCATTTACGAGGCCGTCGCCGAAACGAGTGACGAGCTGTTCGAGAAATATTTCTCCGGCGAAGAATTCACGCCGGAAGAGGTTATCGTCGGTGTTTCCCAGGGTGTTAAAAACGGCACCATTTCGCCCGTATTCTGCGGCGACGCTATGCTCATGCGCGGCATGGAGCAGTTTATGGACGGCCTTTGCTGGCTCGCCCCGAGCGCGGCGGATAAGGGCGCGGAAATCGGCGTAGACGTAGACGGCAACCCCGTTGAGATTGCCGTTAAGGAAGATGCCGCCACGGCTGCCATCGTCTTCAAGACCGTTGCAGACCCGTTCATCGGCAAACTTTCCTACGTAAAGGTGCTCTCCGGCAAAATCTCCACAGAGACCCCGCTCATCAACATGCGCACCGGAAACACGGAGCGCGTCGGCAAAACCGTCATGATGTGCGGCAAAAAGCAGGAAGATGTAAAAGCCATCACTGCGGGCGATATCGGCGCCATCCCGAAGCTTGCCGGCGTCAACACGGGCGATACGCTCTGCGCACCCGCACGCAAGGTCACACTGGACGGCATCGCATACCCCACCCCGGAGATGCGTATGGCCATTGTCCCGAAGAACAAGGGCGACGAAGATAAGGTCGCGCAGGGCATCATGCGTCTTGCGGAAGAAGACCCGACGATTCGTTTTGAAAATAACGCAGAAACCAAAGAAATGGTCATCAGCGGCATGGGCGAACAGCACCTTGATGTCATCGTCTCCAAGCTAAAGACGAAGTTCGGCGTAGATGTCACGCTGCGCAGCCCGCGCGTTCCGTACCGCGAGACGATCCGCAAGACCGTTTCCGTACAAGGCAGACATAAGAAGCAGACCGGCGGCCACGGTCAGTTCGGCGACGTGTGGATCGAATTCTCCCCCTGCGATGCAGACGGTTTGGAGTTTGCAGAGCGCGTTGTCGGCGGCGCAGTGCCGAAGGGCTTCTTCCCCGCCGTTGAAAAGGGTCTGCGCGAGTGCATCGCGAGAGGTCCTCTTGCCGGTTATCCGGTCGTCGGTCTCAAGGCGACGCTGTATGACGGCTCCTATCACCCCGTAGACTCCAGCGAAATGGCGTTTAAGACCGCTGCTTCCATCGCCTATAAGAACGGCATGCCGCAGGCAAATCCCGTTCTGCTTGAGCCCATCGGCGAATTGAAGGCTACCGTGCCGGACGCTAACATGGGCGATATCATGGGCGAAGTCAACAAGCGCCGCGGCCGTGTGCTGGGCATGTCTCCGGCAGAAACCGCCGGCTATCAGACCGTAGACGCCGAAGTGCCAATGGCCGAAATGTACGATTTCAGCACCTATGTGCGCCAGGTCACGCAGGGCAGAGGTAGCTTCACGTTCGATTTCGTGCGCTACGAAGAAGCCCCGCAGAATGTTGCGCAGAAGGTTATTGAGGCCGCGAAAGCCAACGGCGAGATTGACTGAATAAAGCCATGACAAAAAGAGACAAAAGATACGATCAATCTTGATGTAATTCTCTTTAAATGCAGCAATCGCATACGTGTGGTACGTAATCCATTCCAATTTCACGAATAACACTAAGGCACAACCTACGGATTTTTCCTCCGTAAGTTGTGCCTTTTTCTCAACTGTATCGTTCAAATGCTTCTTTACATAGAGTTAACCGCGTTCCGCCTTAAAGTTAAAGCGGAACGCGGTTGCTTACTCTACACTGATTTTCAAAGGTGCCTGTATCTTTTTCCAGCCACCGTCACTCTTCGCCTTTGGAATTTTGCTTAGAGTGATAACCATGTGCCTTTCTCTGCGGACTCTACAATAGCATCCAGCAGGTGCTGGTTTGCCTGTCCATCCTGAATATTGGCAGCAAGACCATCACCGGTGCCATTCACAATGTCTGCAAAGGACTGCATCTGATCGCAGAAATACTGCTGCGGAATGGGCAGATGGTTGAAAACATGGGCATCGGCATTGATGTCTCCGGAGCAGACTTCAATTTCGTCAATTCCGGCAGGTGTGGCATCCAAGCTGTAGACAATGGCACCCTCACTGCCGTAAATCTCCATACGCTGATAGTTACCGCGGCCATAAGCAAATCGGGTAATCTGGAAGCTGACAGAAATCTCATCTTCCATATCCGCCATGTAGTTGCTGAAATCGTCCACATCTACTTTTCCGACACCTTTGCCGTCCAGCAACGGACGCTCGTGTACGTAAGTACCGGTATGTCCCACAACGCGTGTATATTCTTTGTTCGTCACAAATCGTACCAAATCCAAGGCATGGCTTCCCAGATCTCCCAGAGCGCCTGTACCGGTTCTGCTCTTGACATAGCGCCATACTAAGGGGCAGTTGGCACGGGGCAATCCCCACGCCTGAAAATACTGCATATTCACGTGATAGACACGCCCGATCTTGCCCTGCGCAATCAGATCCTTGGCGTAGCGGGCAGCAGCCTTGAATCGGTAGGAGAAGCACACCATATTCTTGACATTCTTCTCCTGAGCCGCCTTGGCCAGTATGTCTGCTTCCTCTGCGGTCAGGGTGATGGGCTTTTCCAGGTTAAACGGCTTGCCGGCTTCCACGGCAGCCATTGCCACCTTGAAGTGGGCGTCATTAGAGGTGCAGATATCCACTGCATCGACAATGTCACAGTTAACCAAATCTCGATAATCCGTAAAACGGTACTGCGGAGGAATCCCATACTTCTCGCCAACGGCTTCGAGCTTTTTCTCATCAATGTCGCAGATGGCCACCAAGGTCAAATCGGGACTCTTGGCAATACCGGGCTCGTGCACGCCGCCCCAGATGGCTCCTACGCCTACAGATCCTACGCGAATAACTTTCTTTTCCATGTTGATTACAACTCCTTTAAATTAAGTTATAAATTAAATAAAATTAATTTATTTTTTCCAGAATCATTGCAGAGAAGGGAGGAACTTCCACCACGGTGGCATTCTGAGCCCCTTCAAAGGCCTTTTCACTTAACAAATCGCGGACGTGATTTCCCGACAACGTGTAGTTTTGGGGACAATCTGTGTTGTTGATGACCGTCACCAGAAGCTCTTCCTGCAATTGGCGTTCCATAACAAACAAATCTCCCTGAGAACGGAATCTAACGGTTCCCTCCTGCAGTGCTTTTCTGGTTTTTCGCAACCGCATCAGCTTCTGATAGTGCGTCCGCAAATCCGTATTCCAATGAGATTCCTCCCAGTCGAACGCCTTACGGCAATCCGGGTCGTTCTCACCCGTCATACCAATTTCCGTGCCATAGTATGTGCAGGGCATACCTACAAAGGTGAACAGGAAAGCCGCCGCGTTTTTCAACCGCGCCGTATTCCCTCCGCTGACCGTAAGGAAACGGGCAGTGTCGTGGCTGTCCAGCAGATTGAGCATAGAGTCATTGGCTGCATCGGAATAGCGCATCAAATTTTCCGTGAGAAGTTCCTGAAAACGCTGAGGAGCCACTGCGCTCTTGGCAAAGTACTCCACTGCCGCGCGCTGAACACCATAGTTCATCACGCCATCGTACTGATCCCCCTGAAGCCACGCTTCCGAATTGCGCCAGAACTCTCCGATAATCAGTGCGTCGGGATTGATCCCCCGAACGGTCTCCCGGAACTCTCTCCAGAAATGGGAGTCCACCTCGGTGGCTACATCCAGTCTCCAACCGTCAATACCCATGCGGGTCCACTTGGCCACGGCTCCCAGAAGATATTCCTTCGCCTGAGGATTTTCCGTATTCCACTTGGGCATGCAGGCCGTTCTCAACTGTTCTTCAGATAAATTTTTCAAACCGGGGTGTCTGGGGGTATAGGGAGTGTCTCCGAAAGAATCAAAATTCAAAGGATCAAAACTCACCGGAAATTCTCGAATGTAAAACCAATCCCGGAAAGGGGATTCCTCTCCGTGCTCCACCACATCTTGGAACTGCCTAAAACCTCCGCCACAATGGTTGAACACGCCGTCTAAAATCACTCGGATGCCGCGCTTATGAGCCTGATTAATCAGCTCCACCAAATCGGATTCATCGCCAAAATGAGGATCGATGCGCGTATAGTCCACGGTGTCATACTTGTGGTTGGAAGTGGCTTCAAAAATCGGGGTCAAATACAGGGCGTTCACTCCCAATTCTTCCAAATAGGAAAGCTTTTGGGTAATACCCGGCAAATCTCCGCCCATAAAAATCTGTCTGTCCGGCGCGGTACCCCAAGGCGCCACATTTTCCGGAGAAAGCTTAGGGTTTCCGTTGCAAAAGCGCTCCGGAAAAATCTGATAGAACACCGCACTGTTGACCCAAGATGGCTTTTTGTGGATGTCAATGCGATTGATAAACGGAAAATGGAAGTTAACAAAGGCTGAAGATTCATCCTCGTCTATGTTGACCAGTTCCGGCTTTGCGAAACCGCTGTCCCCATACAGCCACTGTTCGTCCCCCTTTTCCAAAAGGAAGTAGTAGGCAACGCGAGGGTCATCTACCGGATACACATAAGAATAGTAATCAAACAGCTCGTCTGAACCTTCCACCTCCATGGGAACTTCCTTACGGGTATGCCAGAGGTATTTATTTCCAATGACCAAAGTCACTCGGTCCAAATCGCCCTTCCCTGCACGCAAACGAACCTTGAACTTTTCATAGGAAATGGGAAACGCATAATTGCTGACCGGATTGTGAAATATTGCCTCTCGATTCATGGAATCACTCCTTTACAACAGAATTTTAATCTGATCGGATTCTGCCAGCCGCGTGAACACACAGTCATTTCCGAAGGTACGCTCCGGCAGCAAGATCATTACATTGACGCTCTGGGAATCCACGACAAACTGGCGGCCGTGAAGCACACCGGGATTCAGCCGGACAAAGGTACCCCGGGGAACACGGAACGCCTCAATGGACGCAGGGTTCACCTGAAAACTGGAAGGTCCCACAAATATATCAATGTCACCATCCAGAGGAAGAATTCCCTCGCTGGTAAATCCATGGTATTCCACAGCGGTGATGATTCTCTCACACTGGGACACCCGTGCCACGCATACCGAGGCCTGCATTCTTTCATCTAAACGGAGTGTCGTCAGGTCCGGGATGAAGATATTATCCGCTCCGGCCATAGCATCCATCTGCTTGATATGGAGCAAATCCACAAAATCTCCATAGGGACGAAACGCCTCCCGATCCAACGGTTTTGAAACAATCTCTCTCATGGCAATTTTTCCTTTCTAAGATTACAGGCTATACACGCCCTGTTCGTCCGCATCATCAAAAATCATTCCCAGATAACGGGCGGCTTCCCGCAACACCTTTTTGTAGTTTCCGTAAATTCCACCCACATGATGGATATAAGGCCCAAACATCAGCTTCTCTTCCCACATCTTCCAGTTGTTCGTTTCGAACCACACATAGGTTCCATTGGTTTCGGGTCCGTCTACTCCTTTGCCCTCACCGCCAAACAGATAGTACTTTCCGTCCACATCGTCGAAACGGCATACCGTAATGGGGCCCTTTTTCAGTTCAAACCGTTCCTGTCCCTGGACAAGTCGGGCAACACTGGAAGAATCCTTCAAGGAATACGGGAAGGGACCGCAATGCCACAGCAGCTCCGCGTTGTCGTTCTGCGGATGGCGAATGGTCAAATCCGCAAGGAAACAGGCCTCTTTGCCCAAGGTAACCGCCTGCAACATCGCCATGGTCACCGCTCCGTTGACATCCGTCTCACAGGAAACCGGCAATCCTTCATCAGACAGCTCACCCAAAGCCATGCAGACAGGTGCGCCTAAAACTGTAACCGCGCTCCAGCACTCCATCGCTCCGGCTGCACAGTGCTTTTCCTCCATCAGATCCTGAATGGCCAGTTTAGCTGCTGCGGCTCTCTCCACCGCCTCTTCCTTCATACCGGAAGCATCCATACGTTGCTTTACATCCGCCACGTAGTCTTGTAATCTGGGAGAATTTTCACCGATCAACTGATCCATACGGGCTGCCACTGTGTTAGGAGATATCGGCACCACAGTCACACCCAATTTGGTTGCCAAATCTCCCTCATTGGCCGTCACACTCATAAACGGTTCCGGTCTTGCTCCAAACTTGGCGATTCGCAGATTTTTCACCGCCTTTATAACGGACACCACACGGATAAAGCTGTCAAAGCCATTGCGGAAATCCTCGCTTTCGGTCTCGCAGTTCCAAATATAACTATACTGCACTCCGAACCGGCGCATCACCTTGGTGCAGGCAAACATGCCGCACTGCGTATCTCTTCCTCGGCTTTCGTCGGTGTTAGGCCGCTCATCCCGAGCACCCCATACCAAGGTGGGTACCTTCATCGCCGCCGCTACTCCTGCGGCACACTGCTCTTCACCAAAATCGCAATGGGGGGTAAACAGCGCGTCAATCTTTGCCTGACGGAATTTTTCCACCACCTGCGTTATTTTTTCCGTTTCGAACAGTATTCCGTTTTCGCATATGTCATCAATATCCACCAGAGTGACCACATCCGGATGAATACCGCGAATAACAGCCATAAACTTTTCCTTTTGCCGCTTGGCCTCCTCCATGCTCAAAAAGCTGCGCTTAGTAGGCGCTACGCCAATCACAATGTTCTGCTTTTTCATATCTGCAACTTCCTCCTGTAAAATTCTACACGCTGATCAATTTCCGTATAGTCGATTTCCCCGGTGCGCAAAAAGCGCTGCACCGTATTCCAATCGGGAATGCCGGCTCTGCCACCAATTCTGGTACACTTGATGCAAGAAACTCCCGTGGCAAGCCGAGCGGCTTCTTTGGGAGAAAGCCCGCGCAGCAATCCTACGGTATATGCGCCGTGGAACACATCTCCGGCCCCCACTGTATCCTGCACATCCACTGCAAAGGAGGGCATCTGAAAAAAGCCATCCTCCTCGCTGTACCCTACGCAGCCTTTTGCTCCTAATGTGAATACCACAATAGAAGGGCCCATTTTTTGGACCTCCCGGCAATTTGCTTCAAAGGCCTCCTCCTTTCCCCGGAAAAGCACCTTATAGAAGAATTCCGAAGCAATAAAAACGTCGATGATGCCGATATTCTCCATCATTTCCGATGAGTAGGAATCGGCGTCCACGATGATTTTGGCTCCCGCTTTCTTTGCCCGCTTGGCTGATTCCATTGCCACATGTGTGGCATGAGAGATAAAAAACCACTGACACCCCGTCAGAATTCGTTCCTCTATCTCCTCCAACGTAGGGGGATTTGCCGTGCCGGATCGGTACACGATACTCCGTCCCTGCGTCTCGCGGTCGCTGAGCACTATGGAGAGAGATGTCGTTTCTCCCTGGCGCGTTTTCATTCCGGATATGTCAATTCCATGACGTTCAAAATCCCGTAAGCAAAACTCGCCGTAGTCATCGCTTCCCACTGCACCAATCATGGCGCATTTAGCTCCCAATCTGGCTGCCGCCACCATGCCGGTGGCCACTTTTCCTCCGCCCTGCCAGCTCATAGCGTTTATCCCGGTTCCTCCGTTTGGCTTGGGAAACACATCCACATTCACTGCCAGGTCTACACAGGGCATGTCATAGCCCGCTATTTCAAATTCTTTTAACACAACTCTTCCTAAAGCCTCCTTTGCGTTAAGTTAACTAAAATGTAAACTTATTCGGATTAAGCAAACGCATTTTACCACGTACAAAATCTATAGCGTTTTCGGAAGTCTCCATCATCAGTCGGAACATGTCCCCGTTCTTTTCAGCCGGATCCCCATGCTGTACCACACCGTGATAGCAAGCCCGAAAATACTCAGTGGCTATGTTGAACTTGCTCATACCCAGGCGCACACTCTCCTGCAACTGCTCGGGAGGAATATCCGAACACCCATGCAGTACCAGCGGAATGGGCAGAGCGCTACGCAAAGAAGCAATACGGTCAAAATCCAGATTCGGGGTTTGCACGTAGGCACCGTGCGCATTGCCCACAGCCACTGCCAGAGATCCGCAACCCGTGCATTTCACAAATTCCACAGCCTGCTTTACGTCGGTGTAATGATCGCTGTTGACGATGTCATCCAGATTGGCTCCCGAGCCCACATGACCCAGTTCGGCCTCTACGTCTACGCCAAACACCGCTGCTGTTTTCACAACCGCTGCTGTCAGCGCCATATTTTCCTCATACGGCAACGCTGAGCCGTCCACCATCACAGACGGAAAGCCATCCCGCACGCCGCTCACTGCTATTTCATAGCCGGCAGAATGATCCAGATGTACGCCGATAGGCACTGAAGATTTTTCTGCAAAATCTTTGGCGATAGCCGCCACATGTTTTAAGGCGATGTACTTGTCGAAGCCGGGATAAAACTGGATAATCACCGGAATTCGCTCCCGATTGGCCGCCTCAGCCACCCACTTAATCGTCTCGTAGTTGAACACGTTCACAGCAGCTACTCCGTAACCGTTTTCCGTGGCGTGGTGCAGCAGCTCATTTACTTTAACCAATGGCATTCTCTTTTCTCTCCTCTCAGTTTGTTGTCTCCGTATTGAAGAACAGTGTGTAATGGGGTAAGCCCTCCATAAAGCGTCTGCTGGCTCGGTCAATCACATCGTAGTCTTCCTTACTGAATTGCCAGCCGGCGGCTTTCAAATTCTCCTGAGCCTGTCTTCCGTTTTTCGCTCCGACAATCGGTGCCGTAATCCCTTGGGTTTGCAGCAGCCAAGCAATGGCGCCTTGGGCCGGTGTTTTGCCATATTTCGCACTGATCTGTGACAGCACATCCGTCACTTCCAGACACCTATCGTAGTTTTCCGGCTGGAACAGAGCCGCTCTGGCGCGTCCGTCCGTGAACACTGCGCCTTTTTGGTACTTTCCCGTCAGCAATCCCTGCGCCAGCGTGCTGTAAGGAATCACCGAAATCTCCTGCTTTCGGCTAAACTCCAGCAAGGCTTCATCGTATCTCCACAGCAGGCTGTAGCAAGGCTGAATCACATCCACCTGTCCAAATCGCATAGCCGCCTTCATCTCTTCCAGAGAGAAGTTAGACAACCCGATCGCTCGAATTTTGCCGGCCTTTTTCAGCTCTTCCATGGTCTCCATTCTTTCCTGAATGGTAACTTCTTCCTCCGCTACCGGATAGTGTAAAAAGTAAACGTCCAAGTAATCGGTACCCAAGCGCTGAAGGCTGTCTTCGCAGGCTTTAATCATCTTATCGTGGGACATAGAGGGCTTGAACACCTTGGAAATGATTCGCACCTTGTCCCTGCCAATCCGGCGGGCAGCCTCGCCCACCACTCGCTCGGAACGGCCATCGCCATAAATCTCGGCCGTATCAAAGGTATTCACACCATTCTCATAGGATACTTCCAACGCCTCCAAAGAGCTTTTGTCCTCTGTTGCGCCAAAAT
The DNA here is from genome assembly GCF_046974225.1 of Hominenteromicrobium sp. Lineage (NCBI taxonomy): Bacteria > Bacillati > Bacillota > Clostridia > Eubacteriales > Oscillospiraceae > Hominenteromicrobium > Hominenteromicrobium sp. The sequence goes on along the minus strand of NZ_JBKWAE010000008.1, from coordinate 18,788 downwards.
AATCTCCTCCCATGGCCCAGCAACCCAGAATGAGCTCCGAGACCAGTACATCACTTTTCCCAAGTTTCTTATATTCCATTTTAAAATTCCTTTCTCAAATATGATGTCTATGTTTTGGCAAAAAATTTCGGTTAGCCGTCTCGATCCTGTTTCGGTGAGACATGATAGTACTGCTTGTACGCCCTGGAAAAGGTATACACGCTTTCATAGCCAACCAGTTCCGCCACTTCCTTTATTTTGATTGCGGGATCTTCTTCCATCAACCGTTTGGCCTCTCGCATTCGGACAGACAGAACATATTCCGAAAAGCTTTGATGAAGCTGCTCTTTAAACACACGGCTAAAGTAGCTGTAACTCATGGAAACCATCTCGGCCACTTCGTCCATGCTGATATCGCGGTTGTAATTCTTCTGCACATACTGCTTTGCTATGGAAAGAATATGGGCATACTTGTTTGTAGCGGTCTGCACAGCCGCCTCCATCTGCTTCAAAACCTTCTGCAGGTATTCCTGCATTTCATTTAAACCGGCAAATCTGCTAAAGTGGGGAAACGCTTCCAATTCCAGATGATACGCAGAAGCCATCTCCTGAACCTGAGACTCCCAATACACATAAAATCGTCGAATCTCCTTAGGAAAGGGCTGCTCCTGAAAAAAATCCCGACAGAAGATTTTTTGAAGCAACTGATAAAGCTCAGCAAAATTTCTGCTCTGAAAGGCCGAATGAATCCGGGCTTGAAACCGCGGAAACCGGCTTTGCTCCGCAGCCGCTTGAGCAGAGGAAAACCGAAGGTCGAACGGCTCCAGCATGCGATAGGCCATGGTGTACCGTGCCTCTTTATAAAACACAGGATACTCCTCCAAACGCGTAAACGGTCGACTCACTGCAAAACGAGGTCGTCCCGCCCCCTGCCTGACACAGGACTCCTGACACGTTTCAATGTACGTTTTTACAATGTCCTCCCGGCTGCTTTTGGTATTCAACAGCACAACTGTGTCTTGCGTTACGTTGCGAAAAAAGAATGCCGCCACATCCTCCGACGACTCCTCGGCAAAGACTTCCTCAGTCCGGAAACCGGCTTCTCCTTCCCCGCCAAAAGGCCATGCAACCCAGAACACCGGATGGGGAAATTCCACCGGGGGCTTGCCGGTTTTACCCGCGAGTAAACCGTTGAGCCAGTTTTCCAGTACCTCCCGGTCGTTGCCGTTTCGGAGAGATTGCGCCTTCCGGCGGCGAAGATTCTCCTGACACTTGAGCAGCACTTCCTGAATTTGCATCAGCTTTACGGGCTTGAGCAGATAATCCACCACTCCGCTGCGGAGAGCACTCCGCATATACTCGTAATCGTCATGGCCGCTCAGAATCACCACCTGAATCTCCGGGAAAGCCTCGTTTACCTTGTCCGCCAGCTCCAGACCCGTCTGATAAGGCATTCGAATGTCGCTGATCAATATATCAACGGACTTTTCCTGCAAAATCCCCCACGCCTCTTGGGCCGAGTGGGCTATCAGCGTCTCTTGAATTCCTAACTGGTTTTCCCTGTCAATCATCTCTATCTTTCGTCGCATGGCTGTGCACAAAAGGGGATCATCATCCACTATCATCACTGTAAGCATCTGCATCCTCCGCTTTTCTGTCAAACTCTCCGTCTTACTTGGCCAACACCGGCGAAAAGCACACCTGTTATAAGACAGCTTTTTGCGTTTACCTTTTCTGAAAAAACTGCTATAATGTTTGTAAAATAAACATACTGGTATACTTTCCCTCCCGACTCCTCAGTACCAAACGATCATTGGAATGAGAAAAAATCTGAAGTCGATCATTGATATTATCCAGCCCAATTCCATGCTCTTTCTGATGACGCAGAGCTATGGCATCATAGGGCTGAGAGAATTTTTGATTTATCTTCTTCACTTGTTTCAAACTCATTCCCCTGCCGTTATCCCGTACACGAAGAATCATTCGGTCACCCATCTTGCGGGCCGTGATGATAATTTGCCTTTTCTCCTCCGGAGCCATCCCGGTAAACCCATGCTCAAAGGAATTCTCCACAATAGGCTGAAGCAAAAAGCGAGGAATTATGATCTGCCGAAGCTCCTCCGGGACATGAATCCGCAGCTCCACGCTGTCCCCATACCGGCACTTCTCCAGGTTCACGTAATTAATCACATGCTCCAGTTCCTTCTCCAAAGGAAGCTCTGTGCTCGTCATGGTGTTATAGCGGATCATCTGGGCAAAGTCGCAAATGTAATCCGCCGTTTCAAACTCTCCGTCCAAAGTCAGCTTTCCGGCAAACATGTCCAAGGTGTTGTAGATAAAATGAGGATTGATCTGAAGCAGAAGAGCCTTTAACTGAGCGTCTTTATATGCGGTTTCCTTTTGGATATTCTCCTGCATCAAGACGCGCATTCTGCCCAAGACACGGTTGAATTGATTTCCAATCACTCCAATTTCATCCTGACGTTCCACCGCTAACTCCCCGTTGAAACCGGATTCGGCAATGCGCTCCATCTCATCTCCATACCTCTGAAGACGAGAGTTGATGGAGCGAATCATGGAAAAGAACAGAGACAAAAACAGTAGCGAAAGAAATCCCACGAAGATTAAGATGAGCAGAGAACTCTGCTGCAAATATCCGTGTTCCGACACTGGCAGCGCCACACCCACGCGCAGAGGAACCCGCTGAATCTCGGTGGAAAAACACCGCACAGATTCTTGAGAACCTGCGGTTTGCGGGAAACGGAAATCAGAATTCAGAGTTACATTGCTGAGTTTAGGTCGGTTTTCCTCATCCAGTAGGAATAGGGCCACACCATTCTGTTGCGGCATTCCGAACTCTGGGAACAACTCGTCCACGCGCATTTTGGCCAAAAGATACCCCTGATTTTTATATACCGAGGAAACAATGGGACAAAGGTAGTACAACACATCTTTTCCGTCTATCTCCGCATGATACCAAGTGGCTTCCCTTCCGTTCTCCAACAGCTCTGTGGGAATACTCTTCGGAACAGAATCATAATGGTACACTGCGCTGTAGCCCTCCGGGATGGTAGTGTTTTTCGTCAGTAAATAGACGCGTTCCAGAGGCGGTGACACCGCATTGCTCGCTCCCTGCAGCAACGGCATCACAGTTTGCGTGTACTCCTCGTGAGAGACGGCGCCATTGTAATCGTGAGACAGAAAAGCAATCAGATTTTGATTGCAGGACAACACCTGCATCAGCATTTCCACATGATCCATTTTTTCGTTCACATCACTGACTACCATGTTCAGCATATATTGCCCATCCTGCGCCAGCTGATGTTCATAGTGCGACGCAACCGAGGCAAAACTGAACACCGACAGCAAAGTAAACGGTAGAGCGATGAGCCCCAAAAATCCAAGAACCATTTTGTGCGCTAGCTTCATCCGACTCAGCCACTGTTTCACTTTTTTCTCCTTTCCTATCATCAAAAAACCGCATTAAAATCCCAAACTCGGTCTTTTATAAAACTTACATAAAAAACCTCTGGACATTTTGAGATTGTTAGTTTATTATGATATAGTATAACAAGTATAGCAAAAAATGTCAATTTTTCCTATCGACTCGTAGTCGACACAGCTATACTCCAAAAGAAAGGAATTACCATGGATACTCCACACAACGATAAACAGCGCAAAAGCTTATTTCTCTATAAGCTTGCTCAAACGCTTGTCGGATTGATTGCCGTATGTTTTCTTATTTTCTGTATTCGCTCACCCTCAACTTCCAGTCCCTCTCCCTTTCAGACGACATCCTCCGAGAAAGAAACCGCTTTGAAATGGATTTTCATAACACCTTATGGCGAGACGGATTCCTCCTATGCTGACCTGTTTCTCTCCCAAGAGGATTGCACCGAATTGGCCGGAACACCTGTGGACCTCTCCTTTTGCACCATTGAAAAATATTTGAACATGACAGCATCGGGAATCTCTGCAGATGTGGTCACCTGTTGGTACACCGACGCCAACTTTAAACGATTGGAAACAACCGGAACTACCTGGGCTCTGCAGGACTTGCTGGACAAGGAAATTCCCGGCTTTACCCTGCCCGAAAACTTTATCCGGTGGTGCGGAAATTTTCAGGGAGATGTTTACGCCTATCCGCATACCAGAACCATTCTCTCTGAAGATACCTCTACCAAGTCTGCCGCCGCTATGATTGGTCGCAAGGACATTCTGGAAAAGATTCACTGGGATAGTCAGCAGCCCCTGTCCAAAGCGTATTGCTTGGAACAGCTAAAAGCCGTTCGGAAAGCCTATCCCGAGTTGATTCCCTGCTACGTGGAGCTTCCCAGCCTTCAACAGATGTTTGGCGTCACCGCCGATACCGGCACTGCGTGGGAGGATCCTTTTTTTCACCCCGGTACTTTGGAGTCACTGGAGTTTATGAACACCCTGTTCCGTGAGCGACTGCTTTCCCGCGATGTGTTCACCCTCAGTCAAGAGTCACTGCTCAGACAGCTGCAAAACGGCGAGATCTTTTTGGCGGCTTCTCCCTCGCTGGGCAAGCTGCTCTCCCAGCTCCCGGAAAGCCACCCAATTTGGGAACAATATGAAATCCTCTCGCCCATCCTCTCGGATTCCGGACGGGAACCGGCACTCAGCAACAATTTCGAGGAACAATACGTCTCCACCCTGTTTGTTAAAAGCAGCACACAAAGCCAATTCCAAGCCAGACTGTTGGCAGCATTTTATCTGCAAAACATGGAGCCTTCTCCCGAACAGAAGAATGCTTTGGAGCGCTCCGGGCTTGGAGATTTGCTCAAGAATGCAGAACCGATGAAACCTATCGGCATTGACAGCCAGTACACTGTTCCGATCATTCACTATGAAATCCTGTTTTCCCTCTACTCCAACACACGTCTGGCTACGGCAGACGAACGAAAACAGAAATTTCTGGAAAATCAGATCGTGAATTTGGTGGAGGATTGTTCTGCCGATGAAATCGCGCCGACCTATGCTCGTTTGGTCAGTGAGTTGCAAAGAGGAGACTATAAGTTGCTGGACACCTGGAAAAAGCAGCAGTACCAAAAAGCGATATCCATTTTGCAAGAGTGAGCCTGATTTTTCGAATTCTCTTGCCGGGAAATAATTTTTCAGATAAAAAGTGCGCCTTCCAACGGCTGATGCTGATGAAAGGCGCGCTTTCGTTATCCCTGCTTCCCGCGCAAGAACCTTGGCCTTTTCACATTGGTTCCTTAGTTAAGAGATATTAAGAGAGAAACACATCTGCTTTTTAGGAGATGCTCTTCTGGTCGTGAAGCCCCTGAACACTATGTTCCATCTCTCCCTTAACGGGCATAATGGGTGCAGGATTTCCAAAGGTGGTATTGGGGAAACGGATGGGCGCTGCCCACTTCACCGCATTGATAATCACCTTTTGAATTTCCGGCTGATGATAGATGGGGAATACCTCATGGCCCGGACGGAAGTAGAAAATCTTTCCTTTTCCGCGATGCCAGCAGCAACCGCTGCGGAACACTTCTCCGCCTTCGAACCAGCTGATAAACACCTGCTCATCCGGCTGGGGAATATCAAAGCGCTCGCCGTACATCTCCTCGTGCGGAATTATAATTTTCTCGTCCAGACCGTCTACAATGGGATGACTGGGATCTACAACCCAAAGGATTTCCTTCTCGCCGTCCTCACGCCACTTCAATTTCCAGGAATCCGTTCCGCACAGCTTCCGGAAGATTTTAGAGGCATGGCCGGAATGAAGAACGATAAGGCCCATTCCTTCCAGAACACGATTGTAAACGCGATCCACAATCTCATCCGACACTTCCTGATGAGCCATGTGACCCCACCAAATCAACACATCCGTATTGTCTACAACCTCCTGAGTCAGTCCGTGTTCCGGCTCTCGCAGCGTGGCGGTTTTCACATCCATACCGGCTTCTTTCAGAAAGTCTGCGATGCAGCCGTGAATACCCTTGGGGTACACCTCAGCCACTTCCGGGAATTGAACCTCATGAAGGTATTCGTTCCAAACAGTTACTCGAATTGCCATTTTAAAAAAACTCCTCTCATATCATGAATTAATCACAGGGTAGCCATTTTTCTTCTTCCGCAGAGCGGATAATTACGTCCAATGCATGCTGAATGCGGCAGCCGTCTTGAATGGTGGCAGCCATGCCATCGCTGCACCCGTTGAGAATATCTGCAAAAGACTGCATCTGATCGCACTGGAAACGCTGGGGAATGGGAAGTTTTGTGTAGATTCCGGATCTGTCATAGGGGTAGCCAAAGCAGACCTCTAATTCATCTACACCGGGAGTAACATCCAAGCTGTACACCAAGCCGCCCTTGCTCCCGTATATTTCCATGCGCTGGTAATTTCCTCTGCCATAGGCAAATCGGGTGACAGAGAAATTTGCCGAAGTCTTTCCATCCATCTCCATCAAGTAATGGCAGAAGTCATCTACATCTACCGGACCGTATCCTTCGCCCTCTTCCAGACGGCGCTGGGTCACATAAGTATCCGTATGTCCCACAGCCTTCCGGTAATTTTTACCGGTGACAAAACTTACCAAATCCAGAGCGTGACAACCCAAATCGCCCAGTGCGCCGGTTCCGGTCAGCTTTTTTTGGTATCTCCAAGAACGGGGCAAATCATAGGAAGGACCGCCGCCGCCCTGCAGATACTGCATGTAAACGTGATAAATGTCACCTAACATTCCCTTCTCCACCAATTCCTTGGCGTAGCGGGCAGCAGCCTTAAAGCGGTAGGAAAAGCACACCATATTGGGAATCCCTTTTTCCTGTGCGGCTTTGGCCAAAATGTCGGCCTCCTCCGCTGTTAAGGTGACAGGTTTCTCCAAGCAAAACGGTTTTCCGGCTTCAATAGCTGCCTTGGCCACTTCGAAGTGGGCGTTGTTGGAAGTGGAAATGTCAATCACATCCACATCCGGGCAGGCAATCAAATCGTGATAATCCGCAAAGCAGTGATCTTCTCGAATACCGTATGTATTTCTGGCGTACTCCATGCGCTCAGGCTTTAGATCGCACACGGCCACAAGTTCCAGATCCGGGCTTTTGTGAATTCCGGGAAGGTGAACGCCTCGAGAAATTCCTCCAATGCCTACACTTCCCACGCGAAATACTTTTTTCTCCATGAAACTCCTCCAACACTATCTGTTGTTCTCCATATTTGATTTCTTGAATTTTCGATGAAAGCAAGGCAAGACCTGAAGGCCGGAACAGCCTTCAGGTCCTGCTCGAAAGCTTTCCTAAAATCTCAACAAATCAATAATTGTCCATTAGCCCGCGTTATTGTAAACATCCAGAGCTTCCTGATAAATCTCCATTAAACGCTCCAGGCCCATTTGGTTCAACTGATCCACATAGGCATCCCACTGCTCGTCGATGCCGCCGTTGACAATCCAGCTGGCCCAGGTCTCGTTAACATACTTGTAAATGTCCACCGTCAGAGAAGAAATCTCTTCGGACTGTTCAGCGGTGTAGTTCACAACAGGATAGGGCTTTGCCACAAATTCCTTCATCATCTCGTCTTCCTTCAATTTAGCGCCGTCACCGCTATTCTCGGGAAGAGTGATCTTCGCTTCAAACTCGGGGGTCACATACTTCGGACCGTAGTCGCGGGGGCAAATTTCCCAGTACCACTGGTCGCCGTTCTTTCCTTCGGGAGGATCCAAGAAGGTAATGTTGCCGTCCTCGTCCTTATTCAACGCCACACCGTAGGGGCCCCAGTAAGACTGGACAGAAATGTCATCGGTAGAGAAGTAATCCGCCCAACGCATAGCCACTTCGGGATGCTCACAAGCGGTGGTAATGGTATACTCGTTGCGATGATAAATGATGATTTCATCGTTGCCGCGGATGTAGCGGTCGCCGTTAGGACCGGCCAGCGGAAGCATCGGAACATATTCGTCCGAATGAGGCTGAGTAGCAGAGGAGGTTTCCCAAGCGATACCGGTACCTACCAGAGATACATCTGCGTTTTTCCATTTTGCGTCGGACATGGAACCATCCTGCGTGATGAACTCCGGATCCATAATGCCTTCTGCGTATAACTTATGGAAGAAAGCAACTGCTTCCTTATAGCGCTCGTCAGCCGGAATGAAAACAGGCTTCAGCGTCTCCTGATCCAAAGCCAGGAAGTTCTCCTGCAAGCTGTCCGTGAGGCCCCAGGGGTTGATGTAGCGGATCCAGTCAAACAGACTCGTCTTAGCGCTGCCGGTCAGAGGAATCTCGTCGTTCGGATCACCGTTGCCGTTGGCGTCCTGCTCCTTAAAGGCCTTCAGCACTTCGTACCACTCGTCCACGGTGGTGGGGATTTCCAGGCCCAAACGATCCAGCCATGCCTTGTTGATAAAGGGCGTATCGCAGCCCTTCGGACGCAGAGGCTTCTTACCGGGCAGAGTATAGATATGGCCGTCCGGATTGGTAACCATCTGACGCATAGTGGGCTCTGCCTCCCAAGCCGCCTTGATGTTGGGGCAATACTTTTCTACATATTCTTCCAGCGGAATGAACATGTCAAGGTTGGTGGCAATGTCATTATCCTTCAGAGCATTGTCTCCGAAGAATACGTCGGGCAAATCACCGCTGGCCAGCAAGAGCGACTTCTGCTCACCCCAGTCCGCATCGCCTGCGTACTGCCAGTTGATCTTGACGTTGGTGTCCTTTTCCATCTGCTGGAACATGACGTTGTCTTTAAAATCCATCGTATTGGCGCCTTTGACGTAAAGGAAAGTTAACTCCACGGGTTCTTTGACAATAGGCAAGCCCGTTTCATTGAAGTTATCGTCCCCTGTTGCAACCTCACCTGAAGTGCCGCCACTTGTCTGTTCCTTACTGCTAGAGCTGCTGTTGCCACCGCCGCCACAGCCTGCCAGCATGGAGGTAACCAGGGCCAAACAAATCAGGCTTTTTCCTAGCTTTGTCCACTTTTCTTTCATGTTTGCATCTCCTCACTATAGGATTTTTTATTTGACGGTGAAATCCTCAGGGTATATTCCCAAGGTAACGTCACAGAGTGATTTGGGGAGAAAACTCACCCCTTGATTGCGCCGATCATTACGCCCTGACTGAAATATTTCTGTACAAAGGGATACATGCACATAATCGGCACGGTGGTAACGATGATAACGGCGTATTTCATCAAATTTGCCAAACGCATGGCCTCCTGAGCAGCCATGCCGTCACCGGCACCCACCAAAGACTGGTTCGTGATCAGGATATTTCTCACCACCAGCTGCAGCGGTTTTAAGTTCTCGCTGCGTATGTAAACCAGAGCATTAAAGTAAGAGTTCCACTGCGCCACGGCAATGTAAAGAGCAATTACAGCGATTACGGCTTTGGAGAGGGGAAGAGCGATGGAGAAAAAGAATCGCAGGTTCCCACAGCCGTCAATCTGTGCTGCATCCAACAAATCCTTTGGCAAGCTGGAGTCAAAAAATGTTCTGGCCACAATCATGTTGTACACCATTACGGAGAAAGGCAAAACCATAACCCAGAATGTGTCATATAAATGAAAATCTCGAATGGTGAAGTAAGTAGGAATCAAGCCGCCGTTAAAGAACATCGTGAATATGAAATAAAACGTGATTAACTTGCGGCCTACCAGATCTCTGCGAGACAGAGAGTATGCTGCAGAGATGTTGACAATCAGGCCGATGGCTGTTCCCACTACCGTGTAAAGGATGGTGTTCCAATAACCCATCCAGATACTCCCGTGACGCAACAGCTCTTTATATCCGTCCAGCGTGAACTGGCTGGGCCAGAACCACACGTTGCCGTTAGACACTTCAGAAGGGTTACTAAAAGACGCAATGATGATAAAGTAGATAGGATACGCAATCAGCAGCAAGATCAAGCCGCAGATTCCGTACAGAATAATGTTGAAAACAACATCTGCCATGCTCACTTTTTGTGATTTATGTATTGTTTGTGCGCTCATAATGCATCCGCCTCTTTTCGCTAAAAATTTTCAGTCCGCACGTTCTCCGCTTACCACAAACTTGTGTCTCCAAGTTTTTTGGAAAATCCGTTGACCAGAAGTAACAATACAAAGTTAATAACGGTGTTGAACAGGTTTACTGCCGCAGAAAGGCTGTACTGATTGCTGATCATACCGATTTTGTATACATACGTGGAGATTACTTCGCTGATACTGGTGTTCAACGGGTTCTGCATGAGATACACCTTTTCGAATCCCAGATTCATCACATTGCCTGCACGCATAATCAGCAGGATCACTGCAGTAGGAATCAGGAAAGGCACATCAATGTGCCACAACCGTTGGATCTTGCTGGCACCATCCACCGTTGCCGCCTCGTACAAAGAGGGATCCACCGCTGCCAGCGCCGCAATGTAGATAATGCTGTCCCAACCTGCGTGTTGCCACACATCACTCCACACATAGACGTGCTGAAAGGCGCTCGCCTCTCCCATGATGTTGACCGGATTCTGAACGCCAAGCACCCGGGCCAGATTTCCGTAGATTCCGTTGCTGGGGGAAAGAAGGATTAACATTATGCCCACCATAACCACTGTGGAAATAAAGTGGGGCAGATAGGTCACCACTTGCAAAACCTGCTTGAATCGTTTCACCCGGATCTGGTTGACCATCAGAGCTAAAATAATAGGGAACGGAAAGCCTGCAATCAAGCTATACAAGCTCAAGCTCACCGTATTCCAAATCAGGTTTTTAGATTGGAATGAGTTAAAGAATTTTTGAAAATTCAAAAGTCCCACCCAAGGGCTTCCCTGAATTCCCTGTGAAGGAGAAAAATCCCTGAACGCAATTTGCACGCCGTACATGGGCAAGTAGTTGAAGCAAAACAGCAACACGACCGCCGGAAGTAACAACAAGTACAATCCCCAATTTCGTTGAATCCCTCTGCCAGCTCGGTATAGCTTATACCGCCAACCTGACCGCTGTCTTCCCATTGGATTTTCTGTCATAACCCTCATCTTCCTTTCTCCATTATCTCTGACAAAGCTTTCACTTGTCAAATTGGATGTTGTGGCAATATTATAAAGCGTAAGCCCTGCAAACAAAATGGCTGAATTTATGATTGTTTACCACTTTTTATCTACTTTCACCCGATATTTATTCGAATTTGATAAAAGTCTTTTAAAAGGAGCACTTTTTCCTCCCGAAACTTCTCGTTTTCCGCCTGTGTTTTAACCGTCAAAAGCCATCGGCTGAGTCAGAGATTTGATTCTTACTTTTTCTTTTTGTACAACTGCGGCATTTCCGTTTTTTCTTTCTTGATATAAAGGGGCCATTTCCCGCGTCAATGTCAGCAAAAAAGATGGCTTTCGGTTGAGAATTTTGCTTCCGCGAAACAACAGCTCCCCCTTGTGTAAAGCCGGAAGACAGACAAAAGAAGAATATGGTTTTAAGCGAGGACTCAACCAATGGTCGGTTGTTTTGCTCTTTGCTTTTTGCTATTGTAAGGATGAATTTAACACTGACGGAGCGCTTCATTACGTAGCTACCCAACCTATGGGGAAATAGGTGTGTAAAAACAGACAGTAAAAGACAGCCGTGTTCCCTTCAAGGCAAGGGAATACGGCTGTCTGGTTGAATTTATGGATTCTAAAGAAGATTTCTATTCGAAAACAGGTACACGTTTTACCACGCCACCGTCCATGGCAGATTGGTGAGCGCAGATTCCTACACCGGTCCAGTAGGCGCCGTCAATATCGCTGGGAACCGGAGTTCGATCTTCCAGAATGCTTCGGACAAACTCGTGGACTAAATGAGGATGAGAACCACCATGGCCACCGCCTTGCAGGAACGATAGATGAGGATTGCTGTCATCATACACTGTTTGTTTGGTGAAGCGCCCAATTTCCGCCGGTAAACGATCTGCATAGTCGGGGATTTGGATACGTTCTTCCGTCACAAGGCCGCCTCGACCGTAATCGTTCATAACATGTTCAGCATTTGCACCAAGCGCCATGGAGAACAGTACCGGTTGTTCCGATTCCAACTGCTGCCATTCAAAACTTTTTCGTTCACCATATATGTTGAAACTTTCAGTGTAGCCTCGGGCTACGTGGTAGAGGAACCGAGCCATTTCAATGCTTACATCACTGTCTTTTAGGGAGATCAGAGCTGACTCAAAGGCGTATGGACAACCATAGGGAGCTTCCACTTCTTTACGTACTTTGCCGGAGCCCTTGCAATATACGGTTTCCGGACGCTTGCCCAACAACATCAGACAAGGCGCTACCGCATGGGTAGGATGCATCAGCGGAGGAAAGCCCAACCAGTAGTCCGGCCATCCTTCCATATCTTGATAATGCGCGCAGCGCATGAACTGTATTCTGCCCAGCTCTCCTTTTTCGTAAAGGTTCTTCACATACAGAAACTCTCGACCATAGACGGAGGTCTCCATAAACATATAGTGTTTCCCGCTTCTTTTTCGAGCATCGATGACTTGGTACAATTCATCGATACTCATTCCCATCGGAATGGTACAGGCACAGTGCTTTCCAGCGTTCATCACCTGTATAGATAGGGGAGCATGAGTAGCAGGCGGTGTTACCAGATGGACGGCGTCGATGGTTTTATCTTCCAACATGGCATTAAAGTCCGTCAAGCGTTCTTCCAGAAGAAACTTATCGCCAACCGTATTCAGCAGTTTTTCATTCGTATCTACTAACACCAAAGAATCTACGTCCGGGTGTTTCAGATAGATGGGTATAAATTCCGCGCCGAAGGAGACTCCTACGAGCGCCACTCTTAATTTACCGTTTTTCATGTTGTATCCCTCCTAGGATTCTTTGAAATGATCATACAGTGTATCCGAAAAAAAGTCTATGGAGAGAATGAAAATGGTATGGAATAAACGAAACTATTTATTGAATTATTGTCTGGCTCCTTTTAGGCAGACATATCATAAGATCATTTTACTGGAAAAGGCAGATGTTCAACCATGGATATAAAACAAACCGATCTCTACTGGTTTCAGTTAAACAAGGAGATTCGCGTGGAGGATGTCGATAAGTTTAGCGGCAATAATATGCATCCGGATAGAATGATGACGCAGTGGGTACTGGTATTGATGATCAGCGGAGAACGCTCTTTCCGTGTCTACGGTGAGAATTACGTCGTTCATAGCGGTGAATTTTTCCTGTTGCCTCCTTACGTGCAGCATTGCGGGCTTCAATATGATAATCATGCAGCCTATTTTGCTCATTTTCAGGCAACAGGTATTCAGGTTCCACCGCCTGTAAAGGTAGATACCAATCATATTTTGCTTCCGTTACATGGACAGATTCCTCTGGAGCTACCCTGCTTTGATCTGATGGAGTACGCGATTCAGCACCGAACATTGCCTTTTTCAAGCAAAAATTTTTTATCATCCCAAATTCAGGCGATTCTGTACCAGATTAGTTTCGCTGTGCAAAAAAGAGAGCTTTGGTGTAATTTGGAAAGCAGACTGGCCTACCGAATCTTACAATATATTGATGACAACAAAGACAAGCACTTGAAGAATCGGGATTATGAGGATACCTTTGGGAAAACATACAATCGTCTAAATACTATATTCCAAACCGTATATGGTATGACGATCAAACAAATGCAGGTAACCTTGCGTGTCAACCAGGCAAAGCGTATGCTCAGGTCCGGCTATACTATTTCTGAAACCAGTACAGCCTGTGGGTTTGAGGACTATTTCTACTTTTTGAAAGTGTTCAAAAACAAAACGGGGATGACACCATCCGAATATAAAAATTCCTGATCAAATCGGTAGTAACTGTGATTCCAATGGAAATTGTTTTATCAAGCCGCCGATTTGGTTCTAAAAAACGTTGCATTGTACTCACGAATAATAACACTTGTCCATTTTTAGGCAAAAAATAAGAGGATGTAACTGAAATCAGTTACATCCTCTTGATATGGGGTGGAAGATGGGATTCGAACCCACGGTCTCCAGTGCCACAAACTGGCGCTTTAACCAGCTAAGCTACATCCACCATATGGCGCGCCAAAAGGGACTCGAACCCCTGACCTACTGCTTAGAAGGCAGTTGCTCTATCCAGCTGAGCTATTGGCGCATATCTCTTTATGCCGCCCAAGGCAATCGTCCCTTTTCTGCGGGTTGGAGCGGGTGATGGGAATCGAACCCACACGACCAGCTTGGAAGGCTGGGATTCTAGCCATTGAACTACACCCGCATATTCTGCGACACTGATGATTATAGCACAGAAGGTTCCGTTCGTCAACCTGTTTTCTTCTATTTTTTCGCATATTTTTCGCGCCGGGCACCCTTTTTATTCCCGACGACGGGAAGTTTTCAAATTTTGCTTTCGTGTGTGAAACCGCCATACAAACTCCCTTCCGCTTTCAAAAGAAAAATCGCGCAGAAAATTGACAATTCGTTGACAATGCGCGCCCTTTTGTGCTACGATAATACTGTTCGCCGAGACAAACTCCCGAACGATTTCCGCGGCGGAATGCCGCAAAAGAAAGGACCGTTTCAAATGAAGAAAATAACCGCTGTTTTGCTCGCCATGCTGCTGTGCATGACGGTATTTGCAGCCTGCGGCCAGAGCGGTGCCGCCTCCTCCGAGAGCACATCTTCCGAAAGCAGCGTTGAAGCCACGGCAGAGCCCACCGCCGAGCCTACGGCTGAACCGACCGCCGAACCCACCGAAGCGCCGGAGGCGTTCACCCCCGCCACCTATGAAGTCGCTTCCCTCAAGGGACCGACTACCATGGGCATGGTCAAGCTGATGCAGGACGCCGAAAACGGCGAGACCGCAAACACCTACAACGTCACGATGTACGGCACCGCAGACGAAATTACCGCCGGCATCGCGAATAAGACGATCGACATTGCAAATGTACCGTGCAACCTCGCTTCCGTGCTGTACAACAAGACCGAGGGCGGCATCAAGATTCTCGACATCAACACGCTCGGCGTGCTCTACGTCGTTGAAACCGGCGAAAGCATCCAATCCGTTGAAGACCTCAAAGGCAAGACGATCTATTCCACCGGCAAAGGCACCACACCGGAGTTCGCGCTCAACTACATTCTGCGCGAAAACGGTATCGATCCCGAGACCGACGTGACCATCGAGTATAAATCCGAAGCGACCGAGGTCGCCGCAGCGCTTGCCGAGGCCGACGATGCCATCGCCGTGCTGCCGCAGCCGTTCGTCACCACCGCTATGATGCAGAACGACAAGCTCCGCATCGCGCTCAGCCTCACCGATGAGTGGGATAAGCTCGATAACGGCAGTACGCTCGTCACCGGCGTCACGATCATCCGCACCGATGTGCTGGAGGAAAATCCCGCCGCTGTTGAAAAGTTCCTCGAGGAATACGAAGCTTCCATCAACTATACCGAGACGAATGCGGAAGACGCTGCAAAGCTCATCGCACAGTATGAGATCGTGCCGAAGGAGCCCATTGCTTTAAAGGCTCTGCCCGGCTGCAACATCCACTTCATCAAGGGTGAAGAAATGAAGGAGAAGGTCTCCGGCTATTTACAGGTGCTCTTTGACGCCGACCCGAAGTCTGTTGGAGGAACGCTGCCCGATGACGCTTTCTACTATACGGAATAACCCCGCAAAGCAGAAAAAAGTGAAAACAAAGAAACAGAAAGCCATAGCCGCCACATGCGCTGTGGCTTTTTGGCTATTGGTGTGGCATGTCGTCAGCCTCTGCGTCGGCTCTGAACTCGTGCTCGTCTCGCCCGTAAAGGTCGTACAAACGCTGTTCACGGTCATTTTCGACCCCGATTTTTTAAAGACCGTGTGGTATTCCGCTGCGCGCATTTTAGGCGGATTTTTCACCGCGCTCACGCTCGGCACGGTGCTCGGGTGGGTCGCCTCGCGGTTTTGGGTCGTTGAGACTCTCCTGCGCCCCATCACGGCCGCCATTAAAGCCACGCCGGTCGCGTCGTTCATCATTTTGGTGCTGCTGTGGTTTTCCGGAAAAAATTTGTCCGTCATCATCTCCATGCTGATGGTCTTCCCCGTCATTTACATGAACGTCTTAGAGGGCATCCGCAGCGCAGACGAAGAATTGCTCGAAATGGCGCAGGTTTTCAGGCTCTCAGTCAGCAAAAAGCTGCTTTACATCTACCTGCCCGCCGTCGCGCCGTTTTTCGTCTCCGCCTGCTCCGTGTCGCTCGGACTATGTTGGAAAAGCGGCATCGCCGCCGAGGTCATCGGCACGCCGGACGGCTCCATCGGCGCGGTGTTTTATCAGGCCAAAATCTTTTTGCAGACAAGCGAGCTGCTTGCGTGGACGGTCGTCGTCGTCGCTGTCAGCGTCGCATTTGAAAAGCTTTTTATGCTTTTGCTGCGGTTGGTCTTAAAAAAGCTCAAAATGGAGGACGTGTTAAATGGCAAGCGTGCATAATCTCATCGTAAAGCGTGGTGAAGCGGAAATCCTCAAAAATTTCTCCGCCGAGTTTCCGGAGCACCAAGTCACCGCCGTTTCCGGGCGCTCCGGCTGCGGCAAAACCACGCTGCTCTCCGTCTTATTAAATCTTCTGCCTGCGGATTCTGGCGAAATCCATGGCTTTCAAAAGCCGAGCGCCGTGTTTCAGGAAGACCGGCTGCTGCCGTACCTCACCGCCGCTAAAAACATTTCCGTCGCCGCCGGGTGCACGGAAACAGCCGCAGAAAAAGCGCTTTTGCAGGTCGGGTTCGACCCCGAGGACCTCAAAAAGAACGCCGTGCAGCTCTCCGGCGGCATGGCAAGGCGCGTTTCCATCGTCCGCGCCATGCTGACAAGCGGTGACGCCGTCCTGCTCGACGAGCCGTTTAAAGGTCTCGACGATCTGACCCGCGAAAAAGTCATGCAGTTCGTAAAAGAAAACCTCAAGAACCGCACCACGATCCTCGTCACCCACGATCCCCGCGATGCCAAAGATTTAGCAGCCGCAAAAATCATCGAGATGGAAACGGAAAAATGATTTGCGCACTGTCGTAAATCACCGCGCCGCAACGTTAAAAGTTTTTGATCCAACTTTTTTCAGAAAGTTGGTCGCTTTCCGCAGAAAGCGAATTTTTTTGCCTGCATAAAAATCAGGAAAGGAGAGGAGACGGTCCAGTGGACTGTCTGCTCGTGGAAAACCCTATTAAGGGGATTTCCGATGGATTTGCATAGCAAATCCATAAAATGCAACAAGCGAAGCCCTGCATTCTCATCTTTCAAAGAAAAAGAATGCAGGGCTTTTAATTGTATCTATTTCTATTTTAAATTGCCACACAATACATCAAAAAAGCTTCTTAGAAAGGAACAAATTCAGCTCGTCATCGTTCACGCACGGCGCATATTGGTCCCACACGCGGCCCTCATACCACACGCCGGAGCCGTCCGGCACATACCCGCGCAGCACGTACATGCGCTGCGCCGCACCGTAGCCGCTATGCAGACCAACGCCCAGACACACCGTGTCCGAGGTCTCCGCCGCCAGCGCTTCCACCGCTTGATTTACATAACACTTGCGCGCTTACAATTTCTTTTCCATCACAAAGCTTCGCACCGTCATGCCGGCGCTTTCATAAAACCGCATCGCCGATTTATTAAACGACCACACCATCAGCTCCAAAGATTCCGCACCGCGGCGCTTCGCTTCCGCCTCGCTCGCATACAGCAGTGCCGTGCCGATGCCCATGCCCTGTGCCTGCGGCAACACGGCCAGTTCCTCCATAACCGCCCGCACACGCGACAAAGTAACCGCATCCCCGGCATTTCCCCGCATCACCGTGCGGGCAAGCCCTAAAATTTTGCCGTCTCGCACCGCACACAGCATGATTTCGTGCGGGTCATCGCACATTTTGAAAAATTCGTCTTCGCCGAGCGGGACATTCGTCTTTCTGTAAATATCCGGGCGATTTGCTTGGTGCAGCGCATGCACAAACGCAAAAATTTCCGCCGCCTGCGCGTAATCATCACGTCCGAGTGTGCGGATCTCAAAGTTTTCAACGTTCTTCGGCATAGCTTCTCCTCTCCTGCGGCGGCGCATCGAGCGTGACCGAAATATTATCCTTGGATATCCCCGTCTTCAGCGCAATATTTTTCGTGATCTCCTGCGCAGTCTGCCGCCGCATACGCCCGTTCCCCGCAGGAAACAGCGAGATCGTGATTTTCACACCGCTCATCCGTCGTTCTGCCTCACCACACTCCACAGGTGCAATTTTTTTGTTCCTCATACAATTTTCGGAGAAAGCCAAGCAATTTTCTTCTATTAAAGAATATTCCTCTTCAAAATATGCGGGTAAAACCGAAATTTTCAGTTTTTTTTCAATGCCCGTCACCGTCACGTCCCGCACAGCCTGCACGTCCTTGTCTTTCCATGCGCCCAAAAATTCGATCCGCACCATAATCAGCATTCCTCCGCATCATTCAAACATGGCACAAACGCCCTGTCACCCTGTAACTGCGTTACCAATTGTCAACGTATTTTCCTCGCAGTCCAAATTCCTTTATTATTATACTTTGGACAAAACCACATTTTTAAATCGGAATCGTTTTCAATATAACAAAAAACAGGATACACATTTGTGTATCCTGTAGGTTTCATATACCCTGAAAACTGAATAAAGGGAGAAGCAAGAGTAGAATGGGAGAAGAAAGCGCAATCTTGAACCAAGAAGGGTTATGGTCAAGCCCTCGACCTATTAGTACTGCCAAGCTGAACACGTTACCGTGCTTACACATGCAGCCTATCAACCTTGTAGTCTACAAGGGGTCTTACTAGCTTACGCTATGGGATATCTAATCTTGGAGTCGGCTTCACGCTTAGATGCTTTCAGCGTTTATC
>NZ_JBKWAE010000007.1:0-149437 GCF_046974225.1 Hominenteromicrobium sp. | reverse complement strand
ATCTCGGTGATAACGACGTCTGCATTCGTCTTGTGGCCGACGCTGTAAATGAAGTTCTTGATCTCGTCCGTGATGTGCGGAATGACCTGAATGGTCTCGCCAAGGTACTCGCCGCGGCGTTCCTTGTTGAGGACGTTCCAGTAGACCTTGCCGGTCGTGAGGTTGGAGAATTTATTCAGGTCTTCGTCGATAAAGCGCTCGTAGTGGCCGAGGTCAAGGTCGGTCTCTGCGCCGTCCTCGGTCACGTAAACTTCGCCGTGCTGGTACGGGCTCATGGTGCCCGGGTCAACGTTGATGTACGGGTCAAGCTTCTGTGCGGCGACCTTTAACCCTCTCGCCTTTAAAAGACGGCCAAGCGATGCCGCCGTGATGCCCTTACCGAGGCCGGAAACCACGCCGCCGGTTACGAAAATGTACTTTGTCATAGAACTTACCCCTTTCTTTTTTACAGTGAAACTTTTATATTTTTCTTTGACTGAGAAACCTATATTTCTCCAATACCCTATTTCATTTTATTAAAAGCCGTTTTCGGCTTTTTTACAATTAAATTTCTACGATGCCGGTAAAAACCGTGTCGGCGCTGCCGGTCATCTGCACGCCGTCATCGGTATAATGGATGACAAGGTCGCCGCCGCGCAGCTTGACGGTAATATCTTCGCCCTTTTTACAGTAGCCGTTGAGACACGCCGCAACGGCAGACGCACACGCGCCGGTGCCGCACGCCATGGTTTCGCCGCTGCCGCGCTCCCACACGCGCATTTTTAAGGTGTGGTTATCCAGCACCTCGATGAACTCCGTATTGATGCGCTCCGGGAACTTCTCAAAGTGCTCAAAATGCGGGCCGATCTTCTCGAGGTCGATCGTATCGGGATCTTTGCCGAAAATGACGCAGTGCGGGTTGCCCATGGAAACGCAGGTAACTTCGTATTCTTTGTCAAGGACGGTGATCTTCTCTTTGACGGCAGTATCACCCGGGAAATCGACCGGAATCTTCGCGGGCACGAGCTCCGCTTTGCCCATATCGACCGTGACAGTGGTAACTTCGCCGTTTTCGACATGCACGCGGCAGATTTTGATGCCGCTTTTTGTCTCGATATGCAAAACGTCTTTCTTCGCGATGCCGCTGTCGTAGACATACTTTGCAACGCAGCGGATGCCGTTGCCGCACATCATGCCCTCACTGCCGTCGAGGTTATACATGCGCATTCTCGCGTCGGCCACATCGGACGGACAAATGTAGATGACGCCGTCGCCGCCGATGCCGGTGTGGCGGTCGGAAAGATAGATTGCGAGCTCGGCGTAGTTTTGAATATCATTTTGGAAGCAGTCAATATACACGTAATCATTTGCACAGCCGTGCATTTTGGTAAACGTGATCTTCTGCTTTGCCCCGGTGTCCGGCACGCGCGTATAGTGGTCGATGCCCGAGCCGTTTTCCGCTTTTTTCAAGTACTTGTTCATGGAATTTCACCGCTTTCTCTTGAATTTTTACCTTTTATCTTCTTCAAATTTTTAGAAAAAATTTCTGATTTTATTTTTAAAATGTTTTTCGGCGCTCCGCAAAAATGCGGAACGCCGAACTATTTAACATCAATTAGACTTCTACGACACCGTCGAAGACCTTCTCTGCGCCGCCGGTCATGAGCACTTTCTCATCGGTGTAGCGCACGGTGAGGTCGCCGCCCTTTAAGATGACGCGGATGTCCTCGCCTTTTTCGCACTTGCCGTTGAGCGTTGCCGCGACAACAGCCGCGCAAGCACCTGTACCGCAGGCCATCGTTTCGCCGCTGCCGCGCTCCCAAACGCGTACCTTAAGGGTGCGCTCGTCCACGACCTCGATGAACTCGACGTTGACGCGCTCCGGGAAGAGCGGGTTATACTCGAACTTCGGGCCCATGGCATTGAGATCCAGCTTATCGATGGACGGTGCGAACACCGCACAGTGCGGGTTGCCCATGGATGCGCAGGTGATGTAATACTCGTGACCGTCGATGATGACAGGCTTGTTGACGACCATGTCGCCTTCGAGCTTTACGGGCACCTGCTCCGGGCGAAGCGCTGCCGCGCCCATATCGACCGTAATCTTGTACGCCTTGCCGTTCATCGTCATGATGCTGCAAGACTTGATGCCGCTCTTTGTCTCGATATTGATGACAGGCTTTTTCACGATGCCGTTGTCGAAGAGGTACTTTGCGACGCAGCGGATGCCGTTGCCGCACATGAGACCCTCGCTGCCGTCGCGATTGAACATACGCATCTGAGCGTCTGCCACATCGGACGGGCAGATGAGGATGACACCGTCGCCGCCGACGCCGTTGTGGCGGTCGGACAGGTAGATGGAGAGGAACTCCGGAGAGGAAACTTCGTTTTCGAAGCAGTTGATATAAATGTAGTCGTTGCTGCACGCCGACATCTTGGTGAACGGCAGCTTGACCTTTTCTTTTTTGAGGTTGTTGATGTCCACAATCTCCGTGTTGTACGGGGTGTAGCGGCTCATCAGGCTGTCCGCGAGGGCGTTTGCGGTATCGATGGCCGTGAGGCACGGGATGCCGAGCAGCGCCGCTTTTCTGCGGATCTTAACGCTGTCGCGTGCGGGGTTTCTGCCCTTTGCGGAGGTGGAGATGATGTACGCCAGCTTACCGCTTTCAAGCAGCGTAATGGTGTTGACCGGGCTTTCGTGAATCTTATCGACAATCTTCACGGTGAGGCCGAGCTTTGCAAGCACGCTTGCGGTGCCCGTCGTGGCGTAAAGCGGGAAGCCCATTTTGTCGAATTTCTTCGCGATCTCGCCGATCTCTTTCTTATCGCCGTCGCGGACGGTGATGAACACGCCGCCCTTTTTGTTCATCTTGCTGCCGGAGGCGATGAGGCCCTTATAGAGCGCCTCCTCAAGGTTGTTGCCGATGCCGAGCACTTCGCCAGTGGATTTCATTTCCGGGCCAAGCTGGGTATCGACATCCGTAAGCTTCTCGAAGGAGAAGACCGGCACCTTGACGGCCGTATACGGCGAAGTCGGATAGAGGCCCGTGCCGTAGCCGAGGTCGGTGAGCTTCATGCCGAGGCTGACCTTTGTAGCGAGGTCGCACATAGGCACGCCCGTGACCTTGCTGAGGTACGGAACCGTTCTCGATGCACGCGGGTTGACCTCGATGACGTAGATTTCGCGGTTCATGATGATGTACTGCAGGTTGATGAGGCCGATGGCCTTGAGCTCCGTGCAGAGCATTTCGGTCGTCTTGACAATCTTCGCGCTGAGCTCGTCGTCGATGTCCTTTGCCGGGTAGACCGCGATGCTGTCGCCGGAGTGGATACCGGTGCGCTCTACGTGCTCCATGATGCCCGGGATGAGGATGTTCTCGCCGTCGCAGATGGCGTCGACTTCAATCTCGGTGCCACTGAGGTACTTATCGATGAGCACCGGGTTATCCTGCTTCTGGCGCAGGATAATCGCCATGTATTCGTTGATGTCTTCATCGCCGTATGCAATGATCATGTTCTGACCGCCGAGCACGTAGGACGGACGCATGAGCACCGGATAGCCGAGGTCGTGTGCGGCTGCGAGGGCTTCCTCCGTCGTCATAACGGTGTGACCCTTCGGGCGCTTGATGTTGCAGCGTTCGAGCAGTTCTTCAAAGCGCTCTCTGTCCTCTGCGGCATCGATGCTGTCGGCGCTTGTGCCGATGATCGGCACGTTGTTTTTCGCAAGCGTCTTTGTAAGCTTGATGGCCGTCTGGCCGCCGAACGCGACGACAACGCCCTTCGGCTTTTCGATGTTGATGATATTCATAACGTCTTCGGCGCACAGCGGCTCAAAGTAGAGTCGGTCTGCAGTGTCGAAGTCTGTGGAAACGGTTTCCGGGTTGTTGTTGACGATGACGACTTCATAGCCGAGGCGCTGGAGAGACTCCACGCAATGGACGCTGGCATAGTCGAACTCGATACCCTGACCGATACGGATCGGGCCGGAACCGAAAACCATGACGGTCTCTTTGCCGCTTTTGCCGATGAACTCCATCGCTTCATTTTCACCGCCCTGCTCCGGCGTATCGTAGGTGCCGTAGAAGTACGGTGTGGTCGCAGCGAACTCGCCTGCGCAGGTATCGACCATTTTGAAGGTCGCTTCGTGACGGAAGGTCGGCTTTGTGCCGCAAATACGCGTGAGGGCTTCGTCCGTGTAGCCGAGTTTCTTGCCGCGCGTATACTGTGCGTGCGTGAGCGGCTGATCCTTAATCTCGCGCTCATACGCGAGCAGGTTATTGAGCTTTTCGAGGAACCACATGTCGATCATCGTGAAGTCGTGGATCTCTTTGGTGGTGACGCCGCGCTTCATGAGCTCGTAGATGGCGAACAGGCGCTCGTCCGTCGCGTCTTTTAAAATCTGCCACAGGGCACTGTCCTCGTAGTTTGCGAACTTCGGCATGTTGAGCGTATCGAGCGAGATTTCTGCACCGCGCACAGCCTTCATGAGGGCCATTTCAAACGTATCGGCGATGGACATGACCTCGCCGGTCGCCTTCATCTGCGTGCCGAGGTTGCGCTTTGCGTAGACGAATTTATCGAACGGCCACTTCGGGAACTTGACCGCCACATAGTCGAGCGCGGGCTCAAATGCCGCGTAGGTCTTGCCGGTGACGGCGTTGACGATCTCATCGAGTGTGTAGCCGATGGCAATCTTCGTCGCGACCTTTGCGATCGGATAGCCGGTCGCCTTAGATGCCAGTGCGGAGGAACGGGACACACGCGGGTTGACCTCAATGACGGCGTACTCAAAGGACGTCGGGTGCAGCGCGAACTGGCAGTTGCAGCCGCCCTCTACGCCGAGCGCGTCGATGATGTTGATGGCCGCAGTGCGGAGCATCTGATATTCTTTATCGGAAAGCGTGACTGCCGGCGCGATGACGATGCTGTCGCCGGTGTGGACACCGACCGGGTCGAAGTTTTCCATGGAGCAGACCGTGATGACGTTGCCCTTGCTGTCGCGAATAACCTCGAACTCGATCTCCTTCCAGCCCGCAATGCTCTTTTCAACGAGGATCTGGGTGATCGGCGAGAGCGCAAGACCGTTTGCCGCGACCTCCATGAGCTCTTCGCGATTATCGACGATGCCGCCGCCGGTGCCGCCGAGCGTGAACGCCGGGCGGATGATAACGGGGTACGTGATCTCTTCCGCAAACTCCAGCGCATCCTCTACCGTGGTGACGACCTTGGACGGGATGCACGGCTGACCGATGCTTTCCATCGTATCCTTGAACATCTGGCGGTCTTCCGCCTTATCGATGGTCTCCGGGGAAGCGCCGAGCAGGCGCACATTGTGTTCTTTCAAAAAGCCTTCCTTTGCAAGCTGCATGGAAAGCGTGAGGCCGGTCTGGCCGCCGAAGCCGGAGAGGATGCTGTCCGGCTTTTCTTTTTCGATGATGCGCTTGATGGTGGGCAGCGTAAGCGGCTCGATGTAAATGTGGTCTGCCATGGCGTTATCCGTCATAATGGTTGCCGGGTTGGAGTTGACGAGCACGATCTCGATGCCGTCCGCTTTCAAGGCGCGGCACGCCTGGGTGCCGGCGTAGTCAAATTCCGCCGCCTGACCGATGACGATCGGGCCGGAGCCGATGACGAGAACCTTTTTAATGTCTTTATTCAATGGCATAGCTGTAAACAATCCTTTCTATACTGCTCTGGGTACTGTTTATTTTCCCATCATCTCAAAGAATTTATCAAAGAGGAACGCGGTATCGCGCGGGCCGCCGCAGGCTTCCGGGTGGAACTGCACGGAAAAAGCGGGGATTTTTTTATAGTGCACGCCCTCGCACGTTCTGTCGTTTACGTTGTTGAAATATTCGTCGGCGATCTCGGGGTCGATTGTGGAAGACACGACCGCGTAGCCATGGTTCTGGCTGGAGATGTAGACGCGGCCGGTTTCAAGATTCTGCACCGGCTGGTTTGCGCCGCGGTGGCCATACTTGAGCTTTTCGGTCTTAAAGCCGTTTGCAAGCGCCAGCAGCTGATGACCGAGGCAGATGCCGAAGAGCGGTTTGCCCATGCTCATAATCTTCTTGAGGTTTTCAATGACCTCGATGTTATCCGCCGGGTCGCCGGGGCCGTTCGAAAGCATCACGCCGTCGATGTTGAGAGCCTTTAACTCGTCTGCCGTTGTGTTGTACGGGCATACAATGACCTCTGCCCCGCGCTTTTCGAGCTCGCGGCGGATGTTCTCCTTGTAGCCGTAATCCATGAGCGCCACGGTGCATTTTTTCTCCGGGTTCTCACGGCGCGTCATCTCGGTGACGGAGGTGCTTTCCACCGCATTTGTCACGCGGTATCTGTGAATCTTATCCATATCGACATGCGTGAGGTCTGTTGTGATCATACCGTTCATGACGCCGCTTTCGCGGATGACCTTTGTGAGGGCACGTGTATCGATGCCGCACAGGCCGATGACGCCTCTTTCTTTAAAAAAGGTGTCAAGATCACCCTCCGAGCGGAAATTGGAGGGCGACTGACACCATTCTTTTACGATATAACCACAGGGACCGATGATCTTTCCCTCAAAATCGGAGGGGATCACGCCGTAATTGCCGATGAGCGGAAATGTCTGGACGACAATCTGCCCGAAATAGCTCTTATCGGTGAGCGTTTCGAGATAACCTGTCATGCCGGTCGTGAAAACGACCTCAGCCGTTACTTCGCCCGCCGCGCCGAAGGATTCGCCGCAGAAGACCTTTCCGTTTTCGAGTACCAAATATGCTTTGTTGCCCATAACGTACGTTCCTCTTTCCCTGAAATAATTACTCTTTTCTGCTGTATGCAATCTATGTCAAAGCTGCGGTGCAGCCCTGTACGCATTCATTTACGTATAGGTTTTCAGGATATTTTCCGCAACATCCTTTTTCGATGTGCGCATATCCATCGCCTGTTTTTCAATATAGCGGTGCGCCTGCTGCTCGCTCATGCGCAGGTATTCCACAAGGATACACTTTGCACGCGCCACAATGCGCACTTCTTCCATTTTGGTTCTGAGCTTCTGGTTTTCCCGGTCAAAGCGCTGCCAGCGGTTCTGCGTAGCGATGAGCAGATGAAGCGCCTGATAAAACAGCGGGCGCGAAAGCGGCTTTTGCACCGTCAATATGCCAAACGGCTCCATTTTGTCGTTCACCTGATCGAAAAGCTCCGCTTTTGCAATGACCATGACACCGGAAACGAATTTTTCTGTGATGTACTCTGCCAGCTCGTGCCCGAATTCATCCGGGAGCGGTGTGTTGATGACCACAAGGTCGTAGCTGCGCCGCAAAAGCAGCCGCCGGGCGTCTCCGCCGCTGAGCGCCGTTGTCATGGGCGCAAACTCGCGCGGGGAAAGCAGCTCTGTGATATATGCCGCACCTTTTTGCGTGCCGGACACGATGAGGACGCTGTGCTGAATGATCGCATTCATGCCCTGTGCCCCCTTGTTTTACACATCTGCGGGCCCGTTGCCGAACGTGCGGATATACGTCTTTACGAAATACTCCGGGAACACGTTGCGGACAAAGCTGCTCTTTGCGAAAATTTGCAGCGCTTCTTCGGCAGACTTCGGCAGCTTGCCGCAGGTCTCACGCGCAAGGTCGGGCTTTGGCAGCTTCGTCTTTTTGAGGTAGCCGTCAAGCCCCGCATAAATGAGCGCGGCGTACGCAAGGTACGGATTCGCAGTGGAGTCGGGTGAGCGCACTTCGATCGTGCTGCTGCCTTCCTTTTTATACGCAAAGCACCAGCGGCTCTTCTCTGACCAAGAGATGAACTCCGGCGCACCAAACGCACCGAGGCGTTTATAAGAATCCGCCGTGGGGTTCAAAATGGCGGTAATCTCTGCGGCGTGCTCCAGAATACCCGCAAGGAAATACTCGGAACAGTCGCCCATCTGCATGCGCGGCGTTAGCGTGATGTGGAAGCCGTTGCCGTCCTTACCCGGAATGGGGTTCGGCGCAAACGACGCCGTAAGGCCGTTTCTCGCCGCCATGGTCTTCACAACAGACTTATACGTAATAACATCGTCTGCGGACTGAATGGCAGAGCTGTGCTGAAAATCGATGATGTTCTGCCCCGGACCGCCGCTGTGGTGCGAGCTTTCCGGCGTGACGCCCATATCCTCAAGCGTCAGGCAGATCTCGCGGCGCACATCCTCACCCTTATCCTCCGGCGCGGCATCCATAAAGCCCGCGTTGTCAAAGGGAATAGCCGTTGCATTGCCGTTTTCATCGTTCTTGAAAAGGTAGAATTCGTTTCTTGCCCCAAATTCAAATATTATACCATGAAGTTTTGCAATGTCAACCGCTTTTTTCAGGATGCCGCGGCAGTCGATGTCGAAGCCGGTGCCGTCCGAACGGCGAATGTCGCAGAAAAAGCGCACGACGCGCCCGTGTGCGGGCCGCCACGGCAGAAGCGACATGGTGGAGGCATCCGGCACCAAAAAGAGCTCGCTGTCCGCCTCTTTTTCAAAGCCCATGATGCGCGAAGCATCAATGGGAATGCCGCCCTCGAACGCAGAAGCCAAAAGGCTCGGCTGAATGGCAATGATCTTCTGTCTGCCGAAAATATCGCAGAACGCCATTTTGATGAACTTAACGTCGTTATCTGTGATAAACTCTGTGACCTCGGACTCCGTATACTGCATGCCGAACCCTTCCTTTCTTTTTTTAAAGCGCGTTTCAAACATACAAATACGCGTGAAATCCGGTGTTGCCGTCTTTCACGCTGTACCTGTTCTTCTTTTCTGCCGCATTTTGAGATATTCTGCCAAAATACAGCGTATGCTGACCGCTTTTGAATATTATAACACAAGATCGGTGTATTTTGCAATAAGACAGAACGCACAATGTTTATCGCCAAAATACACCGTCGATTTATGCAAGAAAAGAAACCTTAATTTGCAGAGAATTACAGGGACAAAATCAGTTCGTCACATAGAGCTGCTTATACGGATTCTGCGTGTTCGGGCGCAGCACGTAGTATTCGTCGCGCAGAAGACTTTCGGCATCTGCACCGAACTTTTCCGCGTAGTTTTGAACGAGCGGCGCCGCAATCTGCATGTCTTCTTCGGTCGCCTTATGCGCCACGACCTGCTCCGGCAGATCCTTCGGCAGGTGCGCGGTGCGCAGATAAATGCGTCCGCCGTGCATGCCCGTGCCGCAGAAATTGCCGACCGGCTGGCGATCTTCACTGCCGATGCCG
Source organism: Hominenteromicrobium sp. (assembly GCF_046974225.1). NCBI lineage: Bacteria > Bacillati > Bacillota > Clostridia > Eubacteriales > Oscillospiraceae > Hominenteromicrobium > Hominenteromicrobium sp. The sequence goes on along the minus strand of NZ_JBKWAE010000007.1, from coordinate 140,239 downwards.
AGTACGATGATGATGCCACCCGCCTGATACTCGCCGAGGAAGCTGCCTGTTCTGCCGCCGATGACGAGCACGGGTACTTTCTCTTTATACTCCTTCATGTGGATACCTGCGCGGTAACCGGCATCGCCCTGCACGTAGATGGCACCGCCGCGCATGGCGTAACCTGCCGCGTCGCCCGTGCTGCCGTGAATGGTGATCTCGCCCGCGTTCATCGTGTCGCCGGTCGCGTCCTGTGCGCTGCAATTTACAATAATATTTGCGCCGTCCAGATACGCGCCGAGCGCGTTGCCCGGCACTTCGTTCAAGATAATCGTACCCTCACTTTGCCCTGCGCCGATATAGCGCTGGCCGAGTGCATATGTTTTCTGTTCCATGTTTCTCCCCCTTACTGCTGCTTTGAGAGCAGGTCGCGGCGCGTACGGGCCGTGAATGCCATGAGCTGCGGCTTTTCGCAGATCAGCTTAAAATCGATTGAGCTTAACGGCGTGCGATTACGGATAAGCGCCGTGTAGATACCGGCACGCGCCACGTCGCCAATCAGGATATAGCCCTTTAAAACATCATCTTTATAGAAAAGAATCTTGTAGTTTTCGCCGTCACGGTGGACGTAGGTCTCGCCGTCATACGTGCCTGCAGTGATGATGTGCAGCCCCATGAAGCCGATGGCATTCATCGGGATCGCCCGGTCAAAGCTCGCTTTGCCGCCCGCCATATTGATGCCGGCGGTATTGCCCTGCATATAGGCGTTCGGCAACAGCGCCAGTACGCGGTTGACGCCGGCGGAAATATCGAAGCTCTCCGCGCAGTCGCCTGCGGCGTAGACATCGGGCAGTGTCGTTTTGCCGGTATCATCCGCCGCAATGCCGCGGCGCACCTCGCCGCCTGCATCTTTGACGAGCGAAGTATTCGGGCGCACGCCGACCGCAATGACGAGCACGTCAAAATCGACCGTAAGACCGCTTTTGAGTGTGGCGGTCGTGCCCGCAAACTTTGTGGCGGTATCGCCGAGGTGGAACTCGATGCCCTGCTTTTCAAGAAAATCCTTGACGATAGCGGAGCCGGTCTCATCGAGGATGCTCGGCAGCACGCGGTCGGCAAGGTCGACGACCGTGATGGATTTCACTCGCTCCTTGATGCCCTCTGCGCACTTTAAACCGATGAGGCCCGCGCCGATAATCAAAACACGGCTGTCTTTTGTAAGGACGCTCTCCAGTGCGTGTGCGTCATCGAGCGACATGAACGTGAACTTTTCGGGAACGGTATCAAGCCCCTCCATGGGCGGTACGAACGGCGTGGAGCCTGTTGCGACAAGGAGCTTTTCATAGGGTATCTCTTCCCCGCTTTTTAAGGTCACGGTTTTCTTTTCCGGGTCGAGCTTTGTGACGGTCTCACCGAGCTTTGCGGTAACGTGATTTTCTTCGTAAAAGCTGTTCGGGCGGTATTTCATGCGCTCCTCATCCGTTTTGCCCTGCAATAAATAGGAAATGAGCGGGCGCGCGTAGGTGTGGTGGTTTTCGGAAGCAATCAGCACGATCTCTCCGTCTTTATCTTTACTGCGGATGCCTTCCACGCAGCCGATGGCCGCAGTGGAGTTGCCGATGATTACATATTTTGCCATGGTGCTCAGTCCCTTTCCTCAAAGATGATGGCTTTGTTCGGACAGCCCTGCACACAGGCGGGCTTGCCGCCGGCGTTTTCGATGCACAGCTCGCACTTCTGCATGACGCCGGATTCCGAGGGCATCAGCGCGCCGTAGGGACATACCAGCACGCAGGTGTGGCAGCCGACGCACTTATTCTGGTCGATACAGACCACGCCGTCCTTTTTGGAAAGTGCGCCCGCAATGCAGCTTTTCACGCACAGCGGGTCTGTGCAGTGGCGGCAGGAAACCGCAAAGCTGACCTGATTGTCCCCCTCAATGCGGATGCGGGGGTGAATGGTTCTGTCCTTCAGCGCCTTGATCATGCTGGATTTTCCGGAGTTTGCAAAGGCGCAGTAATATTCGCAAAGATGGCAGCCGAGGCACCATTTTTCATCAACATATACTCTTTTCATGGTTACGCTCCCTTTTCTGCTTATTCGCCCGCGTGCTTGATGCCGAGAATCTGAAGCTCTTTTTCGTTCAGACCCACGCCGCGCAGCATAAGGCGGTTGCCGCGCAGCGCCTCGATGGAATTGATGCCCATGCCGCCCATCATTTCCTTAATCTCGTGCTCCCACGCGGTGACAAGGTTCACAAGGCGCTTATAGCCGATGTCCGGGTTGAGGCGCTTCACAAGGTCGGGGCGCTGGGTTGCGATGCCCCAGTTGCACTTGCCGGTCTGGCAGCTTCTGCACAGATGGCAGCCGAGCGCCAAAAGTGCCGCCGTGCCGATGTAGCACGCATCTGCACCGAGCGCGATGGCCTTGACAACATCGGCGCTGGAGCGAATGGAGCCGCCGACGACGAGCGAAACCTTGTTGCGGATGCCCTCATCGCGCAGGCGCTGATCGACCGCCGCCAGAGCAAGCTCAATCGGGATGCCGACGTTATCGCGGATGCGCGTAGGCGCCGCGCCCGTGCCGCCGCGGAAACCGTCGATGGCGATGATGTCCGCGCCGCTGCGTGCAATGCCGGACGCAATGGCTGCAATGTTGTGCACCGCCGCAATCTTGACGATGACGGGCTTTTTGTAGTTTGAGGCTTCTTTTAAGGAGAAAACAAGCTGACGCAGGTCTTCAATGGAGTAAATATCGTGGTGCGGTGCGGGCGAAATAGCGTCCGAGCCCTCCGGGATCATACGCGTGCGGGAAACGTCGCCGACAATTTTTGCACCCGGCAGATGGCCGCCGATGCCCGGCTTTGCGCCCTGCCCCATTTTGATCTCGATGGCGGCGCCGGCGCTGAGGTAATCCTTATGCACGCCGAAGCGGCCGGACGCGACCTGCACGATGGTATTTGCGCCGTACTTGTAGAAATCCTGATGCAGACCGCCCTCGCCGGTGTTGTAGTAGATGCCGAGCGCTTCTGCGGCGCGGGCAAGGCTTTCGTGCGCATTGTAGCTGATGGAGCCGTAGGACATGGCAGAAAACATGATCGGCACGGAAAGCTCAAGCTGCGGGGTGATATTCGTCTTAATCTTACCGTTCTCGTCGCGCTCGATTTTAGACGGCTTCTGACCTAAAAACGTCTTCGTTTCCATCGGCTCACGGAGCGGGTCGATGGACGGGTTCGTGACCTGCGACGCGTTGATGAGGATTTTATCCCAGTAGACCGGCAGGGGCTTCGGGTTGCCCATGGAAGACAGCAGCACGCCGCCGCTGCTCGCCTGACGGTAGACCTCCATGATGGTCTCGCCGGACCAGTTGGCATTTTCTTTAAAGATGTGGTCGGTCTTGACGATCTTCAAAGCGCGCGTGGGACAGATGGAAACGCAGCGGTGGCAGTTCACACAGCGGCTTTCGTCGGAGATCATCATTTTCAGCTCATCGTCGTAAGCATGTACTTCGTTGGAGCACTGTCGTTCACAGGCACGGCAGGCAATGCAGCGCGCGGGGTTGCGGACGACCTCGTACTGCGGATATAAAAAATCGATAGCCATTTATAGTAACCTCATTTCTCAGAGAACACAAACTCTTACTTTTTGTCCAGCGTGAAGATGACAGGCTCGCCGCCTGCGGGCGCCCAGACCTTATCGAGCGTGGGCTGAATGACGCGGATGGCGGATTCTTCACTGGCGATGTAGACCATATCGCCCTTTTCGCCGACGACCATAGAACGCAGCTTTAAGCGGTCGTTGAGTGCCATAAGGCCACCCGTAAAGCCGACCAGAATGGAGAACGGACCGGTGACGAGCAGGCCGGAATACACATTGCGCAAATACGTCAGACGCGCGCGCTCCTCCGGGCCTTTGTTCTGAATGGTCGTCCAGAACGGTGCCGCGATGACGTTTGCGACCTCCTGCAGGGTGAGGCCCTGACGGCGTACAAGATAATCGAAAATATAGGTGATGACCTCGGTATCGGTCAAAAGGTTGCAGTTGTAGCCGTACATCTCAATGCAGCGGCGGTTCGCATCGTAGGACGAGATTTCGCCGTTATGGACAACGGAAAGGTCGAGCAGCGCAAACGGGTGCGCACCGCCCCACCAGCCGGGGGTATTCGTCGGGTAGCGGCCGTGCGCCGTCCAACAGTAGCCGGCGTATTCATCGAGACGATAGAACCGACCGACATCCTCCGGGTAGCCGACGGCCTTAAACACACCCATGTTTTTGCCGCTGGAGAAAATATACGCGCCATCGATAAAGGTATTGACGCGGTTGACGCAGCGGGCGGTGAACTCGTCTTCATCGAGCTGGCTTTCCGCAAGCTTTGTGTGCAGCGGTGTGACGAAGTACCGCCAGATAAGCGGCTCGTCCGTGATCTGCGGAATCTTGCGGATCGGAATTTTGGAAAGGTTCACGACGTCGAAATGCTCGTTGATGAACTTCTCACATTCCTCTTTTGCTTTTACATTATTATAGAAAACGTGGAACGCATACTGTTCCGCATATTCCGGGTAAATACCGTAGCCGGCGAAGCCGCCGCCAAGGCCGTTTGAACGGTCGTGCATGATCTCAATGGAGCGGATGATATCGGAGCCGTCCAGCCGCTTTCCGCTGCGGGAAAAAACGGAGGATACGGCGCACCCCGAAGGAATTCGGAAATCGCCCGCTGTGCTTTTGCCTTCTCTAAGCATGAAGACTGCTCCCTTCTGAAAACAAATAAGATATACGTCTTTTTCCCGGCTTTTCCGAAAAAAAGAGAAAGTCTGACCATACATGCTGCGTGCAATGCACGCGCGCCGTTCCCCCCGGCGCAATCTAAAAGCCCCACATTCGGCAGCTTTTAAAAAGCAACATGTATGATCAGACTCCATTGTCTGCCTACCATTATATAGCGGCCCATCTTATATGTCAAGAAAAATTTTGCGGTTTTTGAATTTTCGAGTTGTAGCAATTTCATTTTATGTTCGCTTGACTTTAAAAACTTCATAAAACGAATTTATAAACGCAGGTTTAAATTGTACATCCTGCAAATCTTCAAATTTCCTCAAAAAAGGTGTTGACAAATGGCCCGAGACGTTGTAAAATTCATCACATAGCATAGCAAAGGCGCTGTGGTTGGTTTATTGCCATCCCCAGCGCTTTTTTGTTTGAATGAATTACGAACAGCTGTGCAGACGGTTTCGTAAAGCGAAGCCGCAGGACGAAACGCACGGGAAGATATACAAATTATATCGCAGCGTTCGCCCCTCCTATTATGCGAATCTTATTGAAGGAAAGAGTGGTTTACATGAGCAGCACGACAAAGATCAATGTGCCGGACATTTTCGCCAGCATGGTGTTTAACGACGACGTCATGCGTGAGAGACTGCCGAAGGACGTTTACAAGTCTTTGAGAAAGACCATCGACAACGGCAAGGACCTCGACATCACGGTTGCCAATGCTGTGGCAAATGCCATGAAGGACTGGGCGATTGAAAAAGGTGCAACGCACTACACGCACTGGTTCCAGCCGATGACCGGCATCACCGCCGAGAAGCACGACAGCTTCATTTCTCCGACGGCAGACGGCCGCATCATCATGGAATTCTCCGGCAAAGAGCTCATCAAGGGCGAGCCGGATGCTTCCTCCTTCCCTTCCGGCGGTCTGCGCGCAACGTTTGAAGCCCGCGGCTACACCGCATGGGACCCGACCTCCTACGCATTCATTAAAGATCACTCCCTGTACATTCCTACGGCGTTCTGTTCCTACGGCGGCGAGGTGCTGGATAAGAAAACCCCGCTGCTGCGCTCCATGGAAGCGTTGAGCGCACAGGCCGTTCGTATTCTCCGCCTTTTCGGCGACTCCACAACAAAGCGTGTCATCACGACCGTCGGCCCGGAGCAGGAATATTTCCTTGTCGATAAAAAGCTCTACGATGAGCGCCCGGACCTCATTTACACGGGCCGCACGCTGTTCGGTGCACGCGCGCCGAAGGGCCAGGAGCTTGAAGATCATTACTTCGGCGCAATCAAGCCGAGAATTGCCGCGTTCATGCAGGAGCTCGACGAAGAGCTGTGGAAGCTCGGCGTACTTGCTAAGACAAAGCACAACGAGGTCGCCCCGGCACAGCACGAGTTGGCGCCGATCTTCTCCACCACGAACGTTGCGACCGACCACAACCAGCTGACCATGGAGACAATGAAGAACGTTGCGCTCCGCCACGGCCTTGTCTGCCTGCTGCATGAAAAGCCGTTTGCAGGCGTGAACGGCTCCGGCAAGCACAACAACTGGTCTATTTCCACCGATACCGGAAAGAACCTGTTGGAGCCGGGCAAGCTGCCGCAGGAAAACGCACAGTTCCTCCTCTTCCTCGCCGCTGTCATCAAGGGTGTTGACGAGTATCAGGATCTGCTCCGTATCTCCGTCGCTTCCGCAGGCAACGACCATCGTCTCGGCGCAAACGAAGCGCCTCCGGCCATCATCTCCATCTTCCTCGGCGACGAACTTACGGCTATTCTGCACGCCATTGAGACCGGCACGGTCTACGGCGGCACGCTCCGCGTCAACATGGAAATTGGCGTAAACGTTCTGCCGTCCTTCACAAAGGATACAACGGACAGAAACAGAACCTCCCCGTTCGCTTTCACCGGCAACAAGTTCGAGTTCAGAAGCCTCGGCTCGCAGCTCAACATCGCCTGCCCGAACATCATGTTGAACACGATCATCGCCGATGAGCTCGAGCAGTTTGCAGACGAGCTTGAGGGCAAGGAAGATTTTAACGGCGCACTCAACGCACTCATCAAGCGCGTGATCAAAGAGCACAAGCGCATCATCTTCAACGGCGACGGCTATGCGGACGCATGGAAGGCGGAAGCTGCAAAGCGCGGCCTGACGAACCTGCCGACCACGGTAGACGCACTGCCGCACTACACCGACGAAAAGAACGTGAAGCTCTTTACAAAGCATAAGATCTACACCGAGGTCGAGATGCAGTCCAGACAGGACATCATCCTCGAGACGTACGCGAAGACCATCAACATCGAAGCGCTCACCGCAAGCGATATGGTCAAGCGCGACATTCTCCCCGCTGTTTCCTCTTACGTTGCGGAGCTTGCAAGCGGCGTTGCCACGAAGAAAGCCATCAGCGATGACATTCCGTGCGAAGCGGAGCTTGATATCATCAAGCGTCTTTCCGGCCTGCAGGACTGCGCATATAAGAAGCTCGCTGCGCTCGATAACGCCATCATCGGCGTGAAGGAAGTCGGCGAAGATCCGATTGAGGTTGCGACCTATTATAAGGATTCCGTCATCACCGCCATGACCGAGCTGAGAGCCGTTGTGGACGAGATGGAAACGCTGGTTTCTTCCGATTATTGGCCGTACCCGAGCTACGGCGATCTGATGTTCAGAGTATAAAGGGCTTTGAACATACCGTTTCAAACGGATAAGGAATGAAAAATTCAATATAGGCACAAGGGTGTGCACGGGGTTCCGTTTCAGGAACCAAACGTGCACACCCTTTTCTATTTTCAAACAACACATAGGAGGACGAACATATGACAAGCGAAATCTTCAGCGTCTGGTTTTTGATGGGCGCAGCGCTGGTCTTCTGGATGCAGGCCGGCTTCGCCATGGTAGAAACGGGTTTCACCCGTGCAAAAAATGCCGGCAACATTCTGATGAAGAACCTGATGGACTTCTGCATCGGCACCGGCGTATTCATTCTCATCGGCTTCAGCTTTTTGCTGGGCGAAGACTTACTGGGCTTCATCGGTAAGCCGGGCTTTGATATTTTCACAAACTACGCAAACTTTGACTGGTCGAATTTCGTATTCAACCTTGTGTTCTGCGCCACGACCGCGACCATCGTTTCCGGCGCAATGGCAGAACGCACAAAGTTCCTTTCCTACTGCATTTACTCCGGTGTTATCTCCGCTTTGGTATACCCCATCGAAGCACACTGGATCTGGGGCGGTGGCTGGCTTTCGCAGCTCGGCTTCCATGATTTTGCAGGCTCCTGCGCCATCCACATGGTAGGCGGTCTTTCCGCGCTCATCGGCGCAAAGCTGCTCGGCCCGCGCATCGGCAAGTTCGAAAAGGATGCAAGCGGCAAGATCGTAAAGGTCAATGCTTTCCCGGGCCACAACATTCCGCTCGGCTGCCTTGGCGTGTTCATTCTTTGGTTCGGCTGGTACGGCTTCAACGGTGCTGCGGCAACAAGCGTTGAGCAGCTCGGCTCCATCTTCCTCACCACCACCGTCTCACCTGCCATAGCGACCGTCACCTGCATGATTTTCACATGGGTAAAGTACGGCAAGCCGGATGTTTCCATGTGTCTCAACGCTTCTCTCGCCGGTCTGGTCGCCATCACCGCCGGCTGTGATGTAACAGACTGCCTCGGCGCGACATTCATCGGCATTGTGGCCGGTCTCCTTTGCCCGTTCGGCGTTTGGCTGCTCGACTATAAGCTCCATGTCGATGACCCGGTCGGCGCGGTTGCCGTCCACTTCTGCAACGGCATTTGGGGCACCATTGCAGTCGGTCTTTTTGCAACGACCACAGCCCCCGGCAACGATAGCTTCACCGGCCTGTTCTACGGCGGCGGCATTGCACTGCTTGCAAAACAATTGCTTGGTGTGCTTACGGTCTGCGCTTGGACAGCCGTGACGATTACCATTGTGTTCCTGCTCATCCGCGCGACGGTCGGCCTGCGTGTGACGAGAGAAGAAGAGATTATGGGCCTTGACCTGCCCGAGCATGGCCTTGCAAATGCGTATGCAGACTTCGTTCCGGCCATCAACACCTCGCTCGAAAGCGCAGACCTCAGCGTTGCCCCTGCCCCGTTCGGCCCAGCTGCGGTAGACGAAGCAGTGCCGGTCGTTGTGCATCACGCCCCCGTGAAGACCGAAAAAGCGGAAAGCACCGGCATGAAGATGACGAAGGTCGAGATTGTGTGCAAGCAGGCAGCTTTCGATACCTTGAAGAACGCACTGATGAGCGTCGGTATTACCGGTATGACGGTGACGAACGTACTCGGCTGCGGCATTCAGAAGGGCAAGCCGGAATACTACCGCGGCACGCTCGTAGAAGCAAACCTGCTGCCTAAGGTACAGGTGGAGGTCGTCATCTCTAAGGTTCCTGTCCGCACGGTCATCGAAACGGCGAAGAAAGCGCTTTACACCGGTCACATCGGTGACGGCAAAATCTTCGTTTACGACGTGGAGAATGTCATCAAAGTCCGTACAGGCGAAGAAGGCTACGACGCCCTGCAGGATGTAGAATAATAAATCTTCCCATTTAAATTGAGTACGACGCGTACTACGCTCCTGAAATAAGAAAAGCCGAGACCTGCCGGTTCCCCCCGGCGGGTCTTGACTTTTTCTGTCATTTTCTCCTGCAACTTATTTTCGATTTTGCACAAAATGGGAATTGAACTCTTTTTGGATTTGTGTTATACTGTTATAAGAATTTATCCACCCCGATTGTGAGAGGAGACAGCCGTGAAAATTCAGGAATCCGCAGAAAACTATCTTGAGACCATTTTGATCTTATCCGAGCGCAGCACCTATGTGCGTTCTATTGATATTGCCAACGAGCTCAATTTTACAAAACCCAGTGTCAGCGTAGCCATGAAAAAGCTGCGCGAGAACAATTTGATCACCGTAGACGGCGACGGCTACATTCACTTGACGGAGGACGGCCTTGCTATCGCCAACCGCATGTATGAGCGCCACAAGTTGCTTTCCGATTGGCTCACCTATCTCGGCGTGCCGAAGGACATTGCAACAGAGGACGCCTGCCGCATTGAGCACGTCATCAGCCAGGAGAGCTTTGAAAAAATCCGCGCGCATGTCCGCGAAATGAACGAGCATCTTTAATGAACTTAAACAGCACAAAACCCGTTTCCGAAGCTTTTACCGGAAACGGGTTTTTACTTTTACAGCAACGCCATGCTCTGCAAAATAAAGATCATCAAAAATACAGTCGGGATGCAGCACACAGCGCTCAAAACAACAAGCTGACCGGCAAGTTCGCCATCTGCGCCCGCCTGCTGCGCCATGATGTAGCTTGATACCGCGACCGGCGTTTCCCACGCAAGTGCAAGCGCCAGAAGACTCGGCCCTCTGCTGCCCGCCAGAACCGCGATCGGCAGAAAAACAAGCGGAATGACGACGAGCTTTATAAACACCGTCACGCCCGCAATACGCATGTTGCCTTTTAGCTTGCGGAAGCTGAAATCACCGCCGAGCACGATGAGCGCGAGCGGTGTGGCAAGGCGCGAAACATCACGCAGGCTCGTTTCCAGAAATGCCGGGAAACGCAATTTAATGATGGACGCAAAAACACCGAGCAGTGCCGCGATAATGAGCGGGTTTGTCGCGATGGACTTGAGCGTCTTTTTCAGCGAGACCTTGCCTCCGCCCGTAAATACCGTCAGCGCAATGACGGCCAAAACGTTGTACATCGGCACGAGTACGGCGCTCAAGATGGAGGCCGCGGCAGCCTCCTCCGCGCCGAACACGTTCGTGACGAGACTCACGCCGAATATGACGTAGTTGCTGCGAAAAAGTCCCTGAATGATGACGCCGCGCTGTTTCGGCTCGCGCACGACACGCGGCACGACGACGCACAGCACTGCGAACAAGAGCAGCAGGCTCCCTACCGCGATTGTGAACGTCATGCCGTCGATGGCCTTGGTGATCTCCGTTTTATAGATGTTATTAAACAGCAAAAACGGCAGAAAAAATTTGAATGTCAGCGTATTCGTCTGCTTTAAAAATTCCGACGAGACGAAGTTTTTGTGCTTTAAAAAGTAGCCGAACGCCAAAAGCAAAAACGTCGGCATGATCGCATTCAGCGCGACCAGAAAACTATCGAACACGCTGCACCCCAGCTTTCACACTTTCATGCACCGCCATAATTTTCTGAAAGCCCGCGATGCCGACGGAAAACGCCGTTGCGCCGCCCGCCGCCGTGCCCATGGCGAGCGCCTTTGCAAAATCGCCGGAACGCGTGAATTCCGCCAAAAAGCCGCCGACCATGGAATCACCCGCGCCGGTGGAGTTTATCAGCGTGCCCTTTGCCGCCAGGGCAAAATACACCTCGCCCGTTTCCGTATACAAAAGCGCACCGTCGCCCGCCATGGAAACGAGCACGTTTTTTGCGCCGCGTTTTTTCAGCTTCTCCGCAAGCGCTGTCACCTGTTCCTCCGTGTCCGCCGGGGCACGGAACATCTCGGAAAGCTCCTCGCGGTTCGGCTTTACGAGAAACGGCTGAAATTCAAGCGTAGACAATAATAAATCGCCTGCGGCATCCACAATGAGCCGTACGCCTTTTGTTTGCGCAAGCTTTGCAATCTGTGCGTAAATGTCTTTTGGCAGTGACTTCGGCACACTGCCGGAAAGCACCAAGGTATCCTGCGGGGTCAAGGCACCGAGCTTTTCAAAAAAAATTTTGAGCTCGTTTTCTGAAATCTCCGGACCGCTGCCGTTCAGTTCCGTTTCTTCCTCGGCATGCAGCTTTAAATTGATGCGCGTAAAGCCGTTTTCGACTTCGATGAAATCGGTCGTGATGCCTTCTTTTTCAACGCCCTCGCGCAGCGCTTTGCCCGTAAAGCCCGCAATAAACCCAAGCGCGATGCTTTTTGTATTCAATGCGTGCAGCAGCAAAGAGACGTTCACGCCCTTGCCGCCAAACACAATGTTTTCCGTTTTCGTGCGGTTCGTTTTGCCCGTGCGGAACGTGTCCGCCGTGACGACGTAATCCACCGCCGGATTGAATGTGATCGTATAGATCATAAAATCCCCTCCAACCAAATCAAGTGGTTTCAGCATAGCATGATTTTGCAAAAAAAGCAAGAAAAAGCGTCTGCACCGCCAAAAGACGTATGCCGACGCTCGATTTTATTTTGATTTAGGCTTCTAAGCACTCAAACTTTTTCGCGCCCCAGTGTACCAAAAGCAGGTGCATCAAGACAGACGCAAGCAAAAGGAACGCAGTCGTTACCGCATACGCTGCAATGCCCGGAATATGCAGTACAGATACCGCGAAAAACACGCCGACGATCACCGCCGCAAAGAAGTACGCGCCGAACATTGTGACGCATACGCTGAGGGACTGCTTGCACGGCTGATTTTCGCTCTGCCAGTCAAAGCGCGGCGCGAGCAGGTTCATCACAAGGCCGAGCGTGCCGACGAACCAGCAGAACAAAACGCAAACGCAAACGGTCAGCACCGTGAACCCGATACCGCACCCGGCGATGAGGCAAAGCGCCAAAACACTGACGGCGACAAGCGGCATTTGCAGGCGGCACACCATAAGGAGTTTGCCCAAAAGCACCGTTTTGCCGCTTATGGGCATCGTGCGCAGCACCCACAGATTTTTGCCCTCCAACGAGACAGACGGCGCGGTCGCGCAGGACGTCGCGATGCAAAACGCCATCACGCCAAAAATGCCGAGCGCAATCCACTCGGGTCGAAAACTCATCAAGCTTATCATCTGCATCAGCTTCCCACGGAAAATCGCGGCGGCAATCGGCAGAACCGGAATGACCACCAGACCGAAGCCGAAATTCATCAGGTACGCGGGGCTTGTGAAGAACTTCCGCTGCTCCTTATGCGCAACAGACAGCACCGGCGTGCGCTGCTTTGCGGAAGCTTTGCCCGATTTGTGCTTTGCACCCGCTTTCGCGCCCGATGTACGCACGGAGGAAATGAAAGATGCGGAAAGCCGCCAAAGCGTGAAAAGCGCTATTGCCGCGCTCAATAAAGTCACGAGCAGCGTGTGCAAAAGGCTTCCGCCGCACGCCATGCCAATAGCATAAAGCGGCCAAACGTATTTCATCGCACCCGCGATCTGCGTGCCCTGCATGACGATTCCGGACAAAAACGAGTTGACGTTCGCGTAAAAATACCAGTACACCGCCATGAAGATGACCATGTACAAAAGCGAAACAACCGCCTTGTTGCGCAGGCGGCTGAGAAGCTTGTGCAGCACCCAGCCGAGCGCACAGCAGACAGACTGCGAAATCAGGCTCAGAGCCACAAATGTAAACAGCCACCCGATAATCATCGTCGCCGATGCACCGTAGGAAAACGCGTAAATACCGAACGCGGGCAGCAAAACCGCCAGCGTGTACCCTGCCGTCGTTGTGAACAGCATTGCAATGCGCGTCAAGAGAATGTACTTTGGCGGTATCGGCATGGAAAGCAACCGTTCGTTGTCTTTCGCGTCATACAACTGCGCCTGCGTCATAAAAACGCTGCCCAGCATGGAAAGTGCCAGCGCCGCTGTGCCCGCCATGGCGAAATACAGCCATGTAAGCCCCATTTCGCACAACGGAACAAGCTCTGCGAACCCCACAAACATCAAAATTTCCATGCACACCACAAGGAACAGCATCAGAAAAACCAGCCATCCGCCGGAGGTCTTTTTGCCGTTGCCTTTTTTCATGCGCGCCGCAAACTGCTTCCATTGCAGCTTCCAGAGGGATCTTAACATGCAGCCTCCCCCTTTCAGTCCTTGTGGTCTTCCAGCTCTAAGAAGACCTGCTCCAAAGAACCGTCGCCGCGCACGCTGTCCATGGTGCCGTGTGCAATGAGCTTGCCGTTTTTGATAATGGCCACATTGTCGCACAGCTTCTCCGCCACCTCCAAAACGTGTGTGGAAAAGAAGATAGCGCCGCCGTTTCGGCAATGCTCCGCCATAATCTCCTTTAATTCGTGCGCCGCAATGGGGTCGAGCCCGACGAACGGCTCGTCCATCAAAATGAGCTTCGGCTCGTGGATAAGCGCGCCGATAACGGCGATTTTCTGCTTCATGCCGTGCGAGCACTCCGAGATGAGGTTCGGCAGCGCGTTTTTAATATCCAGCCGCTCGGCAAGCGCTTCCATGCGCGCCTTGCGGTCCGCTTCCGATACACCGTACATATCCGCAACAAAATTCAAATACTCGTAGCCCGTCAGGAATTCATAAAGATCAGGATTATCGGGTATGTAGGCCATGATCTTTTTGCAGGCGATGGGGTCTTTTTGAATGTCGATGCCGTTCACCGTAATGGTGCCGCCGTCCGGCTTTAATAAGCCGCAGCAGGCTTTCAGCGTAGTCGTTTTTCCCGCGCCGTTGTGTCCGATGAACGCGCAAATCTCCCCCGCCGCAATGTGCAGCGAAAGGTCGTCTACGGCGATTTTGTCACCGAAGCGCTTTGTGTAGTTTTGAATGTTCAGCATATGTTTTTCTCCTTTTTCTTCTTTTTCACGGCTGAAATGCGGCCTTTCCGAATTTCAGCCGCCGAGCCCATTATAGACACACGGCAGAAAAATGTCAATGTTTTCCGGCGCATGGGAATATGTCATAAAAGAACATAAAAACAGCGCAACTCCTACGAGTTGCGCCGAAGCAAGTCGAATTATTCTTTTCCTGCAGAGAGCGCCGCTTCCTGCTTTCTGCGGCAACCAAACACGAGCTGATCGATAACGACGACGAGCGCGCCGAGCAGCACGATGATGTAATATGTGAAGAATCGCCAGACAAGCACGGCGGTGTACAAAATATCGCCGGACGCAAAATACGATTTAAAGAACATGGAGAAACCGAGCTCCTGTGCGCCGGATGCACCGGGCAGCGGGATAAAGCACACGGAGGCCTGCAGCATCGTCTGCATACAAAGCAGTTCGCCGTAAGGCAGGTCGAGTGAAAACGCGCGGAACACCACGTACAGCACGCTCATCTGCAAAATGACCTGCGGGATCGACCACAAAATCGCAAGGAACACATAGCGCATTTTGCTTCTGAATTTCATTGTGTAGGAGGAGAAATCCGCCTCAAAGCCGTGCACTTTTTCTATGTAATTCTCGCGCTTTTTGAGAAACGTACATTTCAAGAGCAGCTTTGTCACGCCGCCGCACAGCTTTTTTAAGATCTTCGGGCTGAACAGAAGCGGTATCGCGATAATCCACAGCCCGTTGATGGCGATGCCGAGCAGCACAATGGGAATGAGCTGCGGGTCGTCCCGCTTCAAACGCGGGTACATATAAATCAGCGATGCCACCGTGCACAGCACAAACGCAAGCTGATACGCAAAAAACTTTACAAACAGCACCGCAGTGGAGTTGCCGACCGAGACCTTATCGCGCCTCAGATAGACGACCTGCGCGGGCTGCCCGCCCGTGGAGCTCGGCGTGATGTAAGAATAATAAATGCCAATGAGCCCAATCTTCACCGTTGTCCAAAAGCCGACGTGCTCGCCCTGCGCGCGCAGCAGCATATGGATGATGCCGCCCTCTGTTACGAGGAACACGCCGGTCATCAGTACGGCGAGCGCCACAAACCCGAGAGAAAGATTTGCGATGACGGAAAACATGCCCGCAAATTCGGTATTGACGAGCCCGAACACGATCATCACGACCACCGTCAGCCCCACGTATATAAGACCCCACGGGATCTTTTTCTTTTCTTTCATGAAAATGTAGTCTCCTTGCAGAAAAATCGTATTTTATAGTATACCATATAGCGTTTCTATTGGCAAGACAAGACTGACAACCGAAAGAAAACGTTAAGGCAGTGCCCTGAATATTCGGCACTGCCTTATTCGTTTATTTTACTTTTCCCCGTGCGCATCCCAGATAATTTTCAGGCCGTCCAGCAGAAGCGTATCGCTGAAAGTGATCTTGCGGCTGCAATGCGGTACGATAAGACCTGCGAGGCCGCCCGTTGCGACCACCTCGCACGGTGCGCCGAGCTCACCTTCAATGCGGTCGCACAGGCCGTCCAGCATACACGCCGTGCCGAACACCATACCGGACTGGATGCACTCCATCGTGTTGCGGCCAAGCACCTGCGGCGGCGCGGTCAGACTGACGGAAGAAAGCTGCGCTGCGCGGCTCGTCAATGCGTCAAGGGACGTGCCGACGCCCGGAATGATCACTACGCCGCACACTTCGCCGTCGGCGTTTAAACCCGTCAGCGTCGTTGCCGTGCCCATATCGATGACGATACACGGGCCGTGGTACATGGCTTTTGCCGCCACAGCACCGACAACGAGGTCGGCGCCGAGTGTGTTCGGCACATCGCGCTTCACTTTCAGCTCCGGCACAGACTGCGCGCTGACGATGAACGGTTCCACCTTCCAAACACGGCGCACCGCGCGGGCGAGGTCATCGGTCAGCCGCGGCACAACGGAGCTTAAAACCGCGCCGTTCACCTGCGACGTGTGAATATTGTATAAATGTAAAATGCTGAGCATTGCAGAAGCGTATTCGTCCTCCATGCGCGGCGGATTCGTCGCCATGCGCGTGACGAACAGCAGCTTTTCCCCCTCATAAACGCCCAGTGTGATGTTGGTATTTCCGACGTCCAGTGCCAGCAGCATACCTTTCCCCTCCGAAAACAAATTTCTTTGAGAGCAGTATATCACAAAAACACAAAAACGTACAGAAAAAGTTTTACCCGAAAAGCCGCACCGAAAGCAGCGTGAGCAGCACGGCGGCAAGATCGCCGCAAAGCGCCGCCGGAATCGTGTAGCGCAGCGTTTTATACCCCCGACCCGAAAAATATACCGCGGCCGCGTAAAACGTCGTTTCCGTCGAAGACGATAAAATTGCCGCCAATCGGGATATTACACTGCCCGCACCGTATGCGCTGTAAAGCTCCGTAACATACGACACCGAGCCGCTGCCCGAAAGCGGGCGCAGTAAGATGAGCGGCATAAGCTCCGCGGGAATGTTCAGCACTTCTGTCACGGGCCGCAGCAGCGCGGAAAACAGCTCTAAAAAGCCGGACGCGCGCAGCATGGAAATGCCGACAATAAGTCCGAGCAGTGTCGGCAATAATTTTATCGCCGTATACATGCCCTCCGCCGCGCCTTTTGTGAACAGCTCAAATACCGGCAGTCCTTTTACGTACCCGCACATGACCGTGAGCGCGATCACGCCGCAGACAGCCGCCGCGCCTATGCCCGCCACAATTTTTGAAACACGCGGCACATCAGCACGCAGACGAGCAGGCTGCCGAATGAAACAAGCCAAATATGCGGCAGAACATCATACGGGTCTGCGCTGCCGTAGGAAGCCCTTAAGGTGACCGCCGCCGAGGGGATCAGCTGAAACGACGCCGTATTCATCACGACGAATAAGATCATCTCTTGCGTCGGCGCGTCGCCCGTCTGTAGTTTCTGCATTTCGTCCATGGCGCTCAATCCAAACGGTGTGGCGGCGTTGCCCATGCCGAGCATGTTTGCGGCAATATTCATCGATATTTTTTCGCGCACGGTTTCATTTTTTCCGTAATTCGGAAACAGTCGCTTGATGACCGGCGACAAAATTTTGGAAAGCCCGTTTGTAAGCCCCGCCTCCCCCGCAATACGCATGATGCCCGTCCAAAGGCACATCGCGCCGAGCAGCAAAAGCACCGTCTCCACCGCCTGCCTTGCGCCATCCGCCGCCGCAGCGGAAAGCGCCGTCCATCTCCCCGTGCACACCGCACCGACGAACGCCAGCACAATCATCGCCATCCAGATGCCGTTCAGCATCCTACCCTCCCCTTTCATTTTTATTTCTCTGCGGAAATTTACAGAGTTTTGATTGATTTTAACACAAATATGGATTATGATAGAGGTATATTCATTTGGAAAGGATGAAATGTATCATGTTCGGTGAAAAAATTCTCGATTACTGGGACGATATAATGAAAGACCTCGGCGATATCATCGCCATTCCCTCAGTCGCACAGCCACAGGACGGCCCGTATCCGTTCGGCAAGGACGCAGCAACCGCTGTGGATAAGGCGATAGAAATTGCGGAACGATACGGCATTAAGACGAAGAACAGCGACTATTATGCAATGCACGCAGAACTCGGCGAGGGCGAAGAAAACGCCGTTGTTATGGCGCATCTTGACGTCGTGCCGGCCGGCGAAGGCTGGGACAGCGATCCGTACACCATGGTCATCCGCGACGGCAAGGCATTCGGCCGCGGCGTTTCCGATAACAAGGGTCCGGCAATTGTTGCGCTGCACTGCCTGCGCGCGCTGAAGGAAGCAGGCGTCGTCGGCAAACGCAAGCTGCGCGTCGTGCTCGGCTCCGCAGAGGAGATCGGCATGCAGGATATGGGTCACTACTTCTCCAAAGAGCAGATGCCCACCATGGGCTTCACCCCGGACGCCTGCTACGGCGTGTGCCACTGCGAAAAAGGCCTGTTCCGCTTTGCCGTAACCGGCAAGGTCGGCAAGAAGATCGTTTCCTTCAAGGCCGGTACTGTTGTCAACGCCGTGCCGTACAAGGCAGAAGCCGACGTGCTCTGTGATGACGACGAATTTGCAAAGCTTGTCGAAGCTGCAAACGCTGCGGAAGTGAAGTTCGACATCACACGCACCGAAAACGGCGCGCACATCGTCGCAACCGGCAAGGCCGCGCACGCTTCTACCCCGGAGATCGGCATCAACGCCGCCGCACACCTTGCACGCCTGCTCGTGAACGTTTTCGGCGCAGACTGCGGTGAATTCCTCACGTTCATGGATGAGAAAGTCGGCCTTGCATATGACGGCTCCAACATCGGCGTTAAGATGTCCGATGAGCCGAGCGGTGCGCTGACCTTCAACCTCGGCCTTGTGAACATCGAAAACGGCGAGGGCCGCTTCGATATCGACATTCGCTACCCGGCAACAAAGTCCGGCGCAGAGATTGACAAGATCCTTGCAAAGTCCGTGGAGGGCACAGGCCTCACCTACACGCTCATTTCCGATGAGCCGCCGCTGTACCTGCCGAAGGACGGCCCGCTCGTCAGCCTGCTTTCCGGCGCTTATGAGGACGTCACCGGCAAAAAGTGCGACGTCTTCTCCATGGGCGGCGGCACGTATGCCCGCCAGATGGGCGGCGCAGGCGTTGCGTTCGGCGCATCGTTCGATGAAGAAGAATCGAACGCACACCAGGCAAACGAGTGCATCAACGTGGAGCAGTTCAAGCTGCACGCACAAATCTGCCTTGAGGCCATGTACCGCATGTTTACAGCGGACTGATTTTGAATTCAGGAGCGCACCGTTATGGAATATGCACATATCATGCCGGAGGACATTTTTAAAAATCCCGAAGTGAAGGTCTACGTGGAGGCGGGCAACAGCTGCCTTGGCGCACTGGGCTTCACAGAGCACGGCCGCCCGCACGCCAAGCGGTGCAGCAACTACGCGCGGAACATTCTGGAAGCGCTTGATTACGATACGCGCACCTGCGAGCTTGCCGCCATCGCCGGTTATCTGCACGATATCGGCAACACGGTAAACCGCGTCGACCACGCGCACAGCGGCGCCATTATGGCGTTCACGCTTTTAACGCGCATGAACATGCCGCCGGAAGAAATCGCTATCATCTGCTCGGCTATCGGTCACCACGATGAGAAAACCGCTTTCCCGGTAAACGCCGTCTCTGCCGCGCTGATCCTCTCCGATAAAAGCGACGTGCGTCGTTCCCGCGTGCGCAAAAACGCGATTATCGCAACGGATATTCACGACCGCGTGAATTACGCCGTCGTGAACGCCTCGCTGAAAATTGACAAAGAGCAGAAGCTTTGCCTTTTCAACATCACGATTGATACGGACATCTGCCCCGTCATGGAGTATTTCGAGATTTTCCTCGACCGTATGGTGCTGTGCAGAAAAGCCGCCGATCTTTTGGGGCTCACGTTCGAGCTTATCATCAACGACACGCGTCTGCTGTAATCCCCCCGCAAAACGCAAAACATAAAAATCGAAGGAGCCGCGCCCGCTTTCGGGTACGGCTCCTTCTTCATTTTCACGCCATGAGCGTTTGCTTATAAAATTAACTTTTCCGAAAGCTTACATCGTGCCGAAGATACGGTCGCCTGCGTCGCCGAGGCCCGGCAGAATGTAACCGTGTTCGTTGAGCTTCTCATCAACGGCTGCACAGTAAATATGAACGTCCGGGTGCGCTTCGCTCAGTGCCTTAAGGCCCTCCGGCGCTGCAATGATGCACAGGAACTTGATACTGCGCGGGCGGCTGCGCTTTACAATGGTGATCGCGTCCATTGCGGAACCGCCGGTCGCGAGCATCGGGTCGAGCACGATGACATCACGCTCTTCAATGTCGGACGGCAGCTTGTTGTAGTATTCGACCGGCTGCAAGGTATCGTGGTCACGGTAAAGACCGATATGGCCGACCTTTGCGCTCGGAACGAGCTGCAGCATGCCGTCTACCATGCCGAGACCGGCGCGCAGAATCGGCACGAATGCCAGCTTTCTGCCGGCGATGACCTTCGTCGTTGCGGTGCACATCGGGGTCTCCGTCTGCACGTCCATCAGCGGCAGGTCACGGGTAGCTTCGTAGCACATCAGCGTTGCAATCTCGCTGACAAGCTCGCGAAATTCCTTTGTGCCGGTGTTCTTATCGCGCAGGAAAGAGAGCTTGTGCTGAATGAGCGGGTGGTTCATGATAAAAATCTGTTCGTTGTTTTCCATATTGATTTCTCCGATTTCTGCCTTACAGGCGTCCGTTTTCAATATCTGCGATCTGGTCGATACGGCGCTGGTGGCGGCCGCCCTCAAAGTCAAACTTGAGGAACGTGTCCACGATCTCCAGCGCGGTCTTCTCCTCGGTGACAAGGCCGCCGAGACACAGAATGTTTGCATTGTTGTGGCGGCGGGTCATTTCCGCTGCGTGGGCATCGCTGCACAGTGCCGCGCGGATGCCCTTCACCTTGTTTGCGGCCATGGAAATACCGATACCCGTGGAGCAAACAAGTACGCCGTAATCAGCCTTGCCGTCTGCCACGCAGTGCGCGACCTTTGCGCCGTACACCGCATAGTCCACGCTCTCCGTGGAATAGCAGCCGAAATCTTCGACTTCGATGCCCTTCGCTTCCAAATGCTTCTTGACGGCTTCTTTCAGAGCGAATCCGCCGTGATCCGAACCAACTGCGATCTTCATGCTTTATTCTCCTTCGTATATGGATTACTTATTGTTTTTCTGTGCGTTTTTGGCTTTCAGTTCACGCTCCGCCTGCG
This sequence comes from Hominenteromicrobium sp., assembly GCF_046974225.1. Classification (NCBI taxonomy): domain Bacteria; kingdom Bacillati; phylum Bacillota; class Clostridia; order Eubacteriales; family Oscillospiraceae; genus Hominenteromicrobium; species Hominenteromicrobium sp. Next base: position 119,224 of record NZ_JBKWAE010000007.1, on the reverse strand, counting down.
GCAGACGCAGGTAGATTGGCATCAAAGCGTCCGGCGTGACCGTCTGTCCGTTTTCAACCATCTCCTGCGCCGCCATGGCAACGCCGGAGGCACGCTGAAAACGAAGCTGCGGCAGCAAAAGCTCTGCACGGATAGCCGCAAACGTCTTATAGCAAAGCTCCGCGCCATCGCCGACAAGATAAATCTTCTCCGTAAACGTTTTGCATTCTTCCAAAAGCTCCGCAATGGGCAGTGCGCGGTCATCACAAAGACGTGTGAGCTTACCGTCCTCCGCACGGAACAGCGCATTATACACCTGCCCGCAGCGTGCGTCCATCACAGCACAGACGATACCCGTCAGCTGCCGTGCGTTCTCCGCCATAGCGCGCAGCGTGGAAACGCCCGCGCACGAGATGTTCCGCGTCATGGAAAGTCCCTTCACGCAGGAGACGCCGATGCGCACCCCCGTGAACGAACCCGGCCCGGCGGAGACCGCCATGCAGGTCACATCGTCAAGCGTTTTATTCGTGAGCTTCAAAACAGATTCCACCATCGGCATCAGCGTCTGGCTGTGCGTCTGCTTTGTGTTGATATAAAATTCAGAGAGTATTTTTCCGTCCTCCAAAAGCGCGGCCGAGGCCGGCGCCGCAGAGGAATCGAGTGCTAAAATCAGCATATTTGTCGCTTTCGCGCGATTTTTTGCCGCGCAAAAGCCGTCCTTTCTATCAGAAACTTATCACAGGTCTATGCCCTCAATGGTAACGATGCGCTCCGTCTCCGTCTCGCCCTTTTCCATGTGGACATAAATCGTGTTTTCCGGCAAAGCGCCGTCGATGTTTTCGCTCCACTCAATGACGAGCACGTTGTCCGTATCGAGGTAATCGAAAAAGCCCGTGGAGTAGAGATCGTCCCAACCGGAAACGCGGTACATGTCAAAGTGCTGCACCGTCAGCCGCGCATCGTATTCGTTCACAAGCGCAAACGTCGGACTGGAGACCACGTCCCCGCCGCCAAGCGCCAGTACAAGTCCGCGCGTAAACGCCGTCTTGCCCATGCCCATCGGTCCCGTGAACGCGATGACCTCGCCGCCCTTGAGCTTTTCCGCCAGCTTCGCCGCGATTTTTTCGGTGTCCTGCACCGAGTGAGAAACAAACCGTTGCATCAGAACAGGCCGTGGATCACGCCGTTACCGTCGACGTCGATCTTTTCGGCAGACGGCACCTTCGGCAGACCGGGCATCGTCATGACATCGCCCGCATACGCAACCACGAAGCCCGCACCGTTCGAGAGGCGCAAGTCACGGATTGTAATGTTGAAGCCGGTCGGACGGCCGAGCAGCGTCGGGTCGTCAGAAAGCGAATACTGCGTCTTTGCGATGCACACCGGCAGCGCGTCGCCGCCGAGCGCCTTGATGTCCTTCAGGGACTTCATCGCCTGATTCGTGAACGTCACATCATCCGCGCCGTAGATTTTCTGCGCGATCGTGCGGATCTTCTCCTCCACTGTGAGATCAAGATCATAGATCGGCGCAAAGTGGCTTTCAGGATTCTCGTCGATGACTTTGCAGACGGTCTTTGCAAGCTCCACGCCGCCTTCGCCGCCCTTTGCGAACACTTCGGAGAGTGCATACTCTACACCGAGGGACTTGCAGCAATCGTCGATGACTTTCAGCTCCGCGTCCGTATCGGTGCCGAAGCGGTTGATGGCGACGACGACCGGCACGTTATATTTATGCATGTTCTCCACGTGTGCGCGCAGGTTCTCAATGCCCTTTTCGAGCGCCGGAACATTCTCCTTTGCAAGCTCTGCCTTCGGCACGCCGCCATTGTATTTCAGCGCACGAACCGTCGCGACAACGACGATGCAGTTCGGCTTGAGACCCGCCAAACGGCACTTGATGTCGAGGAACTTCTCCGCACCGAGGTCGGAGCCGAAGCCTGCTTCCGTAATGCAGTAATCGCCGAGCTTCAGCGCCAAGCGCGTTGCGCGCACGGAGTTGCAGCCGTGAGCAATGTTTGCAAACGGACCGCCGTGCATGATGGCCGGTGTGCCTTCAATCGTCTGCACAAGGTTCGGGTTGATGGCATCTTTGAGCAAAGCCGTCATAGCGCCATCCGCCTTGATGTCCTTCGCATAGACCGGCTTTCCGTCATACGTATATGCAATGAGGATTTTGCCGAGGCGCTCTTTCAGGTCTTTCAAATCCTTTGCAAGACACAAAATCGCCATGACCTCGCTTGCGACGGTGATGATAAAGCCGTCCTCGCGCGGGATGCCGTTCACCTTACTGCCAAGGCCGATGACAATGCTGCGCAGCGCGCGGTCGTTCATATCGACGCAGCGCTTGATGAGCACACGGCGCTGGTCGATGCCCAGCACGTTGCCCTGCTGCATGTGGTTATCGAGCATGGCGCACAGCAGGTTATTTGCCGAAGTGATGGCGTGCATATCACCCGTGAAGTGCAGGTTGATGTCCTCCATCGGCAACACCTGTGCGTAGCCGCCGCCCGCAGCGCCGCCCTTAATGCCGAACACCGGACCCAGAGACGGTTCACGCAGCGCGATGACGGCCTTTTTGCCGATCTTCGCCATAGCCTGACCGAGGCCAGCCGTTGTGGTGGTCTTGCCCTCGCCCGCCGGCGTCGGGTTGATGGCCGTAACAAGGATCAACTTGCCGTCCGGCTCGTTTTCAAGTCTTTTGAACAGGTCATCATTCAGCTTTGCTTTAAAGCGTCCGTAGGGCTCCAGCTCTTCGGGACATACATGCAGTTCTTCCGCGATCTCCGCAATCGGTCTTAATTTTGTCTGTTGCGCAATTTCAATATCGGTAAGCATTGCAACCAACCTTTCATTTCCGTTCTTTTCCGTTTTGCCGCACGCCGCAGCATGCGGACATCGTTATGCCTTATAGATTATAGCGCAAAAAGGCGTTTCCGTAAAGAGGAACGCGCTTTTTTAACGGAAAAAATCTGGATATTGCCCCTTCCTTTTCTGTGTGATATACTAAAATAGAAATTTTGTTGAAATTTTGCTTTTTATTCCTAACATCTTACAAAGACTTTTACGCTTTGTTTTACTTTGGCTTCTTCTGATTTTTTTGAAAGCAGGTGATCTTACGAAAGACAGCCGCATTTTCCTTGCTGTTTCGTCCTTTTTCCGCCGTACGGACAAGCTTCTTTGGCTTTTGATGCTCACAATATCCACGTTCAGCCTTATTCTTCTGAAAAGCGTTTCCCGCGCGATGAACACGGATTATTTCAAAACGCAGCTCGTCGTGACCGTTGCGGGCCTTCTCGCGGCGCTTGTACTCTCCTTCATCGATTACGAAAGCATTGCGTCGTTCTGGTATCTCATCGCGGGTTTTTCCGTTTTTATCATGCTCTACACCATGTTTTTCGGCATCAGCGTGCAGGGCAGCGAGGGCGTCAACGCGCGCGCGTGGATCAGCCTTGCGGGCCGCACGTTCCAGACGAGCGAGCTTGTGAAAATCTGCTTTATGCTGACGTATGCAAAGCACATCTCCGTTTTGCGCGTGCAAAATAAAATCAATCACCCTCTGCACGTCGTTCTGCTCGCGCTCCACGCGGCGGTGCCCGTTCTGCTCTGCCATGTTCAGGGTGATGACGGCGCCGCGATCGTTTTTTTCTTCATGTTCCTGTGCATGAGCCTCGGCGGCGGTGTGCAGCTGCGCTATTTCATTTTGCTCGGCGCGCTTGTCGCCGTGTCCGTGCCCGTGCTGTGGAAATTTGTTCTCAGCGAATACCAGATCAAGCGCTTCACATCTGTCTATAATCTGGACGACCCATCTATTCAGCTCAATGAAGGCTACCAGCAGGTGCAGGGACGTATCTCCATCGGCAGCGGCCAGCTGACCGGCAAAGGGCTGTTTAACGGTCCGCGTGTCGAAACAAACCTCGTCACGTTCCAGCACAGTGATTTTATCTTCTCCGTTGCCGGTGAGGAGCTCGGCTTCATCGGCTGCACCGCCATCATCGTATTATTGTTAGTGTATCTCCTGCGCGTGCTGTATATCGCGTCAAAGGCGAGGGACGACCTCGGGCGCTGCATGTGCTTCGGCTTTTTCGGGCTCATCGCTTTACAGTCCGTCTCAAATATCGGCATGTGCCTGGCGCTTCTGCCCGTCATGGGCGTCACATTGCCGTTCTTCTCTGCCGGCGGCAGCAGTGCCGTATGTCTGTACCTCGGCTTCGGCCTGATACAAAGCGTATACATGCATCGCCCCGACGCCAACGTTCCTCACCTGCGCAGTACAAGAACGCTGAAAATGAACTTCCGTAAATTAAACGCCTAAGCTTCCGGTAACCATGGCTAAGAGTCTTTCGTCAAGTTTTCTTCGAGAAAACTTGCGGGTTCTTAGGACAACGCCCAAGGCGGCAAAAACGCCGCCTTCAGAAAAACAACCCCCACCAAAAAGCGTATCGCTCCGAGCTTCAAAAGCCGCAAGCGATATGCTTTTATTCTTCCTGTTTTTTCACGTACAAATATGCGTTTTTCTCCTTACCCACACGCTCCAAAACACCCATGGAATACAGCACATTCGCTGCACACTGCGCTTGCGTCTGCGCGCGTCGCATCGCTTTTGCAAGCGTTTTCGTCGTAAACGGCTCCGGCAGGTCTTCGGGCAGCAAATTCAAATAATCCCAACGGCTCTCGCAGATCACTTCGCCGAGCAGTGCTTCCGGGATACGCTCCCCGCGCGTCGCGCGCAGCTTCTTTTGCTTACCGTAACCGTCGAGATACTTGTAGTCCGTCACCTCCAAAAGCGGGATGCACAGCCGGAAATTCGGGTGCATAAGCTGATTTTTGATCTTATACAGCTCCGGAAAAACATCATACGCTGCGCCTTTTTTCGGTGATTTTCGCTTTTCGAAGATCTCGCCTGTTTCGGGGTCCACCCAGCACAGCCCGCGCTTTGGCACCACAGGGTATACCACCGTTACGCGCGCCGCTTCCAAAAACACGTCGAGTTTGCGGCTCAGCCGGTCAAACCCGCGCGTTTGAATTTCGATGATTCCGTTTTCGCCGACAATATCCGCCACAAAGCCGCCCACCTTCACTTCGCGGCTCTCAAAATCGGGTTCGTAGTAGCTTTTCAGCGCCGCGTGCAAAGCTTTTTCCGAAAGCGTACCGATACCGCCTGCGCCGCCAACGCGCCCCAGCGCCTCTTTTCGCGCCTGTAAAAAACGTTCCGTGTCGATCACCGTGCTCCCCCTCTCTGTCGGTTTATAAAAACAGTATATCGAAAAACATGGTAAAAAGCAACAGAAAAGGGCGGCACAGCCAAAGCCGCACCGCCCTAAGGGAAACATGTGAAGATTTAGAAACGGTTACGCTCTGCGCTCAAACGTGCAGCATTCCGTCTCGCTGACGACCTCCGGGTCTGCGCAGCAGCAACCCACACAGACGCAGTCCGCGCTGCACTTGCGGTTATCGTTATACGTGCAGTGCTCGGCGCTGCAATGCACATCAGCTGTGGCGCTCGGTGAAGACGAGCATCCGCAGGAGTTTTCGGAGGAAGACGTGCGCTCTGCATAAGAGCCGCAGCAGGTCTCGCGGCTTTCCAGCGCGGCGGGGCCGTCCACCTGAATTTTGCGCAGCTCGCACAGGTCGTTTGCGTTGTGTCGGCAGGTCGTCACGCTACATTTCAGCTTGTTCATATCGGTCCAGATCCTTTCCTTTTGAATTTCTAAGTTCGTGCCGCACTTTGGCGACTTCTTTAGCCTGCCCGCAAAGTCGGATTTTATGCAAAAGCCACATCGGCGAAGTCTTCCGCAGCGGCTGCACCTTCACCCGCGGCTACGGCAAGATCTTCTATTTCCAGCCGGGCCACGAGACGAACGGTTCCTTCTACAATCCGTACGTCCGCCGCATCATCCAGAACGCCGTGCATTGGTGCTATAATGACAAGAACAGACGCATCACCCTCGGCGCACCGAGCATCGAAGTCACGCTCGAGCAGGCTCGCCTTGAAGGCAACACCGGCGAATACCTCAAGATGTGGGACTAACTCGCTTTTCTAAAACAGAATAATTTTACCGTTTCGCAGTCCACGGCTCTGTGTTTGCAGCGCCGTGGGCTGCTTTTCTTTTATATCCTGCCCCGAAAACCCGCACAGCGCTTGAAAAAACACGGAAGATATGGTATACTAAACCGATATCGCCCGAACGGCGACGCGTGTGCGCGATCCGTTTCGTGTATTCGCATATTTTATACGGCAAAAGAGTAAAACTACTGGTATATTGTTCTTTTATTCTTTTGAAAATTCTTTTTGAACACTCAAAAAAGTGTTTGCGCAGTGATTTTCTGCGCGGGAAGGAGCCCTTTATCATGAAAAAAACAGTTTGCGTGATCTTCGGCGGCGCGTCTTCGGAATATGAAGTTTCGCTGATGTCCTCCGCTTCGATCATCCGAAATCTCGATACAGAGAAATTTGACATTCTCACCCTCGGCATCACAAAAGACGGTCGCTGGCTGCTCTATTCGGGTGCTGTGGAAAACATTGAAAACAACACGTGGATGAACAGCGAAACCGCGCGCCCCGCGTTCATCTCTCCCGATAAAGCGACGAACGGCCTTGTCGTTCTGAACGCAGACGGCAGCTATACCGTTTTGAAGGTCGATGTCCTCTTCCCCGTGCTGCACGGCAAAAACGGCGAAGACGGCACCATTCAGGGTCTCTTTAAGCTCAGCGGCATCCCGTATGTCGGCTGCGGCACACTGGCTTCCGCTGTGTGCATGGATAAAGCCGTCACCCACACGCTGCTTTCCGCCGCGAACATCGAGCAGGCGCACTACCTGTGGTTCTACGCCGACCGCTATTTCGCAGACGGCGAGAAGATCCGCAACAAAATCGCCGCACGCCTCAATTTCCCGGTGTTTGTAAAGCCGGCAAATGCAGGCTCCTCCGTCGGTGTCAGCAAGGTGACGGCTCCCGAAAAGCTCGATGCCGCCATCCGCCTTGCCGCCGAAAACGATACGAAGGTCGTCGTTGAAGAAGGCATCGTCGGGCAGGAGGTCGAGTGCGCCGTGCTCGGAAACCGCGGCAAAAGCGTCGCTTCCCCGGTCGGCGAGATCGGTGCGGGTGCAGAATTCTACGATTATGACGACAAATATAAGAACGGCGTCGCACAGCTCTTCATCCCGGCGCGTCTGCCCGAAGACGTTGCGGAGGAAGTGCGCAAGACGGCTGTTCGTGCCTACAACCTGCTCGGCTGCGACGGCCTTTCCCGCGTGGATTTCTTCGTCACCGAAAAGGAGCATAAGGTCATTTTAAACGAGATCAACACGCTGCCCGGCTTCACGTCCATCAGCATGTACCCGAAGCTCTGGGAAAACGCCGGTACCCCGTACAGCGAGCTGCTTGAAAAGCTCATCGACTGCGCTTTCACGCGTGAAGACTAACGCGAGGCGCAATTTATGGATAACAGACCCATCGGCGTATTTGATTCCGGCCTCGGCGGCCTCACCGCCATGCGGGAGCTGATTCGCACCCTGCCGAACGAGAATATCCTCTACTTCGGCGATACCGGCCGCGTGCCCTACGGCTCGCGCGGGCGCGAGATCATCCGCAAATACGCAAAGCAAGATATGAATTTTCTCATCCGGCACGACGTAAAAGCCGTGTTGGCCGCCTGTGGTACGGTCAGCTCCGTTGCCCGTGACATCGGCGATGCGCTGCCCGTCCCCTATTTTGATGTGCTGCGCCCCACGGCGCGCGCCGCGGTGGAGCAAACGAAAAACGGCAAGATCGGCATCATCGGCACCGCCGCCACCATCGCTTCCGGCTCCTACCGCAAGGAGATCGAGCGTCTCGCGCCGAAAACCGAAGTGTTCGAGCAGGCGTGCCCCTTATTCGTGCCGCTCGTAGAAAACGCGTTCGTCTCGCCGGATGACCCTATCCCGCGCCTGACGGCCGAGCGCTACTTAACGCCCATCCGTGAAGCCGGCGTAGATACACTCATTCTGGGCTGCACGCATTACCCCATCATCAGCGAGACCATCCGCCGCGTCATGGGCGAAAACGTCACACTCATCAGTTCCGGCCGCGAAGCCGCCAAAAGCTGCCGCACCGTGCTGGAGGAAAACGGTCTGCTGTGCGACGGCAAAACCGACGGCACACAGCAGTATTTTGTCAGCGACGACACCGAAAGCTTTTATAAAGTCGCCGAGCTCTTCCTCGGGCAAAGCGTTGAAAGCTGCGTGGAATGTATAGATATTGAAAGGTACTGAGTGATTATGCGCGAAGATTACGAAATCACCATCATCGGTCGCCAAACGATTGACGCACAGACCGATGAAATTCAGGTGGATACGCTCGGCGATTACACCGAGCGCGGCGGCGCAAAGTATATCTCCTACACGGAATATGCCGATGAAGCGCCGTATAACGGTCAGCTCAAAGTGCTCAAAATCGAAAATGAGGATACCGTCACCATGCTGACCCCCGGCACGCCCACCCGTCTGGTGCTGGAAAAAGGCAAGCGCCACAAATGCCTTTATGATACCGGCGCAGGCGTGCTCTCCCTCGGCGTATATACACAGACGTTAAAGCATGACCTTTCCGCTGCGGGCGGTGAGCTGTGCATCCGCTATACGCTCGACATCGATACCCAGCTTTCCTCCAGCAACGAAATCTGCGTTCGCCTGCGCAAGCGTGATCTATTCAATAAATAAACCGAAAGGAACATCCCCTATGTCTAAAGCAGTAAGCATTGCAAAAGAACAGGTTTCTGCCGTCATTGAAGCGGCGATGAAAAAAGCGATGACTGCGGGCATGCTGCCCGAAGCAGAGCTGCCCGCTTTCACCGTAGAACGCCCGGCAGACCGCTCTCACGGTGATTTCGCAACGAACGCCGCCATGGCTTCCGCGCGTGCATTCCGCATGGCGCCCCCGAAGATCGCCGCGGCTATCATGGAAAATCTCGACCTCAACGGCACCTACTTCGTTAAGGCCGAGACCGCCGGCCCCGGCTTCATGAACTTCTTCCTCGGCTCCGCGTTTTACAGCGATGTGCTGACCGAAGTGCTCACAAAAGACAGCGCATACGGCAGAAGCGACTACGGCAACCACCGCAAGGTCATGGTCGAGTTCGTTTCCGCCAACCCCACGGGTCCCATGCACATGGGCAACGCCCGCGGCGGCGCGCTCGGCGATTGCCTCGCCTCCGTTCTGGATGCCGCAGGCTACGACGTTTGGCGTGAGTTTTACGTCAATGACGCCGGCAATCAGCTCGACAAATTCGGTCTCTCCCTCTCCATTCGCTACCAGCAGCTCTTCGCGGAAAATCCGCCGGAGCTCCCGGAGGACAGCTACCACGGCGAAGACATTCTTGACCTCGCCAAAGAGTATGCCAAAGAGCACGGCGACGAGCTGATGCACGTCACCGAAGAAGAGCGCCGCAAGGCACTCGTCGGTTTCGGCCTGCCGAAAAACATCGCGAAAATGAAGGCCGATATGGAAAAATACCGCGTCCATTACGACCGCTGGTTCCTCGAAAGCGACCTGCACAAGGACGGCGAAGTCATGGCCGTCGTCGATTACCTGCGTGACCGCGGCCTCACTTACGAAAAAGACGGCGCTGTCTGGTACAAGGCAACCGAGTTCGGCGGCGAAAAGGACGAAGTGCTCGTCCGCGCCAACGGCAACCCAACCTACTTTACGGCAGACATCGCCTACCACAAGAATAAGTTCGACCGCGGCTTCGACCTGCTCATCGACATCTGGGGCAGCGACCACCATGGCCACGTCGCCCGCATGAAGGGCGCGATGGACGCCATCGGTCAGAGCGCCGATAAGCTCGACATCATCCTCATGCAGTTCGTCCGTTTGATGCGTGACGGCCAGCCCGTGCGCATGAGCAAGCGTACCGGTAAGGCCATCCAGCTTGGTGACCTGCTTGATGAAGTCCCGGTCGATTCCGCAAGATTCCTCTTTAACATGCGTGAAGCGAACTCCCTGCTCGACTTCGACCTCGACCTCGCCGTGCAGCAGGATTCACAGAACCCCGTGTACTACGTCCAGTACGCCCACGCGCGTATTTGCAGCATCCTGCGCGCACTGGAAGCCGAGGGCGTCACCCCGCGCGACTGCACCGCAGAGGAGCTTGCACTGCTCACCGCGCCGGAGGAGCTTGAGCTCATCCAGCACATCGCGTCTTACACCGATGAAATCATCGGCGCCGCAAAGGACTACGACCCGGTACGCATCACGCGCTATGTTATCGAGCTTGCAACAAAGTTCCACAAGTTCTACAATGCCTGCCGTGTAAAGGGCGAGGAAGAAAGCCTCATGCAGGCGCGTCTCACCCTCTGCCGCGCCACCGCAACGGTCATTCGCAACGTCCTCACCATGTTCAACATCACTGTTCCGACGTCCATGTAATCATAAACAGCAAAGGAGTCGTTCCCGTTTCCGAGAGCGGCTCCTTTTGTATAAGAAAACCGACGGCACAAGTTCCCTCATGCCGTCGGTTTTTTCTATCCTGTTATGCGCAAATGTGTGGTATTACACGTTATACTCTATAAATTATTCACCTGCGAGCTTCTTGCCAAGCGCAATGCACGCTGCGTCTGCTTCGTCGTCCGGTGCTTCGTTGCAGATGACGCTCTCGCCTGCGAAGACCGCGCCGTCGCCAAGGCAGGTCTCTTCCCAGTTGCGCATCCATTCGCCGTCGCCCCAGCCGTAAGAGCCGAACAGCCCGATCACCTTGCCGGAAAGCTTTGCTTCGCACTCGGTAAACACCGGCTCAAACTCCGTATCCTCCAGCTGCTCGGAGCCCATGGACGGGCAGCCGAACGCCACAGCCTCATAGTTATCCATCAAGTCTGCGGAGAACTCTGTGCAGTTATATACATCTGCTTCTGCGCCCGCTGCGCGAACGCCTTCTGCAACCTTTTCCGCCATCATCTGGGTGTTGCCTGTGCCACTCCAATAAACAACTGCTGTTTTACGCATTTTTTGTAACCTCTTTTCAAAAATTTCTTTATATGTCAGGCAGCTACGGTAAGCTGCAAAACACTTCTGCCTTCCTGCCACAAACGCTTGTAGATGTCCCGGCACTTCTTATACCGCGCAAATGTGCGCACTGCCTCGCATTCGTTGCAGTACACCTTCCAACATCCGCAGCACTTGCAGTTTTGCCCGGCGTTTTCAATGAACCCAAGCACGTCCTCCACCGGGTAGCCGAGGAAAAGCCCAATCTCATGCGGGAACCCGTCTCCGCTTGCAAGCCGCATGCGCAGCCGCTCTATCGCGCCGTCCACGCTCGTGTCGGTGTAGCCGTAGCGTTCTAAAAGCTCTTTTGCGCCGGGGCGCTCCAGGTCTTTTGCAAGCTGCGTGCGGCGGCACACATAAATGAGCATCGCATTTTCTTCGCGCTTTAAGATCAGCAGCTCCACCCCTTTATCGCGGAATATGCGATTCAAATGCTTTACATCGTCCTCCGGGTCCTGCGCCGCGTGGTAGGAAAATAAACTCGCCGTTTTAAGCGACGCCAGCGTCGGCGCACAATGCTCGATCAAGTATTTCTCAAGCATTGAAAGCACACTCTCCGCGCACAGCCGCACAGCAATCTGCCAGTACACTGTGCAGCGCCGAGGCACTGCTGCTCGGCACATACGCGATCGGAATGTTATTTCTTTTCGCTTCCTTGGAAGCGCTCAGCATCATTTTGTGCGAGACCGTGCTGGTGAAAAGCAAAAGGTAGTCCGGCGTGCCGAGCTTCTTTTTCAAGGAGCCGTTCTCCTTCACATACACCTTTGCTTTGCAGCCATGGTTCTTGCAGATGTCCATGTACTGACATACCATGCGTTCATTGCCGCCAACGATCACTACGCTCATATTCTATCCTTTCTGCCTGCAAAAGCGTTTCACAGGCCGCCCGCAAAACCGGGCTTTGCATTTGATTTAAGTTAGCTTTCGCTAACTCTTTTGCTTTAAATAAAGCGGATTCTCACCGCTATGTGTTATCCTTAAAGTTAGTATAAACTAACTTGCTAATAGTATACTAAACTCGTATACATTTGTCAACCCCTATTTTGATTTTTTATTCGGAAGCTTTCACCCCGCCGTTTTTCACAGAACAAAAGCCGCGTTCCATAATCCGGCTTTATCTTCATTTACTCTGCTTTTACCTATATTCCCAATGCCCGCTCTTCTTGCGCAGCTTCACTTTCCCCCGAGACGGCAGCGCCGCAGCCCGCCGCACGCAAGACCGGCACGCAAATTTCCGTAAAAAATAAGCGCAGAGAATTCCTCTGCGCCAAGCTTATTCTTCATTTTTCAAAAAGGCTTCCTGCACCGATTCCGCGCGGCTTTCGGCCACAAGCACCAACCCGCGGCGTTTGTCTCCCGTCAGCACGGCGCTTTCCCCGGCCTTCAGCCCGATAAGCGCCAAGGCCTCTTTCGGAATATGCACACCGCCGTTTTCGTCGATCTGCACCGTCCACATTTTGCGGCCTTTCGGCACCCGTTTTTCCATACGCCGCTCCTTAATAATACGCGGTCAGCGGCACATTGCCGTTTTCCTTGCCCGCGTCCATCTTCACGCTGTCTATCCACTGCACCGCGCGTCCTGCGCCGAGAATCACGCAGTCCTCCGGCTCTTCCGCAATGCGCACGCGCATTTTCGTCTGCTTCGAGATAAGCGTATCCAACCCACGCAGCTTCGCGCCGCCGCCTGTCAGCACAATGCCCGCATTGCCGATGTCTGCCGTCAGCTCCGGCGGCGTCTCCTCCAGCACACTCTGAATTTTGTGCACAACCTTCACAACAGATTCCAGCATGGCTTCGCCAATCTCGTCGGAGGTCACTTCCACCTTTGCAGGCAGGCCGTTGCGCTCGTCTCTGCCGCGCAGCTCGTATTTTTCAATGTCCTTCAGCGGGAACGCGCAGCCCACGGCGCACTTTGCCGCCTCTGCCGTCTGCTCGCCGATAATCAGGTCAAACTTTCTGCGCGCGTATTTGATAATATCCTCGTTGAACACCGCGCCGCCCACGGCAATGCTGCCGCTTGCAGAAAGGCGATTCATCGAAAGCACGCCGATGTCGCTCACACCCTCGCCGAGCGTGACGACCATGCTGCCGTGCGGGCGGGAAATATCCAGCCCCGCACCGATCGCCGCCGCCACCGGCGCTTCGATCAAGCACACCTTGCGAATGCCGTTCGCCGCCACAGCGTCCACCACCGCACGGCGCTCCACTTCCGTAATACCGCTCGGTACCGCCACAACGGCGCGCGGCATGAAAACGCGGCTGTTCGTCACCTTTTTCAGGTAGTGCTGCAGCGTCGCGTCCATCAGCGTCAAATCGGAAATCACACCGCCCGTCACGGGCTTGACCACGCGCACGCGATCGCTCGTTCTGCCAAGCATTTTATACGCGCGGCGGCCCACGGCCACCACACGGTTAGAGTCTTCATCTACGGCGATGACGTTCGGTTCATCCACCACAACACCCTTGCCGTCTACATATAATCTGAAATTTGCCGAACCCAAATCGATCGCAATATCCGTACCGGCCATGGTACCATCCTCTCGCGTTATACTGTCCTTTATTTTACATGACTTTTTCCCGTTTTGCAAGGTCTAATCGACCGTCGCGCACGAAACACAGCCCACATAGTCCGCCCCGTTTCGGTACAACACCTTTGCGCATTCCACGGCCGTCGCGCCGGTCGTCACGATATCGTCCAAAAGCAGAATGCGCAGCCGCGCCGCACCCTCTGCGCGGTACGCCCCACGCACATTCGCTTCACGTTCCTTGGCGCTCAAATTGTGCTGCGTGCGGTTGTGCTTCGTCTTCTCCAAAATATCCGTGCGGCACGGAATACCCGTCAACTTCGATACCTCTTTTGCAAGCAGCACCGATTGATCGTACCCGCGCTGTTTCAGCCTCTCCCGGCTAATGGGCACCGGCACAATACAGTCCCAAACCCGGTTTTTATCGATCGCCGGCAGCATTAACTTTGCAAGCGGTTTCGCAAGGTTCGTCTCGTTTTTGAACTTGAACCGCCACAAGGATGACCGAAACGGCTCCTTGTACCGCTGCGGCGCACGGCATTCCAGTGTGTAATCCCGTCTTCCTGCATGCAACGCGAAAAACCGCACGTGAATATCCGGCTGCAGCTTCGCGCAGTCCGCGCACAACTCGTCCTCGTTCACCGCTCCCGCACGCCCGCACAAAAGGCATCGCTTCGGGTAAAAGAACGTGAGAATCTTCTCTAAAACGCTCATGCTTCCGCTTCCTCATTCTGCTCCGGCCCGTCTTCCTCCGGCTTTTCGAGCAAAAAGTGCTGCAAGCCGGAAAAACGCCGCGTCTTTTTATCGTTCGCCACCATATCGGCGACTACACTGCGCTTGCCAACCAAAATCAGCAGCTTTTTCGCACGTGTAATGCCCGTATACAGCAAATTTCGGTAGCTCAGCTGCGGTGCGCCCGGGAACATCGGCATCACCACCGCCGTAAACTCGTTGCCCTGGCTCTTATGTACCGTCACGGCGTAGGCGAGCTCCAGTTCTGCTGCCGCGTGCTCAAAATCATACAGCACCTCTTTGTCGTCGATTTCCACACGCAGGCACCCGGCATCTTTGTCCACATCGATGATGATGCCCATGTCGCCGTTATATACGCCTTCGCCCACCGTGCCGTCTTCGCGGCTCCACGGCAGGTTGTAGTCATTCTTGATCTGCATCACCTTGTCGCCCTCGCGGAAAACCGTGCCGTTCACCGTCACCTGCGGCTTGTTTTTCGCGGGCGGGTTAATCTGCTCGCGCAGCTTACGGTTCAGCTCCACCGTGCCAAGCTCGCCCTTGCGTCCCGGGCATAATACCTGAATGTCCGTCACCGGCGAATACCCGTAGCTTTTCGGCAAGCGCGTCACCACAAGCGACTGCACCGTCTCCGAAACGGAGCGCGCATCCTCGCGCGGCATAAAAAAGAAATCGTTGCTGCGCACGGAAAGCTCCGGCATCTCGCCCTCTACAATCTTGTGCGCGTTCATCACAATGAGACTCTCCATCGACTGACGGAAAATCTCCTTCAGTTGCACTGTTGGGAATACCTTCGACGCAATGAGATCTCCGATGACATTGCCCGGCCCCACGCTCGGCAGCTGGTCGCTGTCGCCGACCAAGATCAAACGGCAGCCGATGGGCAGCGCGCGCAGAACGCTTTCAAACACATACGCGTCCACCATGGAAAGCTCATCGATGACCACTGCGTCACACTCCAGCGGATTACGCTCGTTTCTCTGGAACACCGGGTCATCGTTGTCGTCCCAGTCCACCTGTAACATGCGGTGAATGGTCTTCGCCTCCACGCCCGTCAGCTCGGACATGCGCTTCGCCGCGCGCCCCGTCGGCGCCGCCAGAAATACCGTCTCGCCTTTTTCCATCAAAATGCGGATAATCGCGTTCAGCGTCGTCGTTTTGCCTGTGCCCGGGCCACCCGTCAAAATCAAAAGACCCTTTTCCAGCGCCGCGCGGATCGCATCCTTCTGCAATTCAGCGTACTCGATGCCTTCTGTGCGCTCGATTTCCGCAATCTCCCGGTCAATGCCTGTAATGGATTCCGGCGGGTAGCGCAGCATCATATGGATGCGGTCGGCGCAGTACACCTCGCTGCGGTGCTGCTTCGGCAAAAACACGAAGTCACGCCCGTTAAAATTCTCGTTCACCGCCTCAAACGTCTGGCATAGCTCAAGTAAAGCCTCCTGCGCACTCTCCGGCGGCACGCCCAAAAGCTTCGCGGCCGCCGCGCACAGTTTATCCGCCGGCAGGCACGTGTGCCCGTTATTCAAATTGTGCCGCAGCACATACAGCACGCCCGCCTTCACGCGCTCCTTGTTGTCGCGGTCATACTCCAGCGACTCCGCCAGCTGATCCGCCACCGCAAACGAAATGCCGATCTTATCGCTGCACAGCCGGTACGGGTCTTCCTGAATGCACGCCACAGAGTCCTGCCCGTACACCTTCCACACCTTCACGGTGTCCTCCGGGCGCACGCCAAAGCTGCCGAGGAATGCCATCAAATCGCGGATGCCGTTCACGCGCTGCATCTCCTCGGAGATTTCTTTCGCCTTTTTCAGCGTGATGCCCTTCACGGTTGCAAGCCGCGCCGGATCTTCCTCAATCACCTTAATGGATTCATCGCCGAACGCTTCTATAATTCGCCCCGCCAGCGCGCCGCCGATGCCCTTCACCGCGCCGCTCGAAAGGTATTTCAGCATCGCCGCCGTGTCCGCCGGACGGGAGCGCTCAAACGCCTGCGCGCGGAACTGCTGCCCGAACGTCGCGTGCGATGTCCACGTGCCATACAGGTGCAGCCGCTCCCCCACACTCACATACGGGAACGTCCCCACCACCGTGATGAGCTCTTCGCCGCAATCGACCTCCAACACCGTGTACTGGTTGCTGTCGTTGTGGTAGACGATATTTTCCACGCTGCCTTCCATTTCCAGCAGCCCGTTTTCCTGCGGCATCGGTTGCGCCTCCTTGATTTATCATCAAAACAAATCCTTTGGGGTTTGTTTTATTTCACTTTTCGCGCAAGCGAAAAATTTCACAATACGTAAGTATTATTTCACATTCGGCAAAGCCGAATATTTCACTGAAACATTACTGCCTTCATTACTTATAATTTCTACGCTTCTATTATAGAACATTCTTTCGTGTTTGAAAAGCCCCAATCTCCGCAAACGGGTATTTTTGCACAAGTCTGCGGATAATCGCGTCGATCTCCGGGTCGTTTGTCGGATTCAGGCACACAATGCGGCACATGCCGTATAAATCCAGCCACTTCACGCGTTCCAAAACGCTGCGCACAATATACTCTGCGTCGTCCGCGCGGCGAATCGTCGCATACACCGTAAACGGCAGCGCATCCTCCAGCATTTTTGAACGTGTCACGCGCAGGCAAACGCTCCGCACAGCAAATAAAAAGATACACAGCGTAAACGCGCACACCAAAGCAATCCCGATAGGCTCCATAAAAAACACCTCCGCGCCAGTCTATGACGCGAAGGTGCATTCGGTTCTTATTCTGTTTTGCGCAAATTAAAGCACGGCAGCCTTCAGAGCCTCAACCTTGTCGGTCTTCTCCCACTGCACGCCGAGTTCCTCACGGCCCATGTGGCCGTAAGCGGCGAGCTGACGGTAAATCGGGCGGCGCAGGTCGAGGTTGCGGATGATCGCGTTCGGGCGCAGGTCAAAGACCTTCTGCACAGCCTCGGCAAGCTTGGAATCCTCCACCGTGCCGGTGCCGAACGTATCGACCATAACGGAAACCGGGTGTGCAACACCGATGGCGTATGCAAGCTGCACCTCGCACTTCTTTGCAAAGCCCGCAGCTACAATGTTCTTTGCAACATAACGTGCCGCGTATGCAGCGGAACGGTCAACCTTCGTCGGGTCCTTGCCGGAGAATGCACCGCCGCCGTGACGGCCTACGCCGCCGTACGTATCGACGATGATCTTTCTGCCGGTCAGACCGCTGTCACCTACCGGGCCGCCGATGACAAAACGACCGGTCGGGTTTACATAATACTTCGTGTTCTCATCGATGAGCTCCGCCGGAACAATCGGCTTCACAACATATTCGATCATATCCTTGCGAATCTGCTCCAAAGAGACAGCCTCGCTATGCTGTGTGGAAATAACGATGGTGTCGATGCGCTTCACCGTGTCGCCGTCGTATTCCGCCGTCACCTGCGTCTTGCCGTCCGGGCGGAGGTAGTCAAGCGTGCCGTCCTTGCGGACTTTTGTCAGCTGCTTTGCAAGCTTATGCGCCAAAGAGATGGTCAGCGGCATCAGCTCCGGGGTCTCATCGCAGGCATAGCCGAACATCATGCCTTGGTCGCCCGCGCCAATGAGGTCGTCCTGGTCAGCGGCGCCGTTTTTCGTCTCAAGGGATTCGTTCACGCCCATTGCAATGTCCGGGGACTGCATGTCGATGGAGGTCAGCACCGCACAGGTCGCACCGTTGAAGCCCGCATCCGGAGAATCGTAACCGATCTCTTTGATGACTTTACGCGCAATCGCATCGATGTCCACATAGCACTCGGTGGAAATCTCGCCCATCACGTGCACCATACCGGTCGTCGCCGTCACTTCGCAAGCTACATGCGCGGTCGGGTCTTTCGCCATGATGTCGTCGAGAATTGCATCGGAAATCTGGTCGCAAACCTTGTCCGGGTGGCCTTCGGTCACGGATTCAGATGTAAAAAGATGTTTGTCGTTCATGTTTTGCTCCTTTACTCTTTTCACTCACAGCCCCTACAAGGAATTTTCGGAAAAAAAGAACCGCTCAAAAGATGAGCGGTTCAAAATCCTCATCTTTCGGCATTGCCATGCCGCAGGAATTAGCACCTTGCAAAATGCAGGTTGCCGGACATCAAAGGGCCTGTTCCCTCCGTCACTCTTGATAAGGGCATATTCATTTTTGACTGTAAAAAAGTATAACACAGTTTTTCGCAAATAGCAAGGGAAAAAACCGCAGAAAATCCTGGTTTTATACCGACAAATTCCGGCATATCATACGACTTTGCCGTTGATGACCGGCTCCAGCTTTTTATATACCAGAATCGTGATAACCGCACTGATGAGCCCCTTGCAGAACGTAAACGGCAAGTTAAAGATCAAAAGCGCCTGCCACAACTCCTGCACGGACGGATTGATTGCCTGATACATGCCCATAATGGCCTCCATCGGCATCACATTCGTGTAGATTGGGTAAATGATGAACAGATTCGAGAAGAATCCCAGCACCGCCATCAAAAGCGCGCCAACAACAGAGCCCACAATCGCGCCGCCGTAATTGCGGTGGTGGCGGTAAATCAGCCCCGCCGGCACCACAAACGCAGAACCGATAATGAAGTTCGAAAGCTCACCCACACCGCCGGTGATGGTCTGCGAAAGCAGCACAAGGTTTTTCACAAAGCAAACGACAACGCCGCTCACCGGCCCAAGCGTAAACGCCGCGATCAGTGCCGGCAGCTCGGAAAAGTCGAGCGAAATAAAGCTCGGCATAAACGGCAGCTGGAAGTGTAAAAACATCAAAACGGTCGCAATCGCCGCCAGTACGCCGGTCATTGCAATTTTACGAATATTCACATTGGAAGTTTTTGCAGTATTTACGGTCATAAATGTCAGAACCTTTCTGTATGAATATCAGGCAGCGCAAGGAAATTCACTCGCGCTTGTATTTTCCCTTTATGGGAAAGCACAAATCCGCGCAGCACCGCCTTTAGAATGCCGCATAAGCCATGCGCATTCCCAACTTATACTATGTCAATACAGAAACGGGGGTAAGAATCAAAAAAGCACCCCACGAAAACTCGCGGGGTGCCGAAATCCTTTTGATTCACGTTTCTTCTATCATCCGGACTATACCGTCGGCTCCGGAATCACACCGGATCAGCGCAAAACTGCGGTCGCGGGCTTATGCCAAAGGCATTTACCGCCGGTGAGGAATCACACCTCGCCCCGAAGAAAATGATGAGATTTTAGTTTGAGCAAAAATTACTCGTTGATACCCGTAACAACGCCGGAACCAACAGTTCTGCCGCCTTCACGGATAGCGAAGCGAAGACCCTCTTCGATAGCGATCGGGGTGATCAGCTCAACGTCCATGACAACGTTATCGCCAGGCATGCACATCTCGGTGCCTTCCGGCAGAGAGATAACGCCCGTAACGTCGGTGGTACGGAAATAGAACTGCGGACGATAGTTGTTGAAGAACGGGGTATGACGGCCGCCTTCGTCCTTGGTCAGAACGTAAACCTGACCCTTGAACTTGGTGTGCGGGTGAATCGTGCCCGGCTTGGACAGAACCTGGCCGCGCTCGATGTCGGTTCTCTGGATACCACGGAGCAGAACGCCGATGTTATCGCCAGCCTCAGCAAAGTCGAGGAGCTTGCGGAACATTTCGATGCCCGTAACAACGGACTTTCTTCTCTCGTCGGTGAGACCGATGATTTCGACTTCGTCAGACATCTTCAGAATGCCACGCTCAACTCTACCGGTAGCAACAGTACCACGGCCGGTGATGGTGAAGACGTCCTCAACCGGCATCAGGAACGGCTGGTCAGCCTTACGTTCCGGGGTCGGGATGTAGTCGTCAACAGCATCCATCAGGTCGAGGATGCACTTGTACTCAGGAGCGTTGACGTCCTTGGACTCGCTGGTGAGTGCGAGGTAAGCGGAACCCTTGATGATCGGGGTGTCATCGCCCGGGAACTCATACTCGTTCAGCAGGTCACGGATCTCCATCTCAACAAGCTCGAGGAGCTCTTCGTCGTCAACCTGGTCGCACTTGTTCATGAATACAACAATGTACGGAACACCAACCTGACGGGAGAGGAGGATGTGCTCACGGGTCTGCGGCATCGGGCCGTCAGCAGCGGAAACGACGAGGATAGCGCCGTCCATCTGTGCAGCACCGGTGATCATGTTCTTAACATAGTCAGCATGGCCCGGGCAGTCAACGTGAGCGTAGTGACGCTTGTCCGTCTCATACTCAACGTGAGCGGTGTTGATCGTGATACCACGCTCTCTCTCTTCCGGAGCCTTATCGATCATGGAGTAATCCTCGAACTGTGCCTGGCCCTTCAGAGCGAGAACCTTCGTGATAGCAGCAGTAAGAGTAGTCTTACCATGGTCAACGTGACCGATTGTACCGATGTTTACATGGGGCTTATTTCTTTCGAACTTAGCCTTTGCCATTGGAATTGCCTCCTTTTATTCAGTAAAATAACCTTTTGAGTTTATTACCATTGTAGCAACAAACCGCAAAAAAATCAAGTAGTATTTCGCTTTATTCAGCCTTTTTTCTGGAAGCGATGATCGTTTCAGAAACAGACTTCGGAACTTCAGCGTAGTGAGAGGGCTCCATGGTGTACTGACCACGGCCCTGGGTCTTGGAACGCATATCCGTTGCGTAGCCGAACATCTCAGACAGCGGAACTTCGCTGGTGATCTGCATAGCGCCCGGAGTAGCCTCCTGATTCTGCATGATGCCGCGACGGGAGTTGAGGTCACCGATAACGTTGCCGAGGTATTCCTCCGGAACGGTAACAACAACCTTCATGATCGGCTCCATGATGACCGGATCAGCCTTGCGCATAGCATCCTTAAATGCCATGGAACCGGCGATCTTAAAGGCCATTTCAGAGGAGTCAACTTCATGATAAGAACCATCGTACAGCGTGACCTTCACGTCAACAACGTTGTAACCAGCAAGCACACCGGAGAGCATTGCGCCCTGGATACCCTGGTCAACAGCCGGGATATATTCCTTCGGAACCGTACCGCCGACAACTGCGTTGACGAACTCGTAGCCCTTACCCGGGTTCGGCTCAATACGGATCTTAACGTGACCGTACTGGCCCTTACCGCCGGACTGACGAGCGTACTTCATATCGGAATCCGCATTCTTGCGGATCGTCTCTTTGTAAGCAACCTGCGGCTTACCGACATTAGCCTCAACCTTAAACTCACGCATCAGACGGTCAACGATGATCTCCAGATGGAGCTCACCCATGCCGGCGATGATGGTCTGGCCGGTTTCTTCATCGGTATATGCCTTGAAGGTCGGGTCTTCTTCTGCGAGCTTTGCAAGTGCAATGCCCATCTTTTCCTGACCGGCCTTGGTCTTCGGCTCAATCGCAACACGGATAACCGGCTCCGGGAATTCCATGGACTCAAGGATGATCGGGTGCTTTTCGTCGCAAAGAGTATCACCGGTGGTGGTGTTCTTCAGACCGACTGCAGCAGCGATGTCGCCTGCGTAAACCATTTCCAGATCCTGTCTGTGGTTTGCGTGCATCTGAACAATACGACCGATACGCTCGGTGTTATCCTTTGTGGAGTTGTAAACGGTGGAACCAGCCGTAAGCGTACCGGAGTACACACGGAAGAAGCACAGCTTACCGACGAACGGGTCCGTAGCAATCTTAAATGCAAGAGCAGAGAACGGCTCCGTATCGGAAGAGTGACGAACGTCCTCTTCTTCGGTTTCCGGGTTTACACCCTTAATAGACGGAACATCCGTCGGGGCCGGCATGTAATCAACAATCGCGTCCAGAAGCTTCTGAACACCCTTGTTCTTATAGGAAGTACCGCAGGTAACCGGAACCATCGTGTTGTTGATGGTGGACTTGCGGATGCAGGTCTTGATCTCATCGATCGTGAGCTCTTCACCCATGAGATACTTCTCCATGAGTGCGTCGTCCTGCTCGGCGACATGCTCGATCATCTCGGTGTGATACTTCTCTGCGAGCTCTTTCATGTCTTCCGGGATCTCTTCGCAACGGATATCCTTGCCGAGATCATCATAGTAGACATAAGCCTTCATTTCCACGAGGTCGATGAGGCCCTTGAAGGTATCTTCAGAGCCGATCGGCAGCTGGATCGGTACAGCGTTGCACTTCAGTCTCTCGCGCATCATGTTGACAACGCGGTAGAAATCAGCGCCCATAATGTCCATCTTGTTGACATACGCCATACGCGGAACCTTGTATTCCTCAGCCTGACGCCAAACGGTCTCAGACTGCGGCTCAACGCCGCCCTTTGCGCAGAAAACCGTTACGGAACCATCGAGAACACGCAGGGAACGCTCAACTTCAACGGTGAAGTCAACGTGGCCCGGGGTGTCGATGATGTTGATACGGTTCTGGTGACCGTTTCTGTCCGGCCAGAAGCACGTCGTAGCAGCGGAAGTGATCGTGATACCTCTCTCCTGCTCCTGTGCCATCCAGTCCATCGTAGCGGAACCGTCGTGGGTCTCGCCGATCTTGTAGTTGACGCCTGTGTAATAAAGGATACGCTCGGTCGTTGTTGTTTTACCGGCATCGATGTGCGCCATGATGCCGATATTTCTTGTAAATTCAAGTGGTACCTGACGGGCCATATAATCCTCCTTAATACGTTTACAGGTAAATTACCATCTGTAATGTGCGAAAGCCTTGTTGGCTTCTGCCATCTTATGCGTATCGTCACGCTTCTTAGCAGCGCCGCCGGCGCCGTTCAGAGCGTCAAGGATCTCTCCGGCCAGTCTCTCCTTCATCGTCTTTTCAGAACGAAGTCTGGAATAGCTCGCCATCCAGCGCAGACCCAGGGTCTGACGTCTCTCCGGACGAACCTCGATCGGAACCTGATAGTTCGCACCGCCAACACGGCGTGCCTTAACCTCCAGGCTCGGCATTACGTTCTCCATAGCCTGCTCGAAAACCTCCAGAGCGTTCTTGCCCGTCTTCTCTTCGACGATCTCGAATGCTTCGTAAACGATCTTCTGAGCTACGCCCTTCTTACCATCATACATGATGTTGTTAATCAGGCGTGTGACCAGTTTGGAATTATACATAGGATCCGGCAAAACATCGCGTTTTGCTACATTGCCTCTTCTTGGCATAGTCTTCCCTCCTTCACATAATAGTATGAATTCATCGGTACTCGAAAGCACAAGCTCCCGCCGGCTAAGAAAAGGTATTTACGCACGATAATCAGTAGCTTATCTATTATAAATACCCTTAAAGCGAATTTCGCTTTTCCGGTCAAAAGTTCATTGTGTAACGATTAAATTTGGCTCTTTAAAGAAATTACTTCTTTGCAGCGCCGGCCTTCGGTCTCTTAGCGCCGTACTTGGAACGAGCCTGCATACGCTTTGCAACACCCTGCGCGTCAAGCGTGCCGCGGATGATGTGGTAACGTACACCAGGAAGGTCCTTAACACGACCGCCACGGATCATAACAACGCTATGCTCCTGCAGGTTGTGACCAACACCCGGGATGTAAGCGGAGACTTCGATACCGTTGGAAAGACGGACTCTGGCAATCTTACGAAGTGCGGAGTTCGGCTTCTTCGGGGTAGCAGTCTTAACAGCAGTGCAGACACCGCGCTTCTGGGGAGAATCCTGATCGATAGCAATTCTCTTCTTGGAGTTCCAACCCTTCAGCAGTGCCGGCGCCTTTGCCTTCTTCTCGGAAACTGCGCGACCTGTGTGAATCAACTGGTTAAATGTGGGCATATTGCACCTCCTTACACAATTTCTATATATGTCATGCGGGTTTATATTGCCCGCAGAACATGCGCCTATACAAAACAGTATCCTGTCCGTACAAAAATCGCGCGGACAGGTCTGTTTTATGCGGTTTCAAAGGCGGTTCTGGCAGAAATTCTCAGATTCCATGCCCACAACACACCATTTGACATTATACACCGCTCATTATTCGTTTGTCAAGCCCTCTTCTGCATTCTGTGCGGAAGTTTTTTCCTCAAAGCTGTTCAAAGCGGCTACGGCCTCCTGGCTTAAAGAGCTGCTCGGCGCCGTCGGCGCAATTTCGACATTGGTGTAGCAGTCCATGCCGGTGCCGGCCGGAATCAGCTTACCGATGATGACGTTCTCCTTCAGGCCAAGCAGCGGGTCTACCTTGCCCTTGATGGCGGCGTCGGTCAGCACGCGTGTGGTCTCCTGGAAGGAAGCAGCGGAAAGGAAGGACTCGGTCGCCAGAGATGCCTTCGTGATACCGAGCAGCGTCGGCGTGAATGTCGCCTCGCGCAGGCCGGTTTCGCCGTTTGCAATTCTTGCGGCGATCTTCTCGTTTTCAAGAAGCGTGTCGTTCTTATCGACGAGCGCGCCGACGAGCAGCGGCGTGTCGCCCGCGTCTTCAATGCGCACCTTGCGCATCATCTGACGAACGATAACTTCGATGTGCTTATCGTTGATATCAACACCCTGCATACGGTAGGTGCGCTGCACTTCCTCAATGAGGTAATCCTGCACCGCCTCCGGGCCGCTGATGGCGAGCACGTCGTGCGGGTTGACGGAGCCTTCGGTCAAGCGGGTGCCCTTTTCAACCACATCGCCCTCTTTTACGCTGAGGCGTGCGCCGAACGGGATGAGGTAGCTGCGCTGGTCGCCATCGCCGCGAACGACAATGTGGCGGTTCTTCTTGACCTCTTCAAAGCCGATCGTACCGCCGATCTCTGCGATGATTGCGAGATGCTTCGGCTTGCGGCTTTCAAACAGCTCACTGACACGCGGAAGACCCTGCGTGATATCTTCTGCGGATGCAACACCGCCGGTATGGAACGTACGCATCGTCAGCTGGGTACCCGGCTCGCCGATGGACTGTGCGGCGATGATACCAACCGCCTCGCCGACCGTGATCGGCTGGCCGTTTGCAAGGGAGGAACCGTAGCACTTCTTGCACACGCCGTGACGGGTGCGGCAGTTCAAAATAGAGCGGATCTTGATGTGCGTCGTGCCGCGGCTGATGATGAGGTCAGCTTCGGCGTCGCCAATCATCTTATCCTTAGAGACGAGCACGTTGCCATTCTCGTCACAGTAATCGTCAAGCAGGTAGCGGCCCACAATACGCTCCTTAAGCGGCTCAATGGACTCGTTACCGGATTTGATTTCGAACACTTCCAGACCCTCGGTCGTACCGCAGTCATCCTGACGAACGATAACATCCTGAGAAACGTCAACCAGACGTCTGGTCAGATAACCGGAGTCAGCCGTTCTCAGAGCCGTATCGGCAAGGCCCTTACGAGCACCACGGGAGGAAATGAAGTATTCCAAAATGTTCAGGCCTTCACGGTAGTTCGCCTTGATCGGAATTTCGATCGTCTTACCGGACGTATTCGCGATCAGACCGCGCATGCCGGCCAGCTGACGGATCTGGTTCATAGAACCACGGGCGCCGGAGTCTGCCATCATGAAGATCGGGTTGTAACGGTCAAGGCCGTCCTGCAGGGCTTTCGTAACGTCGTTCGTCGCCTTTTCCCAAGTCTTCAGAACCGCGCTGTAACGCTCGCCGTCGGAGAGGAAGCCGTCGCGGAAATCTGCGGTAATCTCGCTGATCTCTGCCTCTGCCTTTGCAAGAATCTCCTGCTTCTGCGGCGGAATAGTCGCATCGCAGACAGCAACGGTGATTGCGCCGATGGTGGAATACTTGTAGCCCTGTGCCTTAATGGCATCGAGCATTTCGCTCGTGATTGCCGTGCCGTGCTTTTTGATGCACTTGTCGATGATCTTGCCGAGCTGCTTCTTACCGACGAGGAAATCGACCTCAAACTTGAGGATGTTCTCCGGGTCGGTGCGGTCAACAAAGCCGAGATCCTGCGGGATCGGGCGGTTGAAGATCATGCGGCCCATCGTCGTATCGACAAGACCCGTATATGTCTGGCCGTTGTACTCCACGGTTCTTCTGACCTTGATCTTGGAGTGCAGCGTGATATATTTTGCGTCATACGCCATGAACGCTTCGTCCATGTTGCGGAATACCTTGCCTTCACCGGTCTCTCCGTCCTTATCGAGCGTAAGGTAATAAGAACCGAGAACCATATCCTGCGACGGGACCGCAACAGGGCTGCCGTCGGAAGGCTTTAAGAGGTTGTTTGCAGCCAGCATGAGGAAGCGTGCCTCTGCCTGTGCTTCTGCGGAAAGCGGCACATGCACAGCCATCTGGTCGCCGTCGAAGTCCGCGTTGAACGCGGTGCAGACGAGCGGATGCAGCTTAATGGCGCGGCCCTCAACGAGGACCGGCTCAAACGCCTGAATGCCCAGACGGTGCAGCGTAGGTGCACGGTTCAGCATGACCGGATGGTTCTTGATGACAATCTCCAGTGCGTCCCAAACCTCGCTCTTCGCGCGCTCTACGGCCTTTCTTGCAGCCTTGATGTTGCCGGCGGCACCGGTCTCGACAAGGCGCTTCATAACAAACGGTTTAAAGAGCTCCAGTGCCATTTCCTTCGGCAGGCCGCACTGGTACATTTTCAGCTCCGGGCCAACAACGATAACGGAACGGCCGGAATAGTCAACACGCTTACCGAGCAAGTTCTGACGGAAGCGGCCCTGCTTGCCCTTCAGCATATCGGAAAGGGACTTGAGCGGGCGGTTATTCGGGCCGGTGACCGGTCTGCCGCGGCGGCCGTTGTCGATGAGGGCATCGACGGCTTCCTGCAGCATACGCTTCTCGTTGCGCACGATGATGTCCGGCGCGCCGAGCTCGATGAGTCTCTTCAGACGGTTGTTTCTGTTGATAACTCGTCTGTACAGGTCGTTCAGGTCACTCGTTGCAAAGCGGCCGCCGTCCAACTGTACGAGCGGACGGATATCCGGCGGGATAACCGGCACGGCATCGAGGATCATCCACTCCGGGCGGTTGCCGGAGATACGGAAGGATTCCACAACCTCAAGACGCTTGAGAATGTGCACGCGCTTCTGTCCCTGCGCGGTTTCGAGGTCTTTTTTGAGCTCTTCGCTGAGCTTTTCGCAGTCGATATCCTCGAGCAGCTTCTTCACAGCTTCAGCGCCCATGGACGCCTCGAAGTCGTCCTCATATTTTTCACGCATGTCGCGGTATTCCTTTTCGGTGAGCGTCTGCATCTTAGAGAGCTCACGAACGGAACCCGGATCCGTAACGATGTAAAGTGCGAAATACAGAACCTTTTCCAGTACGCGCGGGGAAAGGTCAAGAATCAGACCCATGCGGGACGGGATGCCCTTAAAGTACCAGATGTGCGAAACCGGCGCTGCAAGCTCAATGTGACCCATGCGCTCACGGCGAACCTTGCTGCGCGTCACTTCAACGCCGCAGCGCTCGCAGACCTTACCCTTAAAGCGGATGCGCTTATACTTGCCGCAATGGCACTCCCAGTCCTTTGTCGGTCCGAAAATGCGCTCGCAGTAAAGGCCGTCGCGCTCCGGCTTCAATGTACGGTAGTTGATGGTCTCGGGCTTCGTGACCTCACCGTACGACCAGGAGCGAATCTGCTCGGGCGATGCAAGGCCGATCTTTATTGATTCAAAAACGTTAAACTCCATATATGCGATCCTTTCCTTTCACCCGAAATTAGAACTCGTCGTCGATGCCGTCAAACAAATCGTTATCGGAGCCTTCAAACTCATCATCGTCGCCGGTAGAGAAGAAGTCGTCCTCTTCCCCGTCTTCGTTCTCGATGGAATAGCCGTCGAAATCGCCGTCCGTTGCGACGTTTTCTTCATCAAAGACCTGATCGCCCGGGGTGAGACCCACATCATCGTCATCGTCGAAGCTCTGGCGCAGGTCAATCTCCTCGTTGTCCTTATCCAGTACCTTGATGTCGAGGCCGAGTGCCTGCAGTTCCTTGATAAGAACGCGGAAGGATTCCGGAATGCCCGGCTTCGGCACGTTCTGGCCCTTAACAATGGCTTCGTAGGTCTTTACACGGCCCACAACGTCGTCGGACTTCACCGTCAGAATCTCCTGCAGGGTGTAAGCCGCGCCGTAAGCCTCCAACGCCCAAACTTCCATTTCGCCGAAGCGCTGGCCGCCGAACTGCGCCTTGCCGCCCAAAGGCTGCTGGGTAACGAGGGCATACGGACCGGTGGAACGGGCGTGAATCTTATCGTCAACAAGATGATGGAGCTTGAGGTAGTACATGTAGCCAACGGTAACCGGGTTATCGAAATACTCGCCGGTACGACCGTCACGCAGACGGAACTTGCCGTCCTCACTCATGCCCGCCATGCGGAAGCACTCGCGGATATCCGCTTCGTGTGCGCCGTCGAATACCGGGGTCATAATCTTCCAGCCGAGTGCGTTTGCCGCCATGCCGAGGTGAACCTCGAGAACCTGTCCGATATTCATACGGGACGGAACGCCCAACGGGTTCAGAACGATGTCAAGCGGTGTACCGTCCGGCAGGAACGGCATCTCTTCCATCGGCAAAATGCGGGAAACAACACCCTTGTTACCGTGGCGGCCGGCCATCTTATCGCCGACGGAGATCTTTCTCTTCTGTGCGATATAGCAGCGCACGACCTTGTTGACGCCGGGGCTCAGCTCATCGCAGTTGTCTCTCGTGAAGACCTTAACGTCCACAATGGTGCCGTACTCGCCGTGCGGAACACGGAGGGACGTATCGCGAACCTCGCGGGCCTTTTCACCGAAGATGGCGCGCAGCAGGCGCTCTTCGGCGGTCAGCTCGGTTTCGCCCTTCGGCGTGACCTTACCAACCAGAATATCGCCGGCGTGAACCTCCGCACCCACACGAATGATGCCGCGGTCATCAAGGTCGCGCAGCAGATCTTCGTTGACGTTCGGGATGTCGCGGGTAATCTCTTCCGCGCCGAGCTTTGTATCTCTGGCTTCCATCTCATACTCTTCGATATGGATGGAGGTATAAACGTCGTCGCGTACGATTTTCTCGTTTAGCAGAACGGCGTCCTCGTAGTTGTAGCCTTCCCAGGTCATGAAGCCGATGAGCGCGTTCTTGCCAAGCGCGATCTCGCCGTTCTTAATGGCCGGGCCGTCCGCCAGAACATCGCCCACTTCAACGCGGTCGCCGCGGTTGACGATCGGGACCTGGTTGATGCAGGTGCTCTGGTTGGAACGCATGAACTTTGTGACGACATAGTCGTCGATATCGCCGTTATCGGTCGTCACGCGAATGAGGTCTGCACTGACGCTCTTAACGACACCTGCGCGTTCGCACAGGACGCAGACGCCGGAGTCGACGCCTGCTTTATACTCCATGCCGGTACCGACGATCGGAGACTCGGTGCGGAGCAGCGGAACTGCCTGACGCTGCATGTTCGCGCCCATCAGAGCACGGTTCGCGTCATCGTTTTCGAGGAACGGGATCATCGCCGTTGCAACGGAGAAGACCATACGCGGGGAAATATCCATGTAATCGACGCGGGTCGGCTCAACCTGAATGAACTCGCCCTTGAAACGTGCGAGAACGCTGTCGTTTGCAAAGGTGTTGTCTTCATTCAGCTTTTCGTTTGCCTGCGCAACGATGAACTCGTCTTCCACGTCCGCCGTCATGTAAACGACTTCGTTCGTAACCTTGCCCGTCGCCTTATCAATCTTTCTGTACGGCGCTTCAATGAAGCCGTAGTGGTTGATTCTTGCGAACGTTGCAAGATAGGAGATCAGACCGATGTTCTGACCTTCCGGGGATTCGATCGGGCACATGCGGCCGTAGTGTGTGTAGTGAACGTCTCGAACCTCGAAGCTCGCACGGTCACGGGAAAGGCCGCCCGGGCCCAAAGCGGAGAGACGGCGCTTATGCGTCAGCTCTGCCAGCGGGTTCGTCTGGTCCATGAACTGGGACAGCGGAGAAGAACCGAAGAATTCCTTGATCGCTGCAACGACCGGACGGATATTGATGAGAGAATGCGGTGTAAGGGATTCCATATCCTGACCTTGCAGCGTCATGCGCTCGCGGATCACGCGCTCCAAGCGGGAGAAGCCGATGCGGAACTGGTTCTGCAGCAGCTCGCCGACGGAACGGATACGGCGGTTGCCGAGCTGGTCGATATCGTCCGTAAAGCCGAGACCGACAGCAAGGCAGGTCATGTAGTTGATGGAGGAGAAAATATCATCAATGATGATGTGGTTCGGGATCAACTCGTCATGACGTGCGGTGAGCTGCTCTTTGAGCTTCTCTTCGTCGTCGCCGCACTCTTCGAGAATCTCGGAGAGCACTGCGTAGCGCACACGTTCGTTGATGCCGCACTCTGCCTCTGCATCAAAGGAAACGTATTTTGCGATATCGACCATGCCGTTCGAGATGACCTTCGTCTCCTTGTCGTCCTCAAGGGCAACCCAGGCGGTGGTCACACCGGCGTTGTCGATGTCTTCGGCAAGCGTGCGGGACACAACGGTGCCCGCCTCTGCCATCACCTCGCCGGTCGCCGGGTTGACGATCGGGCGGGAAAGCTGACGGCCGGTGATTCTGCCGGCAAGGTTCAGCTTCTTATTGTACTTATAACGGCCGACTCTGGAGAGGTCGTAGCGTCTCGGGTCGAAGAACAGGCCGTTCAAATGGAACTGCGCGCTTTCAACCGTGGGCGGCTCGCTCGGACGGAGCTTTCTGTACACCTCAAAGAGGCCTTCCTCCATGGTGTGCGTGGTATCCTTATCGATGGTCGCAAGGATGCGCTCGTCTTCGCCGAAGTATTCCTTGATCTCTTCGTCGGTGCCGAGACCGAGTGCGCGGATGAACGCGGTCATCGGAAGCTTTCTGTTTTTATCGATACGCACGTAGAGTACGTCGTTCACATCGTTTTCGTACTCCAGCCATGCGCCGCGGTTCGGAATGACGGTGGAAGAGAAAAGCTGTTTGCCTGTTTTATCGTACTCCATCTTATAATAGACGCCCGGAGAACGAACAAGCTGGGAAACGATAACACGTTCTGCGCCGTTGATCACAAAGGTGCCGGACGGTGTCATCAGCGGGAAATCGCCCATGAAGACTTCAGATTCCTTGATCTCGCCCGTTTCCTTGTTGAGAAGGCGTGCAGTGACGCGCAGGGCTGCCGCATAGGTAGCATCGCGCTCTTTGCATTCCGTTACCGTGTAATTGGGTTTTTCGTCGAGCTTGTAGTTCACGAAGTCCAGAACCAGATTTCCGTTGAAATCCGTAATGCCGGAGACGTCGTCAAAAACTTCCCTCAGACCTTCCTTCAGGAACCAGTCGTAGGAATTTTTCTGAATCTCGATCAGGTTCGGCATATCGAGAACTTCATTGATGTGCGAGAAGCTCATGCGTGTGTTCTTGCCAAGCTGTACCGGCTTAACATTCACCATTGACTCAACCACTCCATTCTTAGTATTTGACCCGTGTTTTTAAGCAAAATCACTTAAAAACGGCGGAAAGAATATCCGTTCATGTGAATTTTATAGATTATGCTTGATTATTTTTCGGAACTGTGTTATAATGCAGATCAGAGAAAGAAATGGCATATCTATCCATGATGATACATTGTAATATGATACACCGTATCTGTGGATTTGTCAAGCCTTTTCCCGAAATTTTTCGAGTTTTATTCCCTTTTTCTTTTCTCAAATTCCAAAGCAGAATAAATTGAATTTTGACCCGTATACCCGATAGCACATGGACCTTGTAAACTGCAATCGGGCTTTATTTTTATCCGCTGCTAATCATTTTAATTTGAGGAGGAACACTGTATGAAAAAGCATTTCGCAAAGCAGATTTTCGCCGCTGCCCTTGCAATCAGCTTCGTGTGCGGGCTTTCGGCATGCCGTGAACGCGAAGAAGAGCAACTCACGTTAAAGCCGGTGATTTATCTTTATCCGGAAGAAAAAACGGACATCTCGGTTACGCTCGCGTACGACGGAACGCTCACTTGCACCTACCCGAATTACAAAACCGGCTGGCATGTTTCGGCGAAACCTGACGGTACTCTGACGGACGAGGACGGCCAAACGTATAACTACCTGTACTGGGAAGGCACGGACAGCGCGGAATACGATCTTTCCCACGGCTTCTGCGTAGCGGGCAGCGACACCGCCGCTTTCCTCGAAAATGCCTTGCGCGACCTCGGACTCACCCGCAAAGAAGCGAATGAATTCATCGTGTACTGGCTTCCCCAGATGCAGGAAAATCCCTATAATCTCATCGCGTTTCAGTCCGACTGCTATACGCAGGTGGCGCAGCTGGATATCTCCCCCGCGCCCGACACGCTCCTTCGGGTCTTCATGGCGTGGAAACCGCTTGAAGAGAAAGTCGACATTCCCGCGCAAACGCTCACCGCTCCCACCCGCGACGGCTTCACAGCGGTGGAATGGGGCGGCAGCCGCATAAACTGAGCCGCAGCTCTTGCCCGTGCAGCGTCTCACGGCGTTCACACCGCTTAAAAACACGCAAAACCTTCCCGGTTTCCAAGCGGAAACGAAACCGGGAAGGTTTTTGTTTTGTTGATGTTGAATTTTGGATGCCGAAGAAATTAAGTTAAAAAGCGAAAGCCACTTTCAAAACGAATTCTTGCGTTTTAAGTATGTACTTGC
The DNA here is from genome assembly GCF_046974225.1 of Hominenteromicrobium sp. Classification (NCBI taxonomy): domain Bacteria; kingdom Bacillati; phylum Bacillota; class Clostridia; order Eubacteriales; family Oscillospiraceae; genus Hominenteromicrobium; species Hominenteromicrobium sp. Next base: position 86,425 of record NZ_JBKWAE010000007.1, on the reverse strand, counting down.
GTGTACTTTTACGCGGATTCGCTTACGTTTCTGCCTCTTTCCCCTCGCCTTTTTCGTCCGCCTCGGTATCCTCGCAGGCACAGATGGACGCGAACGTGTAGGACTCCAGCTTATTGCGCACAAGCTGCGAGACCTCACCGTAGATGTGATGCAAACGGCACGAGGTGCGCTGGCAGCTGTACGCATCGCCCTGGCAGCGGGAAATCATATACGGCCCCTCCACCGCCTCGATCACGCTGCGCAGCGTGATCTCCTTCGGCGGCTTTGCAAGCTCATAGCCGCCCTTTGCGCCCTTATACGAGCGCACGATGCCGTCCGAAACGAGCGTGCGCAGAATCTTCAGCGTAAAGCGCAGCGTGACGCTTGTGCGCTCCGAGATCGTTTTGGCATCTGCGCGCCCGGGGTTCACGGCCAAAAATTCCACGATGCGGACTGCGTAGTCCGCTTCCAGTGTCATGTGCATGGTATGTGCCTATCCTTTCGGGATCAATCCAGAAAATCCTTCAGCTTCTTGCTGCGGCTCGGGTGACGGAGCTTTCTGAGCGCCTTTGCTTCAATCTGGCGGATACGCTCACGGGTGACATTGAATTCCTTGCCCACTTCCTCGAGCGTGCGGCTTCTGCCGTCCTCAAGGCCGAAGCGCAGGCGCAGCACCTTTTCCTCACGCGGGGTGAGGGAATCGAGCACATCGCCGAGCGTTTCGCGCAGCAGCGTATGGGAAGCGGCATCTGCCGGGGCCGGTGCGTCGTCATCCGGGATAAAGTCGCCGAGGTGGCTGTCCTCTTCCTCGCCGATCGGCGTTTCAAGGGAGACAGGCTCCTGCGCGACGCGCATGATCTCGCGCACTTTATCAACCGGCATATCGAGCTCGTCGGAGATTTCCTCCGCGGTCGGCTCGTGGCCGCTCGTGTGGAGCAGCTGGCTGGAGACCTTCTTCACCTTATTGATGGTCTCCACCATGTGCACCGGGATACGGATGGTGCGGGCCTGGTCGGCGATGGCGCGCGTGATGGCCTGACGAATCCACCACGTTGCGTAGGTGGAGAACTTGAATCCCTTTGTATAATCGAACTTTTCAACAGCCTTGATGAGGCCGAGATTGCCCTCCTGAATGAGGTCAAGGAACTGCATGCCACGGCCGAGATAGCGCTTCGCGATGCTGACGACAAGACGCAGGTTCGCTTCGGAAAGGCGCTTCTTCGCGGCTTCGTCGCCGTCCTTGATGGCGATGGCAAGGCGCACTTCTTCTTCGGAGGAAAGCAGCGGCACGCGGCCGATCTCTTTCAGGTAAACTTTGACCGGGTCATCGATGGCGACGCCTTCCATGCCCATGCCGGCATCAAAATCGTCCGTATCTGCGCCGGATACTTTGGAAAGGTCGATGTCATCAATCTGGATATCGCTGAAGTCATCGATAATCTCAATGCCGTGCGATTCCAGTGTATCATAGAATTTTTCAATGTGCTCCGGGTCGAAATCCAATTCGCCGATGGCGTCGAGGATCTCCTTTGTGGTGAGCTGGCCTTTGCTTTTGCCGAGCTCAATCAGATCGCGGATCACGGTTTTCTTATCGGGTGCTGCCATAGTTTATCATACCTTTCCTGTGTTTTCCCTTATTCCCTCGGCAGCGTCTGCACGCTGCCTTTTTATCTCCATTCTGTTTTAAAGCATAACGTTCCTATTTTTTCTGTTTGCGCAGTGCATCGAGCTGCGCCTGCAGGTCGGCGGGGTTCGCACCACGCACCTTATCGGTATCGGTCAACGCGCCTTCGCTCAAAATGATCTGCACGTATTCTTCCGCGTCTTTGGCGGTGATGCCGGCGTTTTCCTGCACAATCTTCGCAAGGCGGCCCATTTCGTCCGGCGTACATTCCGCCGAAAAGTCTGTAATCTGCGGTGATGTGACCGTTTCTTCGTTTATAATCTTGCCCAGGAGGCTCTGATATAACCGGCGATTGAACGCCGTCACGAATTTTTCGGGCGGCACGCGGCGGTTCAGGCTCTGTGCGAGGTCATTATTGTGGAAAAGGCACGCGATGAGCCGCTCTTCGGCGTTGGCCACGCGGACATAGCGGCGCTTTTCGGGGTTTACGGTATCGCGCCGCGCGGAAAGCTGCTCCGTCATGTCCCTTTGCTGCTGCCGCTGCGCCGCACGCGCTTTTTTGCGCACGGAAACGGACATCTGCTGCAAAATGGCGTTTTTGTCAACATTCAATTCCTGCGAAAGGCGACTGACGTACACGTCGCGCTCAATGGCGTTTTCAAGGCCCGCCAGCAGCTCTACGGCGGCCATCAGGTATTGAATACGCCCGTTTTCGTTGCTTAAATCATACCCGCTTTTCAGCTTTGCAAGGCGGTATTCCACATCGTTGCCGCTTTGCTCAATGAGCCTACGGAAACGCGCCGCGCCTTCATCACCGCATGCGTTGATGAACTCGTCCGGGTCTTTGTTGCCGGGCACGGCCATGACGCGCACCAAAAGCCCTGCGCCGCGCAGAATGGGAATGGCGCGCTGTGCGGCCTTTTGACCGGCTTCGTCGGAATCGTAGCAAATGACGACCTCTTTCGCATAGCGGGCAATGATGCGCGCCTGCTCTGCGGTGAGTGCCGTGCCGAGCGACGCAATGGCGTTTTCAATGCCCGCTTTGTGCAGCGAGATGACGTCCATATAGCCTTCAGCCAAAATGATGCGGTCGTTTTCGAGCGCGTTTTTTGCAAAATTCATCGCGAAAAGACCGCTGCTCTTGTGGTAGACCGGGGTATCCGATGTATTTATGTACTTCGGCTTTTCGTTTGTCAAAATGCGCCCGCCGAACGCGACCACGTTGCCGCGCAGATCAATGATAGGAAACATGACGCGTGCGTGGAAACGATCCATCGCGCGGCCGGAGCGCGTCTCCACCGCGACGTTCGCCGCAATCATCTCGCGCTCGGAATAGCCCTTGGAGCGCAGGTGATTAACGAGCGCAAAGCGGCTTTCCGGCGCCCAGCCGAGCCCGAAATGGCGGATCATTTTCATGGGCAGGCGTCTGCGCGCGAAATAATCAAGCCCCGGCTTACCCTCCGGGCTTAAAAGCGCGCTGTGGAAAAAGCGGGCGGATTCGCGGTTGATTTCCAGCACGCGCTGACGCAGGCGGCTCATGGAATCGTCCACGCCCTGCTCCGGCATTTGCAGCCCCACGCGGTCCGCGAGCATTTTCACGGCCTCGATGTAATCGAGATTTTCAATCTTACGGATGAATGTGATGACATCGCCGCCCGCGCCGCAGCCGAAACAGTAAAACGAGTTATTCTCCGGGTAGACGTTGAAGGACGGTGATTTTTCGTTGTGGAAGGGACACAGTCCCACCATGTTTTTGCCGCGCCGCTTTAGGTTGACATACGAGGAAACGATGTCTGTAATGTCGCAGCGCGATTTTAAGTCCTGCATAAAGGACTCCGGCAACGGCATTCCACCGCCCCCTTTCGTGACCGCCGGCGCGATGCCGTTGGGATTACGGGCAAAGCTCGGAGCAAAACGCCCTGATTTTTGCCCTCATAGTATTATATACGCCGCAAACGGCGAAATTACTTCTTTTATTCTTCAAATTCAAAAAATTTTTTTCCGTCTTCTGTCACATCGACCTGCCCATTTGTGGCATCCGCAAGTTTTTTGCGGAATGTGCCGAGCAGCTCGGGCGCCAAATGAAATTTGACGGTGACTTTTTCCTCAAAGACCGTATCGTCCGTCACGCCGCCGCATTCCGGAACAAGCGATGCAACGCGGCCGTACCGGCCGTAATCGCAGGTGAGCGACAACAGCAGGCACTCGCGCATGGTAATGATCTGTGCCGCCTGCAGGGCGATGGACGCGGTGTGCGAATACGCGCGAACGAGACCGCCGCCCCCGAGCAGAATGCCGCCGAAATAGCGCGTGGCAACCGTGACGACATCCGTAACGCCGCTTTTGCGCAGGACATCCAGCACCGGCATACCGGCCGTGCCCTGCGGCTCGCCGTCATCCGAAAAGCGCATGGTGCCGTCGCGCAGGATATACGCATAGACGTTGTGACTGGCATCCCAGTGCTCGGATTTTTTGGACGTGATGAAATCGAGCGCCTCCTGCTCGGTCTGCACCGGGCAGGCATAACCGATGAAACGCGATCGCTTTTCCACAAACTGGTCCTGCGCGTTTTTCCGCACGGTTTTGTACTCTGCCATTTTTACCGCTCCCCTCTGTTTTGAAACGAACGCGATTTGCCTTTGGAGAAAAAATGGGCGATGCCCGAAAGAGCACCGCCCTGAACGATCCATATAAATTTACTTCGTGATACCGTAGCGCTTGTTGAACATATCAACACGACCGCTTGTATCAACCAGCTTCTGCTTACCCGTAAAGAACGGATGGCACTTGGAGCAAATTTCAACGCGGATGTCCTTCTTTGTGGAACGCGTGTGAATCACATTGCCGCATGCGCAGGTAATGGTCGTTTCCTGGTAGTCCGGATGTATATTCTTCATATCTGTCACCTCTTTCGGTTGATCTGCGGTTAGTCGGTTAACAGCGAAGTTAACACATAAACATAGCGCTAATTATGTTAGCACAAAAAATTCTAAAATGCAAGGTCTTTTTCAAAAAAACAGAAAACTTTTTTCTTTTTCTTCCCGAAAGCATCCGTTTTTTTCGTTAGGCGCCGATGTAGCGAAGGTATTCTTCGAGGCAAAAGGAGAGTCTGCGGATGGCGGCGGCGTGCTCTGTGCCGACATAGCGCAGGACAAGATCATTGCGTTTAATTCCGGTTTCATCCTCTTTTCCGGCTGGATAGCGGAACACAAAGCCGTAATGCGCCATGTTTCTTTGCAGCCAGCCGTAGGTATCCGTTGTCGAAAACGTTGCGGGGTCGTCCTGCACAGTGATGCACAGGCCGCTTTGCAGGTCGCTTGTGCCGGGCGCGGACACGGTGGATTTTGCGTCTTCGCGCGCCATAATCTTGGTGGAACCTGCCGCGATAAGGCGCTCGACTTCGGCGTTATAAAGCGCTTCCTGCTCTGCATAGGACACATAGCCGCCGGAAAACTTGAGCGTGACACCGTCTGCTTTTGCGGCATCGCACAGTGCGGTGAGTGCCGGCACAATGCGGGCATCGACCGTGACGCTGTCAAACTCGGCGGTCTCCTCGGGGGCGAAATCCGCGTCCGCAGGGTGGTCTTCGTTGATGACGAACAGATTCACGCTGTCCTCGAGCATAGGCAAGTCGTTTTCCTCCGTGCTTGCAGCGGGGGACGCGGTGGGCAGTACGGTGGCCTGCGGCAGGGAATCCTCCGGATCTTCGGGCGGGAAAAGCACCGGCAAACCCCACATGACAAACAGTGCAAGCGCCATGAAAGCGGCGGCGCAGATAAGCAGAATGCCCGTCCAACGCTTTAGGTTCATAATGCGCTCCAAATGCAGCGGATGCGGCTTTTGGATGGGGCTGTATTTTTTTCGTTTCCGCACGGTGCTCTCCCCTTTCTTTCGGTATCTTTTATTATTATATCGGATGACGGGAAAAAAGCAAGTCGAATTCCTTTACAACAGAAAAACGCCCGAGCCGTGAAGCCCGGGCGCTGTGCATTTCAGTTAACGCTATTTTTTGAAGAATTACTTCTTTTTGCTTTTACGGGAGGGGATCTCGGTGGTTTCCGGGTCTACCTTTCCCATTTCGGAAGCTGCACTGCTAAGACCGTCCTCGCCGCTGCTGAGCTTGCCGTTATTGACGATGAGGTTCGTGACAATGCCGACGATGAGGGCAACAGCCAAAGACGTGATGTTCAGCAGAGCGCCGCCGGTGATGCTGTTCGTGCCGAAGCCGAAGTACAAACCGCCGATGCCGCAGACGAGGATGGAGCTGACGACGAACAGGTTCTTACTGTTGCCGAGATCAACACGGTGGAGCATCTGGAGACCGGAAACGGCGATGAAGCCGTAGAGCGCGATGCACGCGCCGCCCATGACGCACTTCGGAATGGAGTTAATGAGCACGACGAACGGAGTGAAGAAGGAAAGCACCATGCAGCCGAGTGCCGCGGTGAGGATGGAAACGACGGAAGCGTTGCCGGTGATGGCGATGCAGCCGATGGACTCGCCGTAGGTGGTGTTTGCACAGCCGCCGAAGAACGCGCCCACAATGGAGCCGAGGCCGTCGCCGATGAGGGTCTTATCGAGGCCCGGGTCTGCGATGAGGTCGCGGTTGACAACCGTGCTGAGGTTCTTGTGGTCAGCGATGTGCTGTGCGAGCTCGACGACGCCGATCGGAATGTAGATCATGGCGATGTTGCCGATGGCAGCCGCATCAAGCGGATACTGGCCGTTCGTCTCGATTGCTTTGAGGAAGAAGAACTTCGGATAATCGACGATGCTGGTGATGCTGAATGTGCCGAATGCATCGATGAACGGCTGGAAGGAAAGGAGCTTGAGGCTCTCTGTGCCCGTTGCCATACCGATGATTGTAAAGACGAGTGCAAGTGCATAGCCCGCGCCGATGCCGACGATAAACGGAATGAGCTTGACGGTTTTGGAGCCCTTAACGGACGCAATGACAATCATGAAGAAGGTGAAGATGCCGCAGATGATGGCAGCCCAGTTGTAGGTCTCGCCGTATACGACAGCTGCCGCGCCGTTGCCCATGATCCAGCTTGTTGCCGTGCCGGAGAGGGACAGACCGATGAGCGCGACGATCGGCCCGATGATGACGGACGGCATCAGCTTATTGACCCAACCGGAGCCGACGACCTTGATGACAAGACCGATGATGACGTAAACAAGGCCTGCGAACGCAACGCCGATGAGCATGCCCCAGTAGCCGTAATTCTGACCGATTGTAGCCGCATACGCGCCGAGGAAGGTGAACGAGGAGCCGAGGAATACCGGGCTTCTGCGCTTGGTGCAGAACAGGTATACGATGGTGCCGATGCCCGCGCCGAACAGTGCGGCTGCGGCGTCTGCCTGCAGGCCGTAGCTGGTGACAAGCAGCGGTACGAGCAGCGTAGCCGCCATGATGGCGATCATCTGCTGGAATGCGAAGACCAGTGTTTTGCTGAACTTCGGCTTATCTTCGATGCCGTAAATCAACTTCATGAAATCATTTCCTTTCTTCCGAACCGTGGTTTCATTTCTTACCCCAAAACACGTTCTCTTCTCCCCTATGCTTTTCCGAGCATAAAGAAAAGCTCTGCCTGTAAAATGGGCAGAGCTTGAGCCTTGTCAGCACGCCGTCTGTAAAGACGTATTAAGAGTCAATCTTGCCAATATCACAGTATCGGGGTTAAAGATCGTATTTCGTTTTCCAACACTAAACTATAGCACAACATTCGACGAAAGTCAACGTAATTCGCGCACTTGTGAATAGTTTGTGAATATTCATCAAAAAAGGCCGCACAAGACAGTAAAAGCTCTTCGAACCATGCGAAGAGCTTTTACGTTTACAAGGATTACTGGTTTTTATTCGGTTTATAGCTGACTGTGCCGCACAGGCGATCGCCTGCGTCGCCGGCTGCGGTGGGAATGTAGCCGTTCTCGTTCAGCGGGCCAGGTGCGTAGTTTGCCGCGTAGATTTTGACATCCGGGTGCTTTTCATACAGCAGCTTGATGCCTACTTCGGACGCGAAAATGCACATGAACTTGATGTTCTTGCAGCCTGCGTCCTTTAAAAACTGGATGGCTGCATCTGCGCTGCCGCCTGTTGCAAGCGCCGGATCAACAACGACGACGGGGCCGTCTGCGGTATCGACCGGAAGCTTAAAGTAATACGTCATCGGCTTTAGGGTTTCCTCGTCGCGGTAAAGGCCGATGTGACCGACCTTTGCCGTAGGCGAAAGCTCACGCAGGCCGTCTACCATGCCGAGGCCGGCGCGCAGAATCGGAACGATGGTGAAATCCTCTGCAAGCACCGGGGTAATGATCTTCTGCAGCGGCGCCTGGATCTCCACGTCCTTCGTTTTGAGCTCCTTGAGTGTCTCATAGCCCATAAGCATGGCAAGCTCTTTGACGAGTTCGCTGAATTCCTTGGTGCCGGTGTTAACGTCGCACAGGTGGCTGACCTTGTGCTTGATGAGCGGGTGGTTGAAAACCGTAAGATTGGAAAGATATGCTTCCATGTTTGACCTTCCTTAGTCCGTAAGACGGCGCACCGCCTTGTTTCGTTTATTTTCAAAGCATATCATAGCACACGCTTTGACAAAAATCAACCGAAAGAGACGCGTCTTGACGGAAAAGCGCCGAAATGCTACAATAAATCAAAGAGTTTAAAAAAGGATTGACAAGCATGCCTATGAAGCTGAAAGCCCAGCTGATGGACGATGTTACCGTAAAGCGCGCTTTGACGCGGCTTTCTTATGAAATCATTGAAAAAAGCCGCGACCTCGAAAACGTGGTGCTCATCGGCATCAAAACGCGCGGTGTGCCGCTTGCGGAGCAGATTGCGGCGAACATTGAGACACACACCGGTGTAAAGGTGCAAACCTGCACACTGGATATTACATTCTACCGTGACGACCTGACAAAGCGGCACGACCTGCCGACTGTGAACACGCAGACACTTCCGGTCGACCTCAACGACAAGGAAGTCATTTTGGTGGACGATGTGCTGTTTACGGGCCGCACGGTGCGCGCGGCAATCGACGCGGTGTTCCGTTTCGGGCGGCCGGCGCGCATTCGGCTGGTCGTTTTGGTCGACCGCGGTCACCGCGAGCTGCCCATTCGCCCTGATTTTGTGGGCAAGAATATCCCCACCTCTCTACGCGAGATCATCGCCGTGCATTTGGAAGCTGTGGACGGCAAGACGAACGTGGAAATCTACGAGCAGGACGAGAACGAACCGGAAATCTACGGGCAATGACCCGCTTTTAGTGCAAAAATCAAATTTAAAGAAGGTATAAACATGGCTGTAATTTTGGCAAGCAGCTGCCTTTTGGGCTGCGAATGCCGCTATAAGGGCGACGGCTGCAAGTGCGATGCGCTCATTAAGCTTGCAGAAAGCAACACGATCATCGGCGTATGTCCCGAGCAGATGGGCGGTCTGCCCACGCCCCGCGACCCGGCGGAGCGGCAGGGTGACAAGGTGATCTCCTGTGCAGGCAAGGACGTGACGAAGGCGTACACAAAAGGCGCAGAGACGGCGCTGTACTTTGCGAAGCTGAACCACGTGGATTTTGCCGTGATGAAGGCGAAAAGTCCGTCCTGCGGCAAAGGACTCATTTACGATGGCACGTTTACGGGCAACAAGATTCCCGGCAACGGTGTAACCGTGGAGCTTCTGAACGCGAACGGCATCCCGGTGTTTACAGAGGACGAATTGGATCAGCTGCCGCTGTAAAGTTAAACATCTTACCACAAAGAATTGGGCCTGCTGCGCTTTGCGGCGGGCTTTTTGCTTGAAGATATAAAGAAAAGCTGTACGTAAAGCAATGGAACTTTACGTACAGCTTTTTGAAATTTTATGTAATGCTATTTTGCTTTACAAATTACTTCTCGTCGAAGAACGCCTTGAAGCCCTTGTAGGCCATGTAGACATCGAGCTTGGAGACAACCTCAAACGGTGCGTGCATGGAGAGCACCGGCACACCGATGTCGAGCACGTCGACATTGAGGTTCGCGATGAACTTTGCGACCGTGCCGCCGCCGCCCTGATCGACCTTGCCGAGCTCGCCGATCTGCCAAAGCACGCCTGCATCGTCAAACGTGCGGCGGATTTTGGCGACGAACTCTGCGTTCGCGTCGGACGTACCGCCCTTGCCGTGTGCGCCGGTGTACTTGGCTATGCCCAGACCGCCGTTGATGTAGGTGGAGTTCTGTGCCTCGTAAGCGGAAGCATAATGCGGATCATATGCCGCGGTGACGTCGGCGGAAATGCAGGTGGACTTGGAGAGCACGTGGCGCGGCTCTTCACCCTCTGCCTGCGCGAGGTCAGCGATGAAGTAACGCATGTACTCGGAGTTGAGGCCCGTGTTGCCGTCGCTGCCGGTCTCTTCCTTATCGGTGAGCACAGTGACGACGGTCTGCACCGGGTTCTTGCAGTTGAGGATAGCTTCAAGTGCCGGGTATGCGCAGACGCGGTCATCGTGGCCGTAAGCGCCGACGAGGCTGCGGTCAAAGCCGATATCCACCGCCTTGAACGCCGGGACGAACTCGATCTCTGCGGAGATGAGGTCGGCTTCTATGATGCCGTACTTCTCGTTTAAGAGACGCATGATGTTCAGCTTATATGCATCCTTAGCCTCCTCGTCGCGAACCGGGCGGCTGCCGATGAGAATGTTAAGGTCTTCGCCTGTAAAGGCAGTACCCAGCGGCTTTGTAGCCTGATCCTGACCGAGGTGCGGCAAAATGTCTGTGATGGTGAACTGCGGATCGCCCGCTTCTTCACCGATGCAGACCTTGATGACCGTGCCGTCGCTCTTCACGACAACGCCGTGCATGGCGAGCGGAATCGCCGTCCACTGGTACTTTTTGATGCCGCCGTAGTAGTGCGTTTTGAGGTACGCCATCTCGGAGGATTCATAAAGCGGGATGGGCTTTAAGTCGAGACGCGGGTTATCGATGTGTGCTGCGGCAATGCGAACGCCGTTTTTGCAGCCCTCTTTACCCATGATGGCAAGGCAAATTGCTTTACCGCGATTGTTGTAGTACACTTTGTCGCCCGCCGCATACTTGTGCTTCGGGTCAAACGGCACAAAGCCGTGCTTTTCTGCAGCCGCGACCGCGTACTCGACGGATTCGCGCTCGGTTTTGGCGCTGTTTAAAAATGCCTTGTAGCCTTCGCAGAACTTATCTGCTTTTTCGATCTTCTCATCTGTGACCTTGAAAAAGCCGTTCTTGCGCGGGTTGAGGAGCATTTCGGACAGCTCTTTTGCGGATTTTTCCGCTGCTTTTTTAGCCATTTTCAATTCCCCCATACAATTTTTCGTAAGTTTCTTTATACTGAAGGACTTTCTGGACGTAAAGACGCGTTTCTTCAAACGGAATTTCTTTTAAGGTCACTCCGTCTTCGGAATATGCGGGGTCCGAAAGCCACGACGTAACGTTTCCCATGCCTGCATTGTAGGCGCAGACCGCTGTGGCGAGGTTGTCGTACTCGTTTAAAAGCACGCGCAGCAGCGCACAGCCGTATTTGATGCTGATTTCGGGGTCGAGCAAAGCGCTTGCGTCATATTCCCCGCCGATATGCGTTTGCATCCAGTCAAACGTTTCGGGCATCATCTGCATAAGCCCGAGCGCGCCGACCGGAGACTCCGCCTCGGGGTCGAAATCGCTTTCCGCCTTGATGACGGCATAGACAAGGCTTTGCGGCAAGTCGTACTCCTTCGCTTCTTTTTTGACGATGGATCCGTACTTGCGCGGGTAAAGCATGTGGTCTACATCGGGATGCAGCCTTTGCACTGCGAAAACAACGAGCACGGCAGCTGCAATGCCGGCGATAAGAATCCATGGCCACAAGGGCTTCTTTTTGGACTTTTTTAAATGTTTGCTTCTCTTATTCAATCGGATTCACCGGGGTGTGCGCAGCCAAGCACTGCGAGCATATTATCCATATCGTCCGCCGAAACAGCGACGGTGTTATCGAGTGTGTAATCGGAGCGGTCGATGTAAAAATCGTCGCTCTGCTGGGCGTGCATGCGCGTCAGGGCCTCCTGCTCCGTGAGACCGTCGCGGCGGCAGATGCGCCCAAGGCGCACGGTTTCATCCGCAAGAACGGAGACCACACGGCGGCAAAGGCGATCTGCACCGGCTTCAAACAGCGTCGGAGCGTCGAGCACGATGACCTTTGCATCTTTATATGCGGCAATCTCCTTTTTGAGACGCGCTAAGATCACGGGATGCGTGATGGCGTTCAGCTTCGCTTTGCCCTCTTCGCTTGCAAACGCGAGGTTTGCGAGACGACGGCGGTCTAACGTGCCGTCTTCTTTTATAATAGCACGGCCGAACGCATTTTGCAACTCCGTAAGACATGTTCCTGCATAAAGAGACGGATCGTGCGTAACGGCGTCGCAGTCGATGATGACGCAGCCGCGCGCCTTAAGCTGCTTTGCGACCGTCGATTTGCCCGCGCCGGTCTGGCCCGTAAGGCCGATGACGAGCTGCTCGTTCGGCGTTACGATGCGGAACGCACAAGCGCGAATGAGACGGTTATAAACCGCAAGGCCTACGCCGCTTTTGCGCGGCATACGGGCGTAAACGGTCTTTGCGCCGATCTCATCGAGGTGATGGAGCGACGTGAAAAGCCCGTGCGCCTGCGAAAGGGAATCTGCGGCGCTGCCGTAGGGCACGCACCGGTTTTTGAGGTACGGCACGTCTTCGTTAAAGCAAAGTGCAGCTGCTTCGGAGTGCGTATGCAAAAACGCGGCGTAGTCTTCGGCGGAAGCGTCCACCATGTAGACATCCGCTTTCGGCGCGTAGTGCTTGTATTTCATGCCGGGCGAGGCGACCTTGGCGTTTTCCGCGGGCTTTTCCAGCACGGCGCGGTCCACGTCTACCCTGCCGAGCACGCGGCGCAGCTGCTCCACGGAAATGCCGCCCGGGCGCAGCACACGCGGTATCTCGGTGACGACGGTGATAACGGTGGACTCCACGCCGACCTCGCAGTCGCCGCCGTTCACGATGCCGTCTACGCGGCCCATGAGATCATCGCACACATGCGGGAACGATGTGGGGCTGGGCAGACCGGAGAGATTCGCGGACGGCGCGGCAAGCGGCACGCCTGCGGCGTTAATGATCGCCCGCGCGGTGGGATCGGACGGCATGCGGACGGCAACCGTATCGAGACCGCCGGTCGTCTGCATCGGCACAAGCGGCGATTTTTTCATGATGATGGTAAGCGGGCCCGGCCAAAAGGCATCTGCAAGCTTTTTGGCGGCTTCGGGAATCTCTTCGACAAGCGCAGGCAATTCTTTGATATCCGCGATATGCACGATGAGCGGATTATCCGACGGGCGACCCTTCACTTTGTAGATCTGTGCGGAGACGGTAGGGTCCAGCGCATTGCCGGCGAGGCCGTAGACGGTCTCTGTGGGGATGGCGACAAGACCGCCGCGGCGCAGAATCTTCCCCGCTTCTTTTATATCCTGTTCGTTTTTTTCATCCAATAATCGCGTATCCATGTTCATCCGTTCTCCATGCTCTCTTTTAATTTTTCGGCGCGGTCTGCGGCGATGAGTGCGTCAATGATTTCATCGAGGTCACCGTTTAAGACGTCGAACAGGCGGTAGATTGTCAGGCCTATGCGGTGATCGGTCACGCGCAGCTGCGGGTAGTTGTAGGTACGGATGCGCTCCGAACGGTCGCCGGTGCCGACCTGACTTTTGCGGTTTGCGGCAATCTCGGCGTTTTGCGCCGCCACCTTAGCGTCTAACAGTCGGGCACGCAGGACGCGCAGGGCTTTATCTTTGTTTTTGTACTGGCTGCGCTCGTCCTGACACTCGACGACCGTGCCGGTGGGCAGGTGCGTAACACGGATGGCAGACGACGTTTTGTTGATGTGCTGCCCGCCCGCGCCGCTGGAGCGGAATGTATCAATCTTTAAATCTTTCGGGTCGATCTCGAGCTCGACCTCATCGGCTTCCGGCAAAACGGCGACCGTAGCGGTGCTTGTGTGGATGCGGCCCTGCGTTTCCGTTTCCGGCACGCGCTGCACGCGGTGCACGCCGCTTTCAAATTTTAATCTGGAATACGCGCCGTCACCGTCGATTGTGAAGCTGACTTCCTTAAAGCCGCCAAGCTCCGTTTCATTCAGGCTGACGATCTCCGTTTTCCAGCCGCGCTTTTCGGCGTACATGTTGTACATGCGGTAAAGGTTATAGGCGAACAGTGCCGCTTCCTCGCCGCCTGCGCCGCCGCGGATTTCCACGATAACACTGCGGTCGTCGTTGGGGTCGCGAGGCAATAATAAAATTTTGAGTTCTTCCGAGATGCTTTCGATATCGCTTTTGGCGGCGCTCATCTCGTCGCTCGCCATTTGGCGCAGCTCTTTATCGGCTTCGGAGTCGTTTAAAATCGCTTCGGCATCCTCGAGCGATGCTTCGGCCTTTTTTAAGGCGCGGTATTTCTCCACGATGGGTTCGATTTCTTTGTGCTCCTTCATGAGGTCGCGGTAGAGATTGCGGTCTGCCGCAACGGCGGGATCATAGAGCTTCATATTAAGCTCTTCATATCGGTTTTCAAAAACCGAGAGATTTTCAAACATAGCAAAGCTTCCTTTCAGACAGATAGTAAAATGAAACGGTCTGAGAGGCGCTACTGCTCGCTGCCGGCACTTTCGCGCACGATCTTGCGAATGTTCTTTTCACACTTGTGGCGGGGCACCATGACTTCTCTGCCGCAGCCGGTGCAGCGGATTTTAAAATCCGCGCCGATGCGCAGCACTTCAAACACGTTTGTCCCGCAGGGGTGCGGCTTTTTCATTTGTAATTTGTCGCCTACCCGAACATCCATGGTACAGCCTCCTTTATCGTGTATTGGGCGCGAATGCTCCCTTGAAAATTCAGTATAGCACAATGCTGTATTGATGTCAAAGCAAAAGACCGCCTGCGCGGGACTTTCCCTTGCAGACGGCCTTTTCGGTTTCTATTTTATTCCAAACGCTTTGTGAAACGCTTTTACGCTGCGATGTGAATGCCGCTCTTCTTCAGCGCGAAACTGAGAGCAGTCGCTACGCCGTAAGCCGCCGCAACGGAGACGATGTCCTTGACGAGATACGGCACGGAGGCCACAAGGAACGCCGCCCACGGGCCGTTGCCGGAGATAATGCCGAACTGAATCGTGCCGCACAGATGGCAAGCCGCAAGACCCGCAACACCGAGTACAATGGCGAGCACACGGTGCGGCATTTTTGTGCCGAGACCGCACAGCGCAGCCATGGGCAGAAAGCCGTAGATGTAGCCGCCCGCGAGACCGACAAGCGAACCGAAGCCGCCGGAGAAGTTTGCAAACACCGGCAGACCGACAGCGCCGAGCACGATATAGACGAGCACGGCGAGCGTGCCGCGCTTACAGCCGAGTGCATAGCCGCACAGGGCGACCGCGAAGGTCTGTAAGGTGACCGGGATGCCGCTCGGCAGCGGGAACGAAATCTGTGACAAAACGGCGAGCACGGCGGCGAATACGCCGACCATGACGATATTGGTGATTTTCTCTCTGTTGCTGTTCATGTTATTTACCCCTATTCATTTCGGAATACGGCACACTAAGCAGTTTATTCGGCTTTTGGGTTTGCAAAGCCCTTGTGGATCTGCACCTCGCCTGCGGAAAACGCGCGCTCCTCGCCGCTATCGAGACGGACGAGCAGGTGCGCTTCGTCGCTGATACCGGTGACGACACCGCGGTACGTCTCCTCCCCGAGCGAGAACGTGATGGCGCGGCCGGTGAGGAACGAATGGCTGCGGTACGATTCGATGAACGCGTTTGAGCCGAGGTTCTTATACAGCGCGAAAAAGCGGCTGATGACGGCAGCCGAAATGCGGCTGCGCATCTCCACGGGGCACGGGCCGTCGAAAATAGCACCGGCGATGGAGCGAATCTCCTCCGGGAAGCCCTCTTCCGGCACAGCGATGTTGATGCCGATGCCGAGCACGGCCCAGTTGAGACCGCCGTTTTCAAAATCGACGGAAGCTTCCGTTAAAATGCCGCAGACCTTTTTCTCGTTGAGGTAAACATCGTTCACCCATTTGATTTGCGGGTTTAGCCCCGTGACCTGCTCAATGGCTTCGCACACGGCGACCGCTGCGGTAGTCGTGATGAAAAGCGATTTTTCAGCGGTGCAGTGCGGGCGGAGCAGCAGGCTGAAATAAATACCTGTACCCGGCGGCGACGTGAAGTGCCGACCGAGCCTGCCCTTGCCTGCCGTCTGCGATTCCGCAATGAGCACGGTACCCTCCGGCGCGCCCTGCTCCGCCTGTGCCTTTAAAAGCGTATTGGTAGAGGTGACTTCGGTCTGCACCTGCAAGTAAACCGGCATATCGGTATCGAGGAACCGTGAGACACTCTGCACGGTGAGCACATCGCTTTCCGGCGCCAGCGTGTAGCCGCGCTTTGGCACGGCGCGAATTTTATGCCCGGCTTCTTCAAGCTTTTGAATGGCTTTCCACACGGCATTGCGGGAAACGCCGAGCGACGACGCAAGCTGCTCGCCGGAGAGGTATTCTCCGCGATTTTTTTCAAGCGCGTCTAAAACTGCATCTTGTATGCGCATAAATTTCCTTTCCGGCAAAACCGGCAGCGAAAATTTCGTCTACCAGTTTACCACACACAAAGCGTTTCGTCAACCTAAAATTAAAATTAAGGTGACGAATGACAAAACACCGATTGAATGGAACAACAAAAGCCCGCACAGCGCATGGTTTTGCACTGTGCGGACAACTATTCCATTACTTCTTTTTTTTGAAGCCGTCCTTCAGCGAAACGGAGCGGTTGAAGACAAGGTGGTCTTCTGCGGAATCCTTGTTATCCACGCAGAAATAGCCCTGACGCATGAACTGGAAGCTCTCGCCCGGCTTTGCGGTTTTGAGGCCCGCTTCCACCTTGCAGCCCGTGAGGACCTTGAGGGAATCCGGGTTTAAAAGCTCTAAGAAATCGCCTGCATCCGGGTCTTCCACAGTAAAGAGGTTATCATAGAGGCGAATTTCGGCGTCTTCGGCGTTCTTCGCGTCCACCCAGTGGATGGTGCTCTTGATCTTGCGGCCGTCTGCCGGGTTGCCGCCGCGGGACTCGGGGTCATACTCCGCATAGACCTCGACGACGTTGCCGTTTTCGTCCTTTTTGCAGCCGGTACATTTGACAACATAAGTGGTTTTGAGGCGCACTTCATTTCCCGGGAAAAGGCGGAAATAGCCCTTTACAGGGGTCTCCATGAAGTCTTCGGCTTCAATGTACAGCTCGCGGCCGAACGTGACCGTGCGGGTACCGTCTTCGGGACGGTTCGGATTATTCTCGACCTCGAACGTCTCGGTCCTATCTTCGGGATAGTTCGTCAAAATGAGCTTTACGGGGTTCAGAACGCCCATGACGCGCTTTGCCGTGAGGTTCAGGTCTTCGCGCAGGCAGTGCTCGAGAAAGCTGTATTCCACGGTAGAGTTCACCTTGGAAACACCGTTGCGCACGCTGAAATTGCGAATGGAGGCCGGGGTGTAGCCGCGGCGGCGCAGGCCGCAGATGGTGGGCATTCTCGGGTCGTCCCAGCCGCTGACATAACCGCCTTCGACGAGTGCGCGCAGCTTGCGTTTGCTCATGACCGTGTTGTTGATGCCGAGGCGGGCGAACTCGATCTGACGCGGCTTTGCGGGCAGCGTGACGTTGTTGATAACCCAATCGTACAGCGGACGGTGATCCTCAAATTCCAACGAACACAGCGAGTGCGTGATGTGCTCCATGGCGTCTTCGATGGGGTGCGCGAAGTCGTACATCGGGTAGATGCACCATTTGGTACCGGTGCGATGGTGCGGCATGTGGTTGATGCGGTAGATGACCGGGTCGCGCATATTGAAGTTGCCGGAAGCGAGGTCAATCTTTGCACGGAGCGTCATTCTGCCGTCTTCAAACTCGCCGGCGCGCATGCGGGCAAACAGGTCGAGACTCTCCTCCATCGGACGGTCACGGTACGGGCTCTGCGCCGGGGTGGTGAGGTCGCCGCGCATTTCACGCATCTGGTCAGGCGTGAGCTCGCAAACATAGGCAAGACCCTTTTTGATGAGCTCTACGGCGCCGTTGTACATATCTTCAAAATAATCGGAAGCATAGTAAAAGCGGTCTTCCCAATCGTAGCCGAGCCAGTGGATATCTTCCTTGATGGCATCGACGTACTCCACGTCTTCCTTTGTGGGGTTCGTGTCGTCCATGCGCAGGTTACAGATACCGTTAAAGCGCTCTGCGGTGCCGAAATCGACGTAGATCGCCTTGGCGTGGCCGATGTGCAGGTAGCCGTTCGGCTCCGGCGGGAAACGGGTGTGCACCTTCATGCCTTCGCAGCGGCCGCCCTCTGCGAGGTCTTCTATAATAAAATCATCGATAAAACTGCTGCTGATCTCCTCGGAGACCGCTTCGTTTTTGATCTCTTCACTCATAATTTGTCCATACCTTTCCTAATATCAGGTTTTTCCTCTTGCTTTATGCGTTCTCGATCTTTTGAAGGCCGAGCTGCAAACGGCGCAGCGCCTCCTCTTTGCCGAGCACGGCGAGAATTTCCATAGCGCCGCCGGGGGTAACGGTCTGGCCTGCCGCCGCGATGCGTACCGGCCACAGCAGAGTGCCGTTTTTCACTTCGAGGCTCTGTGCGAGGGCAATGAGTGCATCGTGGATGGTATCAACCTGCCAGTTTTCGATGGCGGACAGCGTCTCGATGGCGGCACGCAGCATGACGGGCGCGTTCTCGAGCGTTGCCTTGCTCTTTTTGTTTATGAAGAGGTCTGCGGAATATTCCGGCAGCTCTTTGAAGAAGCCGAGCAGGCTCGGGATTTCCTTAAACTTCAAAATACGCGGCTGCAAAATGGCGTCGAGCACGTCGTACGGCTTTTCTGCGTCGCCGAAAATCTCTTTGTAGTACGGCATCGCCGCGGTGCGGAACTCTTCCCCGCTCATCTTGCGGATGTATTCGCCGTTGAACCACAGGAGCTTATCGTAATCGAACACGGCGGGCGATTTGCTGATGCCGTCGATGGAGAATGCTTCTTCGAGCTCTTTCAGCGAGAAAATTTCCCGGTTGTCCTTCGGGCACCAGCCGAGCAGCGCGATGTAGTTCGTGATGACCGGTGCGAGGTAGCCGTCTTCGAGGAGGCCCTGAAAGCTTGTGGAACCGTGGCGCTTCGAAAGCTTTGAGACGGAGCCGTCTTCATTTTTGCCCATGATGAGCGGCAGGTGCACATAAATCGGCTTTTCCCAGCCGAACGCGTCGTAGAGCATGTTGTACTTCGGTGTAGAGGTGAGGTACTCGCAGCCGCGCACGACATGCGTAATGTGCATGAGGTGGTCGTCGATGACGTTTGCAAAGTTGTAGGTCGGGTAGCCGTCGGACTTTAAAAGCACCTGATCTTCGATCTCTTTGTTTTCGATCGTGATGGTGCCGTAAACGGCGTCTTCAAAGGACGTGGAGCCCTCGAGCGGCACACGCTGACGAATGACATACGGCATACCGGCGTCGAGGTTCTTCCGGATTTCCTCTGCGGGCAGGTCGCGGCAATGACGGTCGTAGCCGCCGAACTCGCCGTCCTGATGAATGGACTCGAGGCGCTCTTTGGTGCAGAAGCAATAGTATGCCTTGCCCTCGCGCACAAGCTGCTCTGCGTAGGGTTTATAAATATCCTTGCGTTCGCTCTGTACATACGGGCCGTATTCGCCGCCGATGTCCGGTCCTTCGTCATGCTGCAGACCGACTTGCTGCAGTGTATTATATATAACGTCTGTTGCGCCTTCTACATAGCGCTCCTGATCTGTGTCTTCAATTCTGAGCACAAACGTGCCGTTTTGGGACTTCGCCACCAGATACTCGTACAGCGCCGTTCTGAGGTTTCCGACGTGCATGAAACCGGTAGGGCTCGGCGCAAAGCGTGTGCGAACCATTAAAACAACCTCCTTGGTTTTTCGGTGCGTTGCTATCCATGCCGCGGCATGAAAAAATACTACACCATCATATAATGTTCTATTATATATCTGTGCGCAAAATTTTGCAATAAAAAAACGGGAAAAAGCGCCATCTTTTTCCCGTTTTCTGTTCTTAATTGCCCTTGAGGAACGCCACGTACTCTTCAAGGCACATGTTAAGCTCGTTCATGCGCTGCGCGTGCTCCTTGCCGACGTAGCGGTAATGCCACGGCTCGTAATCGATGCCGGTGATGCTCTCCTTGCCTTTTGGGTAGCGCTCGACAAAGCCGTATTCTGCGGCGTGCTCCTGCAGCCATGTGTAGGCTTTCGTCTCGCGGAAATCGTCTTCAACGTCGTTGAAATCGACCGCAAGGCCGGTGTGATGCTCGCTGTACCCCGGCGCCTGAATGGTGATCCGCGCGTCTTCATACGCGTTTTCATAGGTCATGCCGTCTGCCATGCGGCGCTGCACGGCGCGATCCAGCACGCTTTCCTGCTCCTCCACGCTGCGATAGCCCGAGGCAACCCACAAATTGATCTCGTCGTTATACGCTGCATTGATAAGCGCCGTGAGCTCCGGGTACATTTTGGAGTTGACGGTGATGGTATCGAACAGCGTCGGGGTCATTTGGAAATCGTCCGGCAGCGGCACTTCGCTGTTCACAAGCACAAGCCGCCAATCGCCGAGCTGCTGAAAGGCAGATTCGGGAGCAGAGGTCGTTTTAGAAAGCACACTTGCTTTGTCTGAAGTGCTCTCCGCAGCGGTGCTCGGTACCGCTTCCGGCGAGGCAGCAGCTTCTATGGGCTCTGCATTTTGATGCGGCATGGCAAGCAGCGCTGTGATGATAAGCACAGCCGCAATGCACCCTGCCCCACTAAGCAAAAGCCGTGCACGCGATTTCAGTACACGTGCGGGAATCCTGTTACGCTTCTTCCGTTTTTGCGGCTGTTTTAATCTGTAATGTCCACCTTGCGGCCCTGCCATGTGCTTTGCCACGTTCATGCTCCCTTTTCTTTCGTATCTTCTATTGCAAGTATACCACATAACTGGTATACTAATCCATAGTTCCTAAATTGTTTTTTCATCTTTTTTTCATTTTGAAGGAGTGACCTTGATGAAAAGGATCTTTATGCGCGGCAACCCCGGCGATTTTGCAAATTATGTGGCGGCGCTGACGGCTTGCGGCGCGGAGCCGGTAATCTCGATGACACTTTCCGACGCAGACACTTGCGACGGCCTGCTGATCCCCGGCGGCGCCGATGTAAATCCTGTGCTCTATGGGCAGGAAAACACGGCGAGCGACGGCATCGATGACAGCCGTGATGCAGACGAGATTGCGCTTGCAAAATGCTTTTTTGCAGCGGGCAAGCCGGTATTCGGCATTTGCAGAGGGCATCAGGTGCTGAACGTGGCATTCGGCGGCGACCTCATTCAGGATGTGCCGGACCCGCAGCACCACATGGCGGCAAAAGAGACCGGCGACGCCATTCACACGGTACGCGCGCAGCATGATCTGATGCGCGAATTTTACGGCGAAGAATTCCCCGTGAACAGTGCACACCATCAGGCCGCAGGTAAGCTCGGCGCGGGACTTATCCCCCTGTGCGTCAGCGACGACGGCATCAACGAGGGCTTTATCCATGAAAACGGCAAGGTGATCGGCGTGCAGTTTCACCCGGAGCGCATCGGCTTTGCGCACCGCCGCCCCGATGCAGTGAACGGCGAAAAGCTGTTTCGCTATTTTCTGAGTCTGATTTAAAGCCGCTTTCTTCTATTTTCCGTTTCCGCATAAAATTGTGAAAAAACTGCTTGCTTTTTTCCCGGGCATCGTGTATAATAAATTCGTTATCCGGGTGTAGCGCAGTTTTGGTAGCGCGCTTGAATGGGGTTCAAGAGGCCGCAGGTTCAACTCCTGTCACTCGGACCATACATAACTGGACACCAATTTCGATACGACGCGTATCTTGATTGGTGTCCAGTTCCTTTATTACAGAGGTTTTGGTTTCCATGGGTCTTTACCATACGACTTAATCCTCTTTTTTCGCAGAAATTCTTTCCGGCGGAAAATATTGCAGAGACCTTCGGTGATGAACTTCGATGTTTATTTTCACCATGTATTTGTTCTATTCAAAGATAAAGCAGGGATCATAATGAAGCAAAACAAAAACGGATTCACATTGATGGAAATGCTAATTGTCATTGCAATCATCGCCGTATTGATTGCAGTTGCCATTCCGGTATTTGCGTCACAGCTTGAAAAAGCCAGAGAAGCGACAGATCTTGCAAATGTCCGCTCCGCTTATGCACAGGTGTCTACAGAGGCGTTGCTCGGAGATTCTGAGGCTACCGTAACCGTCGATCTAAAACAGAAGCAGGCCGACTGGCAATCCGTAGATCCTGTGAATATCGGCGGTATTGTTCATTCCAAAAGCCAAGGAGACACGAAGAACTGGATAGGCGTTGCTGCGCCAAACGGAACCTGTGTCGTATCGTATAAGGAAGATTACGGAATCATTCTCACTTGGAGCGGAAAAGCCGATCCATCTATATCTAAATACCCGTTTAACACAAACATAACGGATTTCTTCCCACTTCTATACCGTACGGATTTTTGGCAAGACATGAGAAACAATACAAACTTTGAGTTTGACTCCAGATGTCCGGATTCGAAATATGTTCCATCCATTACCGCAGAGATTAATAAGCTGAATAACAGTCTTTTGCAGCAGCCTAATTGCACATGGGCCTATCTTGGCAACGGAAGAGACGGACAAGAAGCAAATCGGTATCTTTTCTGGACATCTCTGGACACGGATAAGGTCGGGCCCGGACAGAAAATCCCCGTAATTATTCAAACCGGTGACGGGAACTATTATGTTTCCGAAACCACGACCGGTAAGCGAAACGGTAAGGACTATGTTACCGTTTCAAAATCGCTTATTACGCAAAGTCAGTATAAGGAAATTCTGAAAAAAGGAGAGAAGTTTTCTTCGTTGGAAGAGTCTTACGATGCCTACCTCAAAGCATTGGGTAATTCCGAATACGATTCCGTACGCCAGTCTCAGTCTTAAAATGCTCTATTCCGTTACAACCTCTAAATCAGCATTCTCAGCAACTTCATCCAATACAAAAAGAGACAGCCTAAAGTGATATGCCCCCATACCGGGTGTCCGGTATTGGGGTACATATCAAAGCAGACTGTCTCTTTTTACTTGATTGATTATGTAGTTATACTGCCTGCAAGCGGTATTTTTCCGCGTAGGTGCCGTAGGCGCGCGGTGTCAACGTCGGCACGCATGGCGCGCAGCGTTTCGTGCAGATTAAGACCGTGGTTTGCCGCATCCAGAACGCAGCCGGCGATGTTGGAGCAGTGGTCAGCCGTTCGCTCGAGATCCGTCAGCAGGTCGGACCACACGAAGCCCGCTTCAATACTGCAATGACCCTGCTGCATGCGCAGAATATGGCGCGTGCGCATCTGCTCCTTCAGTGCAACGATGACCTGTTTCAGCGGCTCTACCTGTGCGGCGGCCGCAAGGTCTTTTTCGCTGAACGCGCGCTCTGCCGTATTCAATATCTCACTCACCGCGCCGATGAGCACCTTCAGCTCTTTTTCTGCGGTGGCGCTGAAGCCAAGTCCCTTGCTGCGCAGTTCTTCCGATGCCGCAAGCAGGTTCACGGCGTGGTCGGAGATACGCTCAAAATCGCCGATAATTTTTAATAATTCGGTGGCTTCTTCGCTTTCGGCATCGCTCAGCTGCTGGGCGCTCAGGCGCACCAGGTATGTGCCAAGCTCGTCTTCGTAGCGGTCGCAGCGGCTCTCGTTTTCACGGATGGATTCCGCAAGCTCCGGCGAATAATTTTCAAAGGTCGTCAGCGCCATATGCAGCGCTTCGCCTGCGCAACGTGCCATTTCGCCCGCAACGGCGCGGCAGCGGCCGAGCGCGACGGACGGTGTGATGAGCAGACGTTCTTCAAGTTCAACAGGCTGCTCTTTGCCGCCCTTATCCGGCACGATGCGGATTGCGAGCTTTTCAAGCAGGCCGCCTGCCGGCAGCAGCATCGCCGTGCACAGGATATTAAAGAGCGAGTGTGCAATCGCGATGCCGGACATGGTGGCGTTTTCATCCAGAATAGCCGGTGCAAACACGATCTTTACAATCCAGAAGGCCGTCAGTAACACGACCACGCCGATAACGTTGAACATCAAATGGACAACTGCCGCGCGCTTTGCGTTCTTCTGTGTGCCCACGGAGGAGATCAGCGCCGTAACGCAGGTGCCGATATTCTGGCCCATGATAATCGGGATAGCCGCCGCGTAGCTGACCTGCCCCGTTACGGCCAATGCCTGCAAAATGCCCACGGAAGCTGAGCTGGACTGGATGATACCTGTCAAAAGCGCGCCCGCAAGCACGCCAAGAATCGGATTTTTGAACATCAGGAACAGCGAAGCGAACGCCGGTACATCTTTAAGGCCCGAAACCGCGCCACTCATGGTTTCCATGCCAAACATCAAGGTCGCAAAGCCGAGCAGGATCATGCCGGTATCTTTCTTTTTACCGGACTTGCAGAACATATAGAAAATGATGCCGATGAGCGCCAAAACAGGCGTGAAGGATGACGGCTTTAAAAGATTCACCCAAATATTGCTGCCGCTGATGCCCGCAAGGCTCAACAGCCACGCCGTGACGGTGGTGCCCACGTTCGCGCCCATGATAACGTTGATGGCTTGCCGCAGTGTCATGAGCCCGGAGTTTACGAAGCCCACTACCATGACTGTCGTCGCCGACGAGCTTTGAATGATGGCTGTGATGCCGAGGCCCGTCAAAAAGCCCGCCGGTACACTGCCGGTCATTTTATCGAGCAAGCTTTGCAGCTTGCCGCCTGCGCGGCGCTCCAAGGCCTGCCCCATCAGGTTCATGCCGAACAGGAAAAGACACAGCCCGCCGATCATCGTCAGTACATTGAAAATATCCATACCCGATTTTCCCCTTTTAACATTCTTTTACACGTATAGGAGTATATCGTGTCTATGTCAAATCAACTGTGTGTTCTTTGTAAAATCCATGTAAAATCGCTTGTTAAAAAACGACACAAAGCATGAATATCCCCCGGCGAAAAACCGGAGGATATCTACGCTATGCGTCCTGCTGAATTTTGCTTTACACGGTGCCGGTGATAACAACCTCCGCGGTGCCGGGTGTAGTGGCCCATGTGCCGTTTTCGTTTTGCGTATACTGCGCGGCGGGAACGGTGATCTGTCCCGGAAGCGTTGCGAACACGCCGGTCGTTTCACCATACGTGTACTGCGTACCTGCTGTCCAAGCGGTGCCGTTAAACGTGACCGCAATGTTTTTGAGGATCGGGTCAAACGTATCGGTCAGCACGATGCGCTCGGCTTCGGAAGCTTCGGTGTTGCCCGTGTTTTCGATGACGAACGTATACGTAATCTGCCCGTTCCCCGTGACGACCGCAGGACACAGCGCTTTGCTGATGGTGAGCACCGCGCGATCATCCGTAGAGACCGTTTCCGACGCGCTGACTTCCAGATTGCCGTCCGTGACATTTGCGGTATTCGTGATGCTGCCGTTCGTGCCGAGCGGTGCATACGCTGTGACCTCTGCCTCGTAAACGAGCATGATGCTGCCGTTTGCGGGGACATTCGGGACCGTAATGACGAGCGGCGGCTCCGGCGTTGCGGTGGGCGCGGTCTGCAAGACGCCGTTTACATAATACCGAACAGAATTCGGCACATACGCGAGCGGATAGACAGTCCCGCTATTAAATTCATACGCGCCGAGGTTATCGGTGACCGTGAGATTTGTCACCGGCTGCGCACCGCTGTTTACGATAGAAATGATATACGTAATCTTATCGTTTGCGGCGTAATTTTTCACCACGGCGGTTTTGGTAACGGTCAAGACCTCCAAAAGCTCGCCCGTGACGGTGTTGGAATTCGTTGTGCCTCCGTTATACGAAAGCGTCGCGAAATTTGTAAAAGATGCCATAAAACCCCTCCTTGTTTTCGGGGACTTTCCCCTTGTACAAGTTATGCCGAAGGGGGTTTAAATGACACTTTTGAGCTTGCGGCTTTTTGCATTCTTCATGTCTTTTTAAGGAACCTCTTGATAGGATTTCTTACGGCTAAACAGCCCACCGGACCGTTTAGCCTATCTTCCTGATCTGTTGTGAGGCAAAAGGATTTCGAGCTCTGCGCAGGTCGTGGGCGAGCCCGGCGTGCTGCGCATGCAGCCGGAACCGGTGCGTGCGGCCTGTGAACGCGCCCATGCGCTCGACAAATTTGTTTAATTTTACATAATTTAGTTTACATAAGATTATTGACATAATTAGATTTCAATCCATTAAAAATCTCCTTTGAAGAACCCGTAAAACCGGGCTTCAAAGGAGATTTTCGTTTTGTTATTGGCCGAGCAGCGAAAGATTATAGTCTTCAATGCACGTCGCAAGGCCTTCGGCGGTCGTCTCAAATCCACCGCCGGCGTTTTTAAGCTTTGCACAATTCATCCAGAGGTTTTCGCCGCCGGACTTTTCCTGCAAATTGAGCTTCATGCCTGTTTTTTCCATAAACAGCTCCGCAAGCGCGTACATGGAGACGTCTGCCTCACTGCCGAAGTTATACGCGCCACCGGGCAAATTCACAGCCTGCAAGGTCTGCTCTGCAACCTCGCGCACATAGGTGATGCCGCGAAATTCCTCTTTGGAAAGTGCAAGCGGCTTTTGGGTGATGGCGGCGTTCAGGAACATCGTGATGAGGTTGCTGCGGTTCGGCACGCCGAACATGGGCATGTCATACATCCACGTCGCACGCAGCATGACGGCGTTCGGGTCGATCGCGAGAACGCGATTTTCCATTTCCAACTTCTCTTCGGCGTAGAGATTTGCGGTCGCAACGTCGTCTTCCGTAAACGGCTTATCGCCCTTTGCGCCGCTGTACACCTGATCGGAGCTGAACAACACGAGCTTCGCACCGTTTGCGGCTTTGGCCAAATACTCCGGCACCAAAACGTTTGCGTGGTATGATCCTTCCGGGTCTTTGGCACACGCACCGATGTCCGAGATTGCCGCGGTGTGAAGGATGGCGTCCGGTTGCACGGTGTCGATGAGGCGGTCGATATCCTCTTTTTCCGCCCCGCGCAGAGACGGCGCACAAATAACGGGCGCCGCCGCACGGATGCGTGCCCCTACAAAGCCATTTGCGCCGGTCAACAGAATTTTCATGATAAACTCCTCCCTGGTTTTAAAAACGACCCGACAAAGCTGCCGGGTCGTCTGGATGCAAAATGAATTATGCGTTTTCGGTCTCTTTGTAGCGGCGTGCGCAGTCCTGCACGATGGCGTTCATCGCGTCCATTTTATTCAGCATGTCCTTTGCAAGGGCAATCTGGCAGCGCGTACGAACAAGGTTATGCTGTGGCTTTTTGACCTTAAAGTACTTATCGCCGACGATGTAGTCCGCGAGGAAGCGCGTTGCAAGCTCGCAGGTAAGCGCAAAGCAACTGAGCGCCAGCGTATCCACTTCGGTTTTCGTCAGAGACGCGGCGGTCTTTTTGAGGAAGCCCTCGGCAAATGCCCAGAAAATATTGAGGTTTACGCCGGCCTTTTCCGGATAATCGCAATCTTCTTCCACAAAATTTGCAGCGAAGCGGATGGCATCGCCGAAATCGTGGCCGACAAGGCCCGGCATAACGGTATCCAGATCGATGACAACGAGCGCCTCGTGCGTCTTCTCATCGAACAGCACGTTGTTGATCTTTGTATCGTTGTGCGTAACGCGCAGCGGAAGCTCGCCTTTTTCAAAGAGGTCGGTCAGGCGGCAAGCCTCGTCCTCTACGGAAAGCAGCCAATCGAGTTCTTCGCGCACCTCTGCCACACGATTGCACGGGTCGGCAGCCATGTCTTCCTTCAGCTTCTCATAGCGCTTGCGCGTATTGTGGAAATCCGGGATTGTGTAGAAAAGGGAGTTCGCATCGAAATCTGCCAACATCAGTTGGAAATCGCCGAACGCCTCACCTGCACTGCGCACCACGTTCAGGTCGTCGCAGGTATCGAACGTCACAGACGGCACGTAGTTGCTGAGCCGCCAGAAGCCGTCATTATCCATCAAATAGTTGACGCCGTGCTTCGTGTGATGGAAATGCAGGCTTTTCGTATTCGGGCATTTTTCACGGATGTGCTCCGTGACACGGTCAATGTTCTGCATCAGCTCAATCGGGTGCTGAAACGCATATGTATTGACGCGCTGTACAAGGAAAGACTTAATCTTTGCCATGCCGGTACCGTCATCGCGAATATAATTGACTTTGTAGGTGTGGTTCACGTTGCCCATTTTGATTTCTTCGTACGAGAAGAACGGGCCTTCAATGCGGAATTCTTCGCCGACCTCGAGTAACTTTCGGGCGATCTCCGGGTTCATGTCCATTTCCGGAATACTCATAATCCTCTGCTCCTTCAATTTTCTGGCAGTTTGGCCGCTGCTTTTTAAGCATAAACATAAAGGGAAAACTATAAAGATTATAGCAGAAATACGGTAAATTTCAAGTCGAAATTATGAATAGGCGCAAAAAGGCCGTTTTTCTTCAAAAACGATATACTGCCGACTACTTTTTTTGACTGTATGACCTCTCGAAAACACAAACAAAAAAGGACTCTGCATTTCTGCAAAGTCCTTCTTGGAGCTGCTAACCAGATTCGAACTGGTGACCTCGTCCTTACCAAGGACGTGCTCTGCCTACTGAGCCATAGCAGCATACGCAAAAGGCAAGATGAACTCGCCTTTTGTGGCGACCCGGAACGGGCTCGAACCGTCGACCTCTAGCGTGACAGGCTAGCGTTCTAACCAACTGAACTACCGGGCCATGGTGGCAGGGGCAGTAAGATTCGAACTCACGGCACGCGGTTTTGGAGACCGCTGCTCTACCAACTGAGCTATGCCCCTATTTATCTCACGGCCTCTTTTCGACCGCTCGATTATTCTACCACGAACTGCGGAAAATGTCAACCTATTTTCCCAAAAATAATTATTTTTTACCCCCGACAAGGTGCTTTATGCAAAAAATGCAGACACCGTGCCGAAAAACAGGAAACGCCCGTCCTTTTGGAACAGGCGTTTCGGTAACTTAACTTTAGCGGGAAAGATCCTGAGAAATCTTGTAGAGCTTCTCGTCGAAGACACGCGGCATCTCGAGGGCTTCGGTAATGTCGAAGTCCACGATGCGTTCGCCCTGCATGACGACAACGCGGTTGCTCTTGCCGTCGCGGAGCAGCTCAACTGCGTGGTAGCCCATCTGGCTTGCCACAACACGGTCACGGAGCGTCGGGGAACCGCCGCGCTGTACATGGCCAAGGATGGTCGCACGGCTCTCGATGCCGGTCTCCTCTTGGATGCGCTTGCAGATATCTTCGGAGTGACCTACGCCCTCTGCAACGACCACGATGAAGTGGCGCTTGCCGGTCTTCTGTGCGTAGCGGATGCGCTCGATGATGTCCTTTTCAAAGTCATACTTCACTTCCGGGACGAGCGTTGCGATTGCACCGACAGCGATGCCGGTGTTGAGTGCGATGTCGCCGCAGCGTCTGCCCATGACCTCTACAACGCTGCAGCGGTCATGAGACTCTGTGGTATCGCGGATGCGGTCGATCATTTCCATAGCGGTGTTCATCGCCGTGTCATAACCGATGGTATATTCGGAGCTCGAAATATCGTTATCGATGGTGCCCGGAACGCCGATGCAAGGAACGCCTGCGCCGGTCAGGTCGCGTGCGCCGCGGAAAGATCCGTCGCCGCCGACAACAACCACGCCGTCGATGCCCAGTTCGCGACATTTAGCAGCTGCCTTTTGAACGCCCTCCGGGGTATTGAACTCGGGGCTGCGCGCCGTAAAGAGCGCTGTGCCGCCGTGCTGGATGATGTTGGAAACGCTGCGAAGCTCCATTTTCTGCACTTCGCCGGTCAGAAGACCGTTGTAGCCGTGACGTACGCCATATACCTCCATGCCGAAGGAGATCGCGGTGCGGACAACAGCACGAACCGCAGCATTCATGCCCGGTGCGTCACCGCCGCTCGTAAGTACTGCGATTTTCTTTGCACACATTGTAAATTCCTCCACTTTCTTATTGAAAATTGCAAAGTTAAAAATGCAATTCAGCAATTTATTCCATTCATTTTTGATTATACCCCTTTTCCCTGACGGTTTCAAGAGGTATTTTGTCTTTTTTGAAACGGTTTTTGTTTTTTTGAGAATTTCTTATTCTTTCAGCGCAACATTTCCCTCGCCGAGAAGTTTTTTCAATGCGGAGACGAGTTCGTAGTTCACCGCAACGCGGTAACGGGCGGGCGCGCGGACCAGCTTTTTCGTGTCCGTATAATATAGATAGAGGTCGGTCACACCGTCGAAAATCTCGATGTACTGCATCGCCTTTTTGCAGAGCGGGTCTTCGGCGTTCGGCACACGCAGGTAAAGGCCCTTATAGGCTGTGTTATAGCCCTTAATCTGCACACCGGGCCGCTCTTCCCCGCGCGGCGGCGTGACGCTTTCCGGCACAGCGGCAGGCTTTTGCGAGTCCCTTTTCTTTTCCTCAGGCGCAGGCCTTCTGCGGATCATCATTTCTTCCGGCGAAAACGGTGCCGAGGCATATTCGCAGATGAACTTCGGGTCTTTTTCTTCCGTAAAGCTGATGCGTCCGTGCGCCCAAACAGAGCCGCCCGGCGCAAAAAGGTCGCCGTATTTTTCCAAAACCTTCGGGAAAACAAGCGCCTCCATAGAGCCATACATGTCTTCCAGCGTGACGAACGCCATGGCAGAGCCGGAGCGCGTCACCTTCTTTTTCACGCTTTCCACAACGGCCAGAACGTCCACATACTGCTCGTCTTTATATTGGTCGGATTCCCCGGCGGCGCTGCGGGCAATCTCATCAAAGCGCGCGGCGATGCCGGCGTTATAGACCTCCGCATACGGCGACATGGGGTGTCCGGAAAGGTACATGCCGGTGACTTCCTTTTCCATAGAAAGCAGTTCGGTTTTGGGGAACTCCTCGGCTTTCGGCATCTCGAAAGATTCCGTTTTCTCCTCCCCGCCGAAGTCAAACAGGCCGATCTGTCCCTCTATGTTGCGGCGTTTGTCGTCCTCCAGCTGATCGAGCAGCGGGCCGACCGCCATCAGCATTTCGCGGCGGTTATTGCCGAGACCGTCGAACGCACCGCAGCGGATAAGACTTTCCACGGCGCGGCGGTTCAGGTCTCTGCCCTGCATGCGCTTGCAGAAATCGTAGAAGGTCGTGAACGGGCCGTTCATCGTGCGCTCGGACAAAATGCGCTGTATCAGGCCGCGCCCGAGGTTGCGGATGGCGAGCAAACCGAAACGAATGCTGTTTTCAAAAACGGAAAAGCCCTGCTCGCTCTCGTTCACGTGTGGCGGCAGCACGGCAATATTCAGCCTGCTGCATTCTTCCATATACGCCGCAATCTTGCCTGCGGATGCAAGCACACTTGTGAGCAACGCAGCCATGTATTCTTTCGGATAGTGATATTTGAGGTACGCCGTGCGATACGCCACAACGGCATACGCGGCGGCATGGGACTTATTAAACGCGTAGGACGCAAAGCTTTTCATCTCATCGTAGATTGTCTCGGCGGTCTGCTCGTCCACGCCGCGGGCGATGCAGCCTTCAATCTCCACGGTGCCGTCCTCACGCTTTAAGCCGTGAATGAAATACTCACGCTCCTGCTCCATGACATCGTGCTTTTTCTTGCTCATGGCGCGGCGCACAATGTCCGCGCGGCCGAGCGAATACCCCGCAAGCTCGCGGAAAATGCGCATGACCTGCTCCTGATAAATGATGCACCCGTAGGTGACATCCAGTATTTTGGAAAGGCGCGGGTGGCGGTACGTGATTTTATCCGGGTGCTTGCGATTTTCGACGTACATGGGGATGAACTTCATCGGGCCGGGGCGATACAAAGAGATAACGGCGATGAGGTCTTCAATGCTCTTGGGGTCGGATTGCATGATGACACGGCGCATACCGGCGGATTCAAACTGGAACACGCCCTCTGTTGCACCGCTCGCGATCATTTTAAACACGTCCGGGTCGTTATCCGGCGCGTTTTCCACCTTAAAGCCCGGCGTGTGTTTCGCAATCATCTGCTCGGCGTGGTCGATAACCGAGAGGTTGCGCAGGCCAAGAAAGTCCATCTTGAGCAGACCGAGCTGCTCGATGGCCGTCATCGTGTACTGCGTAACAGGCGAATCGTCGTTCATGCTCAGCGGCACGTAATCGACGACCGGGCGGTCTGTGATGACAACACCGGCGGCGTGCGTGGACGTGTGGCGCGGCATGCCCTCAATTTTGCGCGCCATGTCGAGAAGCTCGTGCACCTGTTTGTCGCTTTCATATAAATCGCGCAGCTCAGAGACGCGTTCCAGCGCGGCATCAATCGTGATGTCGAGCTCCATCGGCACAAGCTTTGCGACGGTATCGCACGTTGTGTACGGAATCGCCATGGCGCGGCCAACGTCGCGTATCGCAAGGCGCGCCGCCATGGTGCCGAACGTGACGATCTGCGCCACATGGTCGGTGCCGTATTTTTCCGTGACATACTCAATGATCTCCTGTCGGCGCTCGTCGCTGAAATCGACGTCGAAGTCCGGCATACTGACGCGCTCCGGATTCAAAAAACGCTCGAACAGCAGGTCATACCGCAGCGGGTCAACGCCCGTGATGCCGATGCAGTATGCGGCGAGGCTGCCCACGCCGGAGCCTCTGCCCGGGCCGACCGGGATACCCATGCTTTTCGCCTGACGGATGAAATCGTACACGATGAGGTAGTAGTTTACATAACCCATCGTATCAATCGTCGAAATTTCATATTCAAGGCGGTCTACGATTTCTTTTTTCGGGTTTTCGCCGTAGTGTTTGTGCAGACCCGCGTAACACATGCGGCGGAAATATTCGCGGTTGTCGCTGCCGTCCGGCGTATCAAAGCGCGGCAGCTTCGTTTTGCCGAACTCAAATTCTACATTGCAGCGGTCGGCGATTTTCTGCGTGTTGTCCGCTGCCTCGGGACAATCCGGGAACAGTGCACGCATTTCGTCTTCGCTTTTAAAATAGAATTCATCGGAGCCGAATTCCAGCGTATCCTCATCCTCCACCGTGCGGTTCGTCTGGATGCAGACGAGGATGTGGTGCATTTTGGTGTCTTCTTTTTCGATATAGTGGCAGTCGTTCGTCACGACGAGCGGAATGCCCGTATCTTTTGACAATCGGATTATTTGCGGGTTGATATGTGCCTGTTCGCGCAGGCCGTGGTCTTGTAATTCGAGGTAAAAATTGTCCTCGCCGAAAATCTCACGGTAGCGCAGGGCGGCGGCTTTGGCTTCGTCATAGTCGCCGACGGAAAGCGCACGCGGGATCTCACCCGCAAGGCAGGCGGAAAGCGCGATGAGCCCCTCGCTGTGTTCACGCAGCAGCTCCATATCGGCACGGGGCTTGCTGTAAAAGCCCTCTGTCCACGCTTTAGAGACAATGGCGACAAGGTTGCGGTAGCCCGTTTCGTTTTTGCACAGCAGCACAAGATGCCGGTTTTCGTTATCGATGCCGTGAATTTTATCGAACCGGCTGCGCTTTGCAACGTAGATCTCGCAGCCGATGATCGGCTTGATGCCGCGCTTTTTCGCTGCTTTATAAAAGTCGATCACGCCGTACATCACGCCGTGATCGGTAATGGCAACGCTTTTCTGCCCCATCTCCTGCGCTTTATCGAGCAGCTTTTCAATGCGGCAAGCGCCGTCCAAAAGGCTGTATTCGGTGTGCACATGCAAATGTGTAAACGCCATTTTCGCCCTCCTTTTCCATTTAAGTTTACATAATCAAATTTACATAAACCTCTAATTGCTGTTTTCAATCACAAGGGTAAATCCGTGCTCGGTGGAAAAATAGTGGTTTTTATCCCCCCACGCGGTATCGATCACAACGTAGTATGTGCCGTCGTTTTCAGGGTACGCAAACCGCTCGCTGCGGTAGTAAAGCTCGGAAAAATCCTCGTTATAAACCGTGTAATACATCGCGCCGTAGGGATCCTGCGAGGCTTCAAGCACGATGCCTTTATCCATGCGAATGACCGGGAATTCATCGGCAACCGCTTCAATTTCAAAATGCCCTCTGCACGCTTTTGAACCGTTCTTCCTTTGCTCGCCGGTCACGTTCTGCAGCGCGGTAATCTCTTCATTGCCGGAGCGCACCACGATATCGCCGGGCACAAGCTCGGCTTTCAGCGCGTCGGCGATGAAATACGCGCCCACGCCGAGCACCGCAACAATCAAAATGCCCAACACAAGGTCTTTAAAACTCTTCGGTCTTTGCATTTTCAGCATGCAGCTTTTCCTCCACTTCAAAAACGCTCTGCTCCGCAAGGGATTCCTCCGGCGAGCCGAGCTGTTCCGCAAACTCCAAAATGCGGCGCAGGCGGTGATTCACACCGGAACGGCTGATGGAAAGCCGCTCCCCCATTTCGCGCAGCGACATTTCGGGGTTTTCCAGCCGCAAAACGGCGGCCTCGCGCAGGTCGGCGGGCAGCTCGTCCAGCCCCACCTTGTCGCTGATGAGCGCAATGGCGGCAATCTGCTTTGTTGCAGCAGAGTACGTTTTATCAAGATTCGCGGTCTCGCAGTTCGAGACACGGTTTAAATTGTTGTAGGTCTCCTTGTACATTTTGATCTGCATCAGGTTCATGGCGGAGTTTACCGCACCCGTCAGCGTGAGGAAATCCTCAATGGCGGCGCTTTCCTTTATGTAGACAATGTAGCTGTTTTTTCTGCGTGCAATGGACGGCGAAAGCTGCGCGGCCTTCACGCGGTGCAGAACAGCCACAAGGTCTTCCGCAAGGTGCAGGTACGGCGTGGAAAACTCAAGGTGGTACTCCTTCTGCGGATCTGTGACCGTGCCGCAGATGAGGAACACGCCGCGCAGAAATGCCGAAATGCAGCAGTCCTTTTGCAGATTTTCCTCATGAATATGCAGGTTCACGTCATTCTCATCGTGCCCGAACGAACGGATCATCTGAATGCGTGCGGCTTCACCCGGAATGGTGATGGCATACGCGCCGATATTCTTGCGCCTTAACTGCGAGCGCACCTCGGCGTATACACCGGCCGAAACGGCGGCGGCCTCCGCCACACGGCGTGCAACGGCGGCATTTTCGCATACCATCTGCGATTCCCGCGCGGAAAAACACTTTGAAAAAAGCAGAAGGCCGTAGCATTCCGCTTTCAAACAGCACGCGCGCTTATTTTCAATCATACACAGCTCTTGCTTGCAATCCGCAGCAAATGACATGAAAACGGCTCCCTCCCGCTTTATTGTTTCGTGATATCCCGGTGCGAGACCGTGGCGTGAACGCCGTTTGCGACAAGGTGATCGTGCATATACTGCGCAAGCGCCACGGAGCGGTGATGCCCGCCGGTGCATCCGACCGCGATGACGAGCTGGCTTTTGCCCTCCTGAATGTAGAGCGGCAGCATGTAATCGATCATGTCCGTAAAGCGGGTTTTAAAGCCCTCGGTTTCCTTGCAGTTCATCACGTAGTCGCGCACGGGCGCTTCAAGGCCGGTATGTTCACGCAGCTCCTCCACGTAGAACGGGTTCGGCAGGCAGCGCACGTCAAACACAAGATCGGATTCGAGCGGCAGACCGTATTTAAAGCCGAAGCTGATGCAATGCACCGTAATGGCGTCGTTGTCGTTCTGCAAAAACAGGTCGGAAATGCGCGCTTTCAGCCCCGCCGCCGGAATGTTCGACGTATCGATGACGTAATCGGAGACCTCTTTGACCGGGCGCAGCATCTCGCGCTCCAGGCGCACGGCCTGCTCCAAAGAGCCCTGCATCGCTTCGGAAAGCGGGTGCTTGCGGCGCGTCTCCTGAAAGCGGTTGACAAGCACGGGCTCGGACGCATCCATAAACAAAATTTTATACGGCTCGTTCTGCGCCTTCAGTGTTTCGAGCGCGCTGAAAAATGACTTAAAAAGCTCGCCGCCGCGGGTATCCGTGACAACCGCCACGCGGCGCTGAATACCCTCGGATTTATCGCAAAGATCGTAAAAGACCGGAATGAGCGCCGGGGGCAGATTATCGACACAATAAAAGCCGATATCCTCCATGGCGTGCATGGCGCGCGTTTTGCCCGCGCCGGATAAACCGGTCAAGATCACAAATTCCATTTTAAAAACCACCTTTTCGGCAGCCAAATGCCACCGTAAATCCCACAAATTTTACTTGCTGAGCGAAATGCGGCGAATTTCCGGCTCCAGCTCCACGCCGGTCGCCTGAAATACCGTATCCTGAATGGCGCGGATGAGCGCTTCCACATCGGCACACGTCGCACCGCCTTTGTTCACAATGAAGCCTGCATGCTTTTCGCTGACGCACGCGCCGCCCACGGCAAAGCCCTTCAGGCCGCACTGTTCAATGAGCGTACCGGCAAAATAACCCTCCGGGCGCTTGAATACGCTGCCCGCGCTCGGCAGCTCGAGCGGCTGCTTTTCGCGGCGACGGCGCATGAAATCTTCCATTTTCGCGGTGATCTCCGCTTCCGCACCGCTTTCAAGGCACAGCTCCGCGCTTGTGATGATGCGCTTCGTGCCCATAAAGGCGCTTTTGCGGTAGCCGAACGCGAGGTCTTCCCCGCTCATTACGCCGGGCGTGCCGTCCGCTTCAAGGAAATGGACGCGTACGACGACCTGCTTCATCTCGCCGCCGTAGGCGCCGGCGTTCATGTACACTGCGCCGCCGAGCTGCCCCGGAATGCCCCACGCAAATTCAAGGCCCGTGAGCCCCTGCCCACGTGCAAAGCTGCATACCGTCGCAAGCGATGCACCCGCGCCGCACAAAACATGACCGTTCGCAAGGCTCTGCACTTTTTTAAAATCGCCCTGCAGCGTCAGCACCGCGCCGCGCAAGCCCTCGTCCGGCACAAGCAGATTGGAACCGTTGCCGAGGATGAAATACGGGACATTCTCGTCGCTTACAGCATTTAAAACCGCCTGCAATTCAGAGACGGTCTTCACTTCGACAAACCGATCCGCCGGGCCGCCGATCTTAAACGACGTGTGGGCGGACATGGGCTCATCGGTCTTATAGCATACGCCGGCACTTTGTAGTGCGGCGTCAAATTTACGGTAATCAGACATTCTCAAAGCTCCTTAAAATAGCATCGGCATCCTTGCGGTTTTCAAGGATGTTCGTGTGCGCGCGCAGATACTCGATGAGGCGGTTCGTGTTCGCGTTGAGAATCAGCTCCTCCGGAAACGCAATCTCGCGCAGCATCTCGAGCGCCGCAGTGTGATCCTTCACCTGCGTCTCAAAATGCGCGTCCGAACTGACGATAATCGGCACACGGTGCTTTTTGCAGCACAGCGCAATCTCGCGGCAGTTCGGGATATTCGCCTTGCGCACCTCAAAGGAATGCGCGTTAATCTCCACAAGCTTGTGGTTTCGACCGAACTCCGGAATGACCGTTTCATAATCGTAGCGGAACTCCGGACTGCCGCTGTGGCCGATAACATTCACCTTCGGATCGTGTGCAATGTTGAGCCAAAGCTGCGTGCATTTTTCGACCGTGGGATTCTCAAGCCCCGGCAGTCCGAGATTGTGAATGGACGCCACAAGCCAGTTGACGTCGCGGCGTTCGGTCTCATTGATGTCGAGCGTGCCGTTCAAATCGATGACATTCGCCTCCATGCCCGCAATGAACAGAATGCCGCGGTATAAAAGCGGCAGTTCATGCATGGAATTAAAGAACCACGGGCCGGGCGCACCGGGCATGGTGCGGGCGTGGTCGGTGATGGCAATGGCTTTGAGACCCTTTTCCGCAGCGGAATCGACCATTTCGCGAATGGTGCTGTACGCATGCGTAGACGCCAGCGAATGTGTATGCAAATCTGCAATGATGTTATACATGATGATGTTTTCTCACTTTCAGCTAACCTTAAACGCGGTTAAAAGTCTTTGATGAAACTTTCTTCAGAAAGTTTACAGGTTCTTAGGGCAGCGCCCTAAGCCGCTTTCCGCAGAAAGCGAAACCCTTTTGCCTACCAAAAGATCAGGAAGGTAGATCGGACAATCCGGTGAATTGTCCGACCGCAGAAAACCCTATCAAAGGGGGATCCTGAACAAGATGCCAAAACATCTTGTTTTATACTAAAATCATGCTGTTAAATATCCAAATCTCTCTTAATCTCCTCGTGCGGCATCATGGAAGCATCCATGCCGAGCGCGGAGAGCAGCTCGTAGGCGGCGTTGTAGCCCATTTTCTTCTGGCGGTTATTCATCGCCGCAACTTCAATGATGATGGCAAGGTTACGGCCGGGCTTTACCGGGATCGTCATCACCGGCACCTTGATGCCGAGAATTTCCGTGTATTCGCTGTCCATGCCCATGCGGTCGTAGACCTTCGTCGCGTCCCAGATCTCCAGGTTGATGCACATGTCAATTTTCTCCTGCAGCTTAACGGCGCCCATACCGAAAATGCGACGGGCATTGATGATGCCGATGCCGCGCAGCTCGATGAAGTGACGGATGTTCTCCGGGGACTGACCGACGAGCGATTTGCTGGATACGCGGCGAATTTCCACCGCATCGTCCGCGATGAGACGGTGGCCGCGCTTGATGAGCTCGATGGCCGTCTCGCTCTTGCCGACGCCGCTGTCGCCGACAAGCAGAATACCTTCGCCGTAAACCTCCACCAACACGCCGTGGCGTGTGATGCGCGGCGCAAGCTCGACGTTCAAATACGCAACGAGCGACGCGACAACATTTGAGGTCGACTCCGTCGTGCGCAGCACCGGCACGTGGTACGTTTCGGCAATCTCCATGAAGTCCTTGCCGGGGTCAATACCGCGGGCAACAATCACTGCCGGCGGCTTCAGAGACAGGTAGCTGTCCAGCGCCATGGCGCGGCGCTCCGGCTTTAAGCTCTCCAGCATGTACATTTCCGCACGGCCTAAAACGGCGATGCGATTCGGGTCAAAATATTCGTGGTAGCCGTTCAGCTCCATGCCGGGGCGAACAACGTCTCTCGATTGAATCAAAATATCATCGGCGCTCTTCGGCAGAAAAGCGGTCTCAAGCTGTAACTCGTGAATGATCTTGGAAAGCGGTATGGTGTAAACTTCCGGCATCGTGATCTTCCTCCCTAAAGTTAAGACGGCTGCAAAAGCCTTTTTATGCTGTTTTAGCGGCTTTTGCTCCCTTGTTTTCGGCGTCCCACACAAAGCACGCCTAAGGTGCCTGTTATCTTATATTATTATAGCGGATTTGCCGCCAAAAATCAACTTAAACTCCGCTTTCCGCCGTGGCGTATTAATTCTTCTTGAAAAGTCCGTTTTTGTGCGCTATACTGGTAAAAGTAAAGCGCTTTCGCGCACGAAAGGACGGTGAGTGTATGATTCGGATCAACTATCGGGCATTTTGCTTCCGAATCACTGGCGATGTGCTCCGTGCAGGCTCTATGGACAGAGACTAAGGCTATCCATTTGTACGGAGCGATTCTTTGGATCGCCTGATGTATTCTGTCTCGGCCTGCTTTTTTGAATGTACAAATCAATTCAAAAACAGGAGCGATAAAAATGACAGAATTCAGTTTTTCACATGTAAATAAAAATTTCGGCTTCAAGCCCGTCTTAAAAGATTTGAGCTTTGAAGTGATGACCGGCGAGCGCGCCGCGCTCATCGGTCGCAACGGCACGGGTAAATCGACCATTTTAAAGCTGCTTGCGAGCGAAGAAAGCCCGGACAGCGGCGAAATCTCCCTGCGCCGCGGTGCGAACACCGCGCTTTTGGAACAGATTCCCCGCCTGCGCGGCAAAGACGCAACCGTGTACGACGTGCTTTGCGAGCCGTTTGCGGAAGTTTTCTCCGTTGAAGCGAAGCTGCGCGAACTGGAAGAAAAGATGACGGAGGATTTCGAGCGCTATGCCGACGCATACACCGAGGCGCAAAGCCGATATGCGGCGCTTGGCGGCTATGACGCAGAAACGCGGCTGAAAAACATCGTGCAGGGGTTTAAGCTGAACAGCCTGCTCGAGCGACCGTATAATGTGCTCAGCGGCGGGCAGAAGACCGTTGTGAACCTCGCCGCCGTCGTTCTGCGTGAGCCGGATATTCTGCTGCTCGACGAGCCGACAAATCACCTCGACATGCAAACGCTCGATTGGTTTGAGGGCTTCCTC
Organism: Hominenteromicrobium sp.; assembly: GCF_046974225.1. Taxonomy (NCBI): domain Bacteria; kingdom Bacillati; phylum Bacillota; class Clostridia; order Eubacteriales; family Oscillospiraceae; genus Hominenteromicrobium; species Hominenteromicrobium sp. The sequence continues at coordinate 46,611 of NZ_JBKWAE010000007.1, read as the reverse complement.
GCAAAATACCGCGGTACGGTTTTAATGGTCTCGCACGACCGCCGGTTTTTAGACCGTGTGGCAACGCGCACGCTCATTTTAGAGGACGGCATCTGCACAAGCTACCCCGGCGGCTACACGGCTGCGAAAGAGGAGCAGGAACGCCAAATGCTCCTCGAATTTGAGCAGTACAAAAACCAGCAAAAACAGATTGAAGCAATGAAAGCCGCCATCAAACGTTTTCGCGAGTGGGGCGCGCAGGCGGATAATCCGAAGTTCTTCCGCCGCGCCAAAATGCTGGAGCTTCGCCTTGAGAAAATGGAGATGATAAAGCGCCCGCAGCTTGAAAAGCCCAAAATCCCGATGCGCTTTGCGGGCGACCGCACCGGGCGCGAGGTTTTAAAGCTTACGGGTTTCTCCCTTTCGTTCGGCAAGACCGCGCTGTTTGAACAGGCAGAGCTGCTTGTGGAGGAAAAAGACCGCATGGCGTTTCTCGGCGCGAACGGCACGGGCAAAACATCGCTTTTACGCGCAATTTTCGGGGATGTCCCATTTTCCGGTACAGCGAAGTTCAACCCCTCCGCGCAGCTTGGGTATATTCCGCAGGAGATTCGCTTTTTAAACGACAAGGACAGCGTGCTCGAAGCATTCCGCCGCGAGTGTGTTTGCGGCGAGGGCGAAGCGCGGCAAATTTTAGCAAAGTATTACTTCTGCGGCGCGGCGGTGATGAAGCGCGTCTCTTCTCTTTCGGGCGGTGAAAAGGTGTTGTTAAAGCTCGCCGTTCTTTTGCAGAACCGCGTGAACTTTCTCATTCTCGACGAGCCGACGAACCACATCGACATTGAAACGCGTGAGATGCTTGAGGACGCTTTGTTGGAGTTCTCCGGCACCTTGTTGTTCATTTCGCACGACCGCTATTTCATCGATAAACTTGCGACGAAGATCGTCGTGCTCGAAAACCGAAAAATCAACGTTTTCGACGGCACCTATGCGGACTATCTGCGCGTGACGGGTCACGCATAAGCGAGCCGAAATGCAATGAAATAACAAAAGCCTTACGCCTTGCTCTTTTTTGAGCTTGGTGTAAGGCTTTTTGCCGTTTATGCTTTCTTTTTCAGCGGGTCCCACACGCCCAAAAGATAGAACGCGAGCGACAATGTACTGGAAATTATCCAGCCGAACGGCCACGAAAGCCAGATGCCTGTGATGCCGAACGGATGCACCAGAATAAACGCCAGAACAACGCGCAGAATGAGGTCTAAGAACGTGGTAATCATAAAATATACCATTGCACCCGCACCGCGCAGCACGCCGTCCGCGGCAAGCTTTAATGCGAGGAACAGGTAGAACAGCGAGACAATAAGCAGAAATTTTTTGCCGATCTCGATGGCCTCCGCCGAGGTGCTATTCATAAAGAGCAGCAGGAGGTTTTCGCCGCGGAACACATACGCGCCCATAAAGACGAGCGCCACGGCAAGCGACATCACAAACCCTGCTTTGAAGCCGCTGCGCACGCGTTCCATTTTGCCTGCGCCGATGTTCTGCCCCGTAAAGCTCGAAACCGAGTTGCTGAGCGCCGTCAGCGACGTGATGGCGAACGTGTTGAGCTTTACGCCTGCGGAATAGCCCGCGATGGCGGAGGAGCCGAAACCGTTGACAAGTCCCTGAATGCACAAATTGCCGACCGAAACGAAGCTTTGCTGCAAAATGCTCGGAATGGCTACGATTGAAATGCGGCGCAGCATCGCACCGGAAAACAGCGCAGGCTTTTCTTTTGTCTCAACGGACTTTAAGCGGCGCAAGACCGCCCAGAACGCACACGCGGAAGCCACGCCCTGCGCGAGGAACGTCGCCCACGCAACACCGCCGACGCCCCAGTGGAATATGATGACGAACACGGCATCGAGTGCGATATTGCCGACGGACGACGCGATCAAAAACCACAGCGGCGTTTTGCTGTCGCCGAGCGACGTGAACACGCCGGAAGAAATGTTGTAGATAAAAAGGAATAAAAGCCCCCAAATGTAAATAGCAAGGTACAGCGTCGTATCTTCCATGATGTTCTCCGGCGTGCCGAGCATGCGTAAGATTGGCTCGCACAGCACCGTGCCGACGACCGTGAGCACCACGCCAAGCACCGCAACAGAAATAAAGCCCGTATACGCCGCCGTTTTCATTTCTTTAAAATCCTTCGCGCCGAAAAGCTGCGAGATGACGACCGAAATACCGATGTTCATGCCGAACGCGACCGCCATGAAGATCATCGTCACGGGGTACGAAGCGCCCACCGCCGCCAACGCGTCTTCACCCGCAAATTTGCCCGCGATGACGCTGTCTGCAATATTGTAAAGCTGCTGGAACGCCACACTCAAAAGCATCGGCAGCGTGAACCGCAGCAAAACACCTGCCGGCTTGCCGGTCGTTAAGTCCTTATTCATGTCCGTTTTCCTTCTCTTTTCAAAATACGCACATTTATTATAAGGAATTACGACCAAAACGGCAATGTTCAAAATGCCCAAGCATTTTCACCCACGCGCAGAAAAGACTGCGCGTTCGGCAAAAGCCCGCCTAAAGTCATAAACAAAGCCCGCCGAAAAACGCATTTAAAACGTCTTTCAGGCGGGTTTGTTCACTTCTATGCACGTCAGCGCGCCGTTTTCCGCTTTGTACAGGCGCGTACAGTATTTCAGCGCGCCCGGGCGGTGTGTCGTCAAAATGCACGCGGTGTCCGGCAGCGCGGTTAAAAGATTTTTCAGAACCTGCGCTTCGGTCTTTTCATCAAGCGCCGAGGTCGCTTCGTCAAGGAGCAAGATCGGCGCGCCGCGCAGCACCGCGCGGGCGATGGCGATGCGCTGCGCCTGTCCCTCGGAAAGCCCGCCGCCGTGCTCTGTGATCTTCGTGTTCACGCCGTTTGGCAGCGATGACACAAACACCCATGCGCAGGCGGTTTTGAGCGCCGCTGTCATTTCCTCCTCCGTGGCGTTCTCTTTTGCCATGCGCAGATTCTCCGCAATCGTGCCGGAAAACAGCGTGCTGCCCTGCGGTACATACGAAAACGCACAGCGCGTCTCGGCGCTGATGACGATTTCGCATCCACTCTTCCCGCGCAGCACAGCACGTCCGCTTTCCGGGTAAACGAGTCCGAGCAAAACACGCACCAGCGTCGTTTTCCCCGCGCCGGATGTGCCAACAAGCACGGCAATCTCCCCCGGCCCTGCCGCAAACGATACGTTTTTCAGCACTGCTTCGCCGTTTCGGTATGCGGCTGTCACATTTTTGAGTTCTACCATCAGTGCGCCCTGCGGCAGGGCCGTTTTACCGTGGCGCTCCTTCGGCAGCTCGCAAAGCTCACGCACACGGTGTGCAGAGATCGCCGTGCTCAAAAACTTCGGGATAAGCCCTGCGGCACTTTCAAACGCACTTGTCAGGCTGCTGCGCTGCTGCAAAAAAAGTGTCAGCGTACCGAATGTAATGGCACGCGTCCACAATAAATACAGCCCGTAGCCCATGGCGGTAAACTGCGTGAACGCCCCCGCAACCCGCAAAAGCGCATTCACGCGCACGGAAAACATGTTGTATTGCAAACTGCATGTGCGCAGCGCTTCCTGTTTTTCCTTTAGCTTTCGGCTTTGGCTTTGCATTGTGCCGAGCGATTTCACCGTATCGACCGTGTAAAACGTCTCCGCTTCAAACGCGGTCATTTCGCTGCCGAGGCGGCGCAGCTTATTTTCAAATGCCCGCCGCTTTTTGAGCACGGCGGCAGACAGCAGCAACACCACCGGCGCGCCGCCAAGCGCGATGAGCGCCATCACGGGGCTGTAAATCCAGATGAGGAAAAACACCGCGCACAGCCTGTAAGCCGTCACCAAAATTTGCGGCAGCCAGCTCACTGCCCCGCCGCCCACAGCGCCCGTATCCGTTTCAAAGCGGTTTAAAATGTCGCCGCAGGAAAACGCGTGCAGCGCCTGCCAGTCCGCGTCTAAAATGCGGTCGAACACATCGGCGCGCACGTTGTTATTGAGGTCAATCTCCAGCTTTTTCAGCACGCGGCTCACCACGCAGTCGAACGCGATGGAGACCGCCGTGCTGCCAATAGCCGCGAAAACCAAAAGCGGCAGACGGGCAGTATCGTACCCCGTGACGATGTCGATGAGGTACTTGCCCGCCACGCTGCCGAATAGGCCGACCGTGGTACCGAGCACGCCGAGCGCGATATACAGCGCGATCATTTTCTTGCAGCGGCGGCTGTACGTGAGCAGCCATTTCCAGTCCGCCAAAACCTCACTGAGCGCGCAAAAGCGCACTTTGTTTTCTTTACGCTCCATTTGGCACCTTTTCTTTTCGGGCATGGCGGCGCGCAAGCATCGCGATAAAAAGCGGCCTTACCGGTGTTAAAACGAGCCATACGGTTTTGAAAAACCGCCACAGCGCACTGTTTCGGCCGTACCACTTACCCTTGCGGCGCACGGCAATGACAAGGCAGCAAATTTGCTCGCCGTGCACGGGGCCCTCGGGGTCGGTCTGGCTGTCGCCAAGGAGATACCACCCGCTTTTCGTCACGCGCCAAACGCGGTGCAGAACATACTGCCCGTCTAACCGCCGAAACAGCACGATCTCCCCGCGCTTTGGCGGGTGCGTGCATTTTACAAGCCGCACGGCGTCCCGCCCGTGGATGAGAAACGGCGCCATACTGCTGCCGAACACCGGCATTTCCATCACGCCGCCCGCTTCCGTTTCGGAAAGGATCGCGCCGATGTACGCGCGCAGCCCCGCAGCATCTATAAGCATGCGCGCAGGCGGACGGTCTCCGCCACGGTCGCGGGGTACAGCGCCTCATACAGGCAGTCGACCGCTTCTTCCGATATGGTACAATCCAGCAAAAACGCCGGTACGCGGCGCAGCAGTGCTTCCACGGCATCGAGCACACGCGCAGATTCCGCCTGATCCCAGCGGTTCACCGTCACCTGTCCGTAAAGCCGCAAAAATGCCTCCCCGCGCGAGAGCCTGCGCACGGCGTTCTTTTTCGCCTGCCGCAGCAAAACGACGGCACTCAGCCGCGCATCCGCATTTTGGCAGATGCCCGACGTGCCGCAGACCGGCCAACCGCGCGCCATCCAGCAATCCTGCACCTTCTGCAATAAAGCGCGGTCGCCGTTGATGATCTCCGCCCCGGCGTATTGCGCCCAGAGCGAGGCCTGCGTGCTCTTCCCCGTGCCGGACGGTGCCGAAAACAGAATAGCCCGTCCGCGGTGGCGTATGTAGGCGCTGTGCAGAATAAAGCTGTCCTTTTGCAGCATGCGGCGCTCAAGCGCGAAAAGCGACGCGAATACCGGGTCAAACACAAGGCAGCCGCGGCAGTCTTCGGCGATCATCACCTCGGCGTGCGTGTCGTCCAGCTCGCGATACAATGCGTAAAAGCCAAGCATGCCCTGTATACCCAAAAGCCGCGATTCCTTTTCGCCGTCGCGATACACGATGAGGTCTTCCCGTACGGCTGTGCACACGCCGACGGGGTTCGGGATGCTCTTTACAAAGCGCAGCGTGTAGAAATACGCAGGCTGCACGTCTTTCGTTTCAAAACGCAGAAAATTCGGTGGAAAAACGAGTGTATCGGGGTGATCTGCCGCAAAGCAGAAACCGCCCAACTTAAAGAGCCTGTGCATGGGGTACAGTCTCTCCTTTCTTCAAAATTTCGGGCGCTGTGCTTTCCGCGCACAGCAGGCGGTAGAGCGCTTTTGTGTAGGCGCATACATAAGGCGGCACCGTGCCGAACGCGCCGCCCTCGCGCAAAGACGATGCCGGACACGCGCGGCACAGCGGACGCAGCTTGCACACGACGCACGCTTCATTCTGTTTAAGCGCCGCAGATTTCTCCCACACCGCACGCCAAGCGGCCTGCACGTCGTTGTGTTCGATCGGCACGGAAAGCGCCCCGAGCATCACGCACGGGCGCAAATCGCCGCGCCAGCCGACGGCAAACGAACACCGCCCTGCAAGGCAGCGCATGCCGGCTTCCGTTTCCGGAACAGCGCTTTCCAGCGCCTGTACCGTGCGTTGCGCATATTCGTGAAAACTGACTGTGCCAAGCTTTATTTTCGTTGCGGCAAGGCTTGCGGCCGCGGCTTCCTCCGGCGAGAGCCGCGCTTCATGCTGTCCGCTTTCTGTGGACATCATATAGGTGTCCGGCTCCAACTCTAAATCTTGTTCCTTTGTGATTTGAAATAACGTTTCAAGGTCATGCCGGTTTTGCCTGACCACGCTGACACCGACCTTCACCGGCACGCCGTGCGCCTGCAAAAGACGAATGCCGCGCATCGCTTTTGCGTACCCGGTCTCGTCACCGCACAGTGATTTGTAGGTCTCTCCGCTTGCGCCGTACAGCGTAACGTTCACGCGGCGCGGCGGATTTTTCGCAAAAAATGCCGCCCAGTCTTCATTCAAAAGCGTGCCGTTCGTGTTCACCGTGACGATCATACCGCGCTTTCGCACCGCGAGATACACCGCGCGAAACGCGGGATACAAAAGCGGCTCGCCGCCCGTGAGCAGCAAAAACAGCGTGCCTGCGTCGCGTAGCTTTTCCGCAAGCGCTGTCCACGCCTCCGCCGTTTGCAGGCGGCTGATTTTCTCCTGCTCTGTCCTGTTCATGCGAACATAACACATTTTGCAGTTTAAGTTACAAAGTGGGGTCAGCTCAAAACTGCCGGTGATGGGCATGCCCGTTTTGGCGGCGCGGCGCAGTAAAAACGCTTCCGCTGTGTCTTTCTCCGGGTGCATCACGAGTGGTTCGGCCGCTCGTTCTGCGTCAGCGTTGTGGTGACATGGTAATCGTCAAAGTTCCATACAGGTGTCGCATTTCCGAACCAGTCCACGACGAATGCGTTCTTCGCCGGCATCACGGAATCCTGCCCGGTGATGGAATACTGCTGTCCGCACGCCTCGTTATAGTACTTTCTGCTGTCAATGCCGCGGTCATACACACCGTTGCCGTTCGAGTCCAAAAACACCTCTCCCGAAATATCGCACACGCCCGTGTAGCACGCGGCGATGTACTCGTTTGCCTCAAACACCTCCGTTTGCAGCATTGGAGCGCTCCATGCTTTTTTCATTTTATACCGCCTTTCCTTCCGTTTTTTCCGCAGCGGAAGCCTCGCGCAGCAGCCCTGCGCGCAGCCCTGCCCGTACAAAGTTTTCTATGCCGCGCAGCATTTCTGCCGGCTGCCCGGTGTACTGCGCCTCTGCCGCAGCCGCGGCTTCTGCCACCGTGCACGGGTGCTGAAACTGCATCCACAAAAACCGTCCCGTTTCGTTCAGCGCGGTGATGCGGTTCTGTGGCGCGTCCGTCTCCCCGGCAGGGATCAGCACGTACAGCCCGGCGATCTCCCGCAGCAGGTGCCTGCCGTTTACATAAAATCTTTTCATGTCATTCGGCGGCAGCCCTGCCGTTTCCATTTCCGGGCTTTTCGCTTTTTCCGCCCGCTCCATGCTTATCCCTGCCTTTCTGCTTCGTGGCTTCGGTTATAATCATAACAGAATTTTTGGTATTGTCAACCAAATATATTTTGTAGAATTCAATTGTAATTAGTAAAAATCAATATATTTATGCGTCTTTTTGTCAAAAAAAGAAGAGCCATGCAGGAAAACGGGGTGCGATTTTTCCGTTTTCCGCACAGCTCTGAGCTTTATCGGTATTCTGTTTTCACATTGTGATCATGACCTGTACGTTCGGGTTCTTCTCTCCGACAATCACGATCATTTCAATCATTTTGTTTACATAATCTAAAAGCGCACCGGAAATTTTGCCGTAGTCCGTAAACTCAATTTCCGCTTCCGTTTTCGGCATTTCCAGTGCCGCCTGCAAAGCTTCCAACGTCGGTGCAACGCGGCGCAGACGCAGCTCCGCGTTGATATACTCGTGCAAATCGCGAATGTCTTTCACATCCGTCAACTTTATTTCTGCTCGCATACGCTTTTCCCTTTCGTGATGTAAATTTCGCGCATAAAGACCTCGTCGCGCGCAGCGGTAATCTGTACGCGCACGCCGGAAAGCTTTTTGTTCGTGTGGCCCGTCAGCGGGTTCTGCACGGCGAACGGATCTTCCAGCTCGCAGATGTGCTTATTGCCGATGCACGTGCCCTCGAATAACGCGTAATCCGCCTTGTTTTCTTCGTCGATGCCGAGAATGCGGAAGCCCTCCACGCGCTGACCGTGCGTGAGATCCTCGCGCAGCACAACGCAGCCGATCTCCACCGGCCCCTCGGTTTTCAGCTCATACACGGGCTGCGTGGGCGTGCCGCCGATGCGCTCCACCGTGCACGGAATGCGGTTTTCGGTCGTCTCGCGGATGAGGTCGCCGAGCTCCTTCAAGCGCTTCACGTCGCGTTCATCGAACTTGCCCTCGCGCGTCGGCGGTACGTTAAGATTCAGGCAGGCGTTTGCGCCGCAGGAACGCAGGTAGGTGTTGTACAGTCTCTCAAGCGAATGCGGTTCCTCGTTTTCGTGCCAGAACCAGCCCGGACGAATGGACATGTCGATCTCCGCCGGTGCGAAAACAAGCCCCTTCGAGTAGAGGATGTTCGGCATGGTGCCAATCTCGCGGTTCGTGTTGTACATGTAGCTCAAAGAGCCGTCTTCTGCCATCGGACCCGCGCCGGTCTGCACCTCGCTGTAAAAGCACAGCTCGCTCGGCACAACGGCCCATTCGGCATGGCGCGCCTCTCCGGCCTCGTTGCCGCACCACCGGGTATCCGGGCCGAAATCATTGAAAATAACGGCGTTCGGCTGATACTTGCGGATGAGCTCAAAGTAACGTGGGAAGTCATATTCCTGCTTTTTGCCGTTTTTGCCCTCGCCGCAGGCGTTATCGAACCACACGCAGAAAATATCGCCGTAGCCGGTCAAAAGCTCCGTCAGCTGATTGCAGAAGTAATCGTTATATTCCGGCGTGCCGTAATATTTTGAGTTGCGGTCCCACGGAGAAAGATAAAAGCCGAACTTGATGCCGCCGCGCTTGCAGGCTTCTGCGGCTTCACGCACGACGTCCCCCTTATAAGGGCTGTTTTTTACGCTGTGCTCCGTGTATTTGCTCGGCCACAGGCAGAAGCCGTCGTGGTGCTTCGCCGTGAGGATGAGTCCCTTGAGGCCCGCAGACTTCACCGCTTCCACCCACTGGTCGCAATCGAGCGCGGTGGGGTTAAAAATCTTCTCATCCTCTGTGCCCTCGCCCCATTCGCGGTCCGTGTAGGTGTTTACACCGTAATGCACAAACGCATAGCGTTCCATCTCAAACCAATCAAGCTGTCGTTTAGACGGCACCACACGTGCCGCCTCTTTCAAAAATTCAACCATACTGTCCTCCCGAATTTCGGCTTTGCTGCTCTGCTCGTATTATAGCACAACCGCGCAAAATGTCAAAAATAAAAATGCGGCGCAGAAAGCTCGCTTCCGTACCGCATTTAATCGTTATTTTAGAACGTGACGCGCACCGTGGTGCCCTTGTTCGGCTCACTTTCAAGCGACACGCGCGCATGGTGGAACATGGCGCCGTGCTTTACAATGGAAAGCCCAAGTCCCGTGCCGCCAATCTGCTTGGAGCGGCTCTTATCCACACGGTAGAAGCGCTCGAACACGCGCTCGCGGTCGGCCGCCGGAATGCCAATGCCCGTATCGCTGACCTGCATATATGCGTGGCCGCCTTCCGTGCCGGTGGAGATCACCACACGGCCGCCGGGACGGTTGTACTTTACAGCGTTATCCGCAAGGTTATACAGCATCTCGTCTAAAATGTACGGCACGCCGGTGACGAACGCCGAGCTGCCCTGCACCGAGATGACAATACTGTTCTGCTGCGCCGGGATTTTCAGACGGCAGGCCACCTCCTGCGCAATGGCGTAAAGGTCTGTATCGGCACGGCCAAGCTCTACCGCATTTTCGTCAAGCTTTGAAAGCTTCAAAATATCCTCAACAAGCGTGATAAGCCGCTGTGCTTCGGTATAAATGTTGTTCGCAAAGCGCGGCACATCGGCACTCTTGACGAGCCCGTCCTTCATAATCTCCGCATAACCCGAAATAGAAGTCAGCGGCGTTTTGAGCTCATGCGAAACGTTCGCGGTGAACTCGCGGCGCAGGCGCTCGTTCTCTTCCTTTTCGGTAACGTCCAGCAGCACGATCACCGCGCCCTGCACGCCGTTATCGTTCGTAACGGGGTTCGCGATGAGGCTGTAACTGCGCCCCGCCAGCTTTGTGATGCGCTCGCTCGCCGTACCCGTCAGCGCGGAATCCACTGCATCACGGAAATCGGGGCTGCGGTTAAACGCCAGCACGCTCTGTGGGCGGTCGTCCTCCGGGTGCACGTCCAAAAGGCGCACAGCGCTTGTGTTGTACGAAAGCACATCGCCCTTTGCATCCACCACAATAAAGCCCTCGCGCATGTTTTCGGTGATGGCGGTAAACTCCGTCTGCTTGCGGTGCAGCTCTTCCATTTTCTCCTTGATGGTCTCGTTCTGGCGCTGCAAGCGCAAAAGCAGCGGCGAAAGCTCGCCGTACACGTCGTTTTCCATCGGGTGGTCAAGGTCAATGGCGTTGACCGGCGCCACAATCTGCTTTGTGCGGTACGTGGAAAGCAAAATGGCCAGCACCAGAATAACGACGGAACACAGCAGCATCCACGGCACCATGCGCTCAATGGAGCCAAACACCGTCTTCATGCCGACCGAAAGGCGCAGCACGCGTCCGTCCGAGAGCATCACAGCGTAGTTATACGACTGCACATTCAGCGTATCGGATTCACGCACGGATTCCCCCGCACCATTTTCTCTTGCAGCAATGACCTCCGGGCGGTCGTTGTGGTTTTCCATGTTTGCGGCATCCGCAACACTGTCAAATCGCACCGTGCCGTCCGTATCGATGACGGTCACGCGCACAGACTGCGCGGCGGCTGTATCATACCCGGCGGAGCGGATGTCGGAAAGGTAATCGTCCCCGCCAAGGGCGATGCCGTTTTGAATGTAGCGGCTTTCCGCTATGGTCGCCTTTTTCACGATTTCCAGCGAATCGTAGTACGAAACGACGCCGGAAAGCACCATAGAAAGTAAAATGGAAAGCAGCGCAATGCACGACATGCTGAAAATGATCTTTTTCTTCATGCGTCTTTCTCCTCTTTAATCCTGTGCCAGCCGGTAGCCCACGCCGCGCACGGTCTCAATGAGCGCACCGGCATCGCCGAGCTTTTGCCGCAGCGTGCGGATATGCACGTCTACCGTGCGGGTCTCGCCGCTGTAATTGTAATCCCAGATCTTCGTGAGAATCTGATCGCGCGAAAGCACCACACCGCGGTTTTCCAGCAGATAGCACAGCAGTTCAAATTCTTTGTACGTGAGGATCACGGGTTCACCATCAACCGTAACGGCGCGGCGCTTCACATCCACCGCAAGCGAGCCCGCCGTAAAAAGCTTATCCTCCGCTGCGGGCTTCGCGGCCCTGCGCAGCAGCGCGCGTACACGGGAGACAAGCTCCATCATGCCGAACGGCTTCGGCAGGTAATCGTCCGCGCCGCTGTCCAGCCCAACCACACGGTCATATTCGCTGCTTTTCGCCGTCAGCATCATCACGGGCAGGTCGGCCGTTTCCGCACCCGCGCGCAGACGCTTCAAAATATGCAGACCGTCTTCATCCGGCAGCATAATGTCGAGCAGCACGAGCTGCGGCAGCTCTTTTTCAAGTGCCTGCCAGAAATCGGCCGCATTCCGGAAGCCCTCGGCTTCAAAACCGGTGGTGTGCAGTGTATAGAGTACAAGCTCGCGGATGCTGTCGTCGTCCTCCACAAGATAGATCATAAACCCTTAAATCCTTTCTGTGCGGCTTTGCCGCTTAATCGTGCTCGCCGGTGAGTGAGAACACGACCCACTCCGCAATATTGACCGCGTGGTCGCCGATGCGTTCAAAATACTTCGCCACCATCAGCAGGTCAAGGCATGTCTCGCCCTCCTCGGGCTTTTCGGCGATGAGTGCGATGATCTCACTTTTCACCTTGTTAAAAAGCGCATCTACTTCGTCGTCCGCTTTTTCCACGGCGCGCGCAATATCCATGTCACGGCGCACAAACGAATCGACGCTGTTCGTCACCATGTTCACGGCAGCGCGCGCCATTTCGGCAATGTGCAGACTGCCCGGCAGCACCTCTGCGCGGATATGCTCGACCATTTCGGCAATATCCGAAGCCTGGTCGCCGATGCGCTCCATATCTGCGATCATCTTCATCGCGGCAGAGATGAGACGCAGGTCTTTTGCAACAGGCTGCTGCTGTAAAAGCAAGCGCAGGCAGATCGCTTCGATTTCGCGCTCCTTGCGGTCGATTTCCTGCTCCGTTTCGTCCACGGCGCGGCGCAGCGCTTCGTCTCGTGTCACAAGTACCTTTGCCGCCTGCGAAATGCCGTCTTCGCACAGTGCGCCCATGCGGATAAGCTCTGTATTGAGCAGCTCCAGCTGCTCGTCCAAACGATTTCTCATTGTAGTCACGTTCCTTTCTGCAAGCCTTAACCGAATCTGCCGGTGATGTAATCCTCCGTGCGCTTATCCTTCGGCATGGAGAATAAGCTCTCCGTCTCGCCGTACTCGATGACCTCACCGAGCAGGAAGAATGCCGTTTTGTCCGAGATACGCGCCGCCTGCTGCATGTTGTGCGTGACCATAACGATAGTATAATCCTTTTTCAGCTCCACCGCAAGGTCTTCTATCTTGGAGGTGGAGATCGGGTCAAGGGCGCTGGTCGGTTCGTCCATCAGCAGCACCTCCGGCTCCACAGCCAACGCGCGTGCAATGCACAGTCTCTGCTGCTGTCCGCCGGAAAGTCCCAGCGCGCTTTTCTTCAGTCTGTCTTTAAGCTCGTCCCAAATGGCGGCGTTTCTTAAAGAACGCTCCACAATGTCGTCGAGCTTCGCCTTAGAGCGGATGCCGTGCGTGCGCGGGCCGTAGGCGATGTTGTCGTACACGCTCATCGGGAACGGGTTCGGCTTTTGAAACACCATGCCGACACGTTTTCTCAAAAGGTTCACGTCCATCCCGTGGTAGATGTCCTCGCCGTCCAATTTTACTGCGCCGGTGATACGGCAGCCCTCAACGAGGTCGTTCATACGGTTCAAGGATTTCAGCAGCGTACTTTTGCCGCAGCCGGAAGGCCCGATAAACGCGGTGATTTCATTCGGCTGAATTTCCATATTGATGGATTTCAGCGCATGGAAATCGCCGTAATACAAATTCAGATCTTCGATTGCCAATTTACAGCTCATATCGTTTCCCCTATCTTTTTCTGGTGTGATTCTCTAAAAGGCTCGCTTTAGCCCTGTTTCTTCGTAATTTTCTTCGCGACGAACGAGGACAGTGCGTTGATGCCGATGACGATAACAAGCAGCACAACCGCTGTGGCATACGTTTTGTCGATGTGCAGGCCCTCGCTTGAAAGCACATACATGTGCACGGAGAGGGTTCGCACGGAATCAAACAAACCGCCGCCCGCCTGGCCCGGCATCTGCGCTACGGAGCCCGCAGTGTACATCAACGCCGCAGATTCACCCACAACGCGGCCAATGGCCAAAATCACGCCGGACAAAATGCCCGGCACGGCGCTCGGCAGCACGATACGGAACACGGTGCGCAGTCTGCCCGCGCCAAGCCCGAAGCTGCCCTCGCGGAAGGAATCCGGCACCGAGATGAGCGCCTCCTCCGTTGTGCGCATGATGAGCGGCAAAATCATGATGGCGACCGTAAACGCACCGGCAAGCAAAGAATAGCCCCAGTGCAGCGCCGTCACAAAGCACAGATAGCCGAACAGGCCGTACACGATGGACGGAATGCCCGAAAGTGTTTCGGTCGTGATGCGCACGAGCTGCACAAGCTTGTTGCCGCGCTTTGCATATTCCACAGAGTAGATTGCCGCGCCGATGCCGAGCGGCAGTGCAATAACGAGCGCAATGATTGTCATGACAATCGTAGAGATCAGCGCCGGCATCAGCGACACGTTATCGGACGTATAGGTGAACGAGAAAAGATCCGGCGTGATATACGGGATACCCTTCACAAGAATGTAAAAGATAAGGTATAAAAGCGTCAGCATCGTGATGAGCGACGCGCCGCAGACAAGCAGCAATAGAATAAGCGAAAGCGGCGAGCGCCTATACGCGCGCATTTTATCCTTGAAGGTGAGCTTGTTGATGGTCTCTGCCGCCACGGGTTTACAGGTACGTTCCATAGTCATTTCCGTATCCTTTCCGGGTCATGCCCTGTCTTTTCTGCGCAGAAGCGAGAACGTAACGTTGATAATTAGGATAAACACGAACAGCACGACCGCCGTCGCAATAAGTGCTTCGCGGTGCAGGTCTGTGGCATAGCCCATTTCCATAACGATGTTCGCCGTCATGGTGCGCACGCCATCGAGCAAGCCCTGCGGCATACGCGCCTTGTTGCCCGCCACCATGACGACCGCCATCGTTTCGCCGATGGCACGGCCGATACCGAGCACCACACCCGCCAAAATGCCGGAACGCGCCGCCGGCAATGTCGCAAAGAACACGCTGCGCTCATGGCTCGCACCGAGCGCCAGAGAGCCTTCATAGTAGCTGTCCGGCACGGCGCGAATGGCACTTTCCGAAACGCCGATGATTGTCGGCAAGATCATAATGCCGAGCAAAACGGACGCTGTCAGCATCGTGTTGCCCGCCACGCCGAAAATGTTCTGTACAAGCGGCACCAAAACAACGAGACCGAAGAAGCCGTACACAACGGACGGCACACCCGCCATCAGCTCCGTTGCAGGTTTCAAAATTTTATAAAGACCCTTCGGGCAGAACTTTGCGAGGAAAACTGCCGTCAGAAGCCCGATCGGCACACCGATGATGATTGCGCCCGCCGTGACGTAGAGGCTGCCGAGGATCATCGGCAGAATACCGTAGATGTCGTTGCCCGGCTTCCACTTAGTGCCGAGCAGAAATTTAAACACACCGATCTTACCAATGGCCGGAATACCGTTTGCAAACAGAAACACGCAGATCAAAACAACGGCAAAGATCGATACGCAGGCTGTGAGAAAAAAGAGGATATGCATGAGAAGCTCTTTTATGTTGCTCCACTTCACGGTTTGCACGCACCTTTCAAACTTTCAAAACTACTAAAAACTGCTTTATTGGCTTCCTTGCGAAAAGAGCCGGACCTTTCCACCCGGCTCTCCTGCGTTTTATGGATTGTTTCTTACTGAAGCTCGGACCAATCGGTCGTTTCGCCGGTGTAGATGCTCAAAACCTGCTCGCTCGTAAGGCCGGTCAGCGTGTTTTCCTTGTTGACGATAACAGCGATGCCATCCTGTGCGATGACAGTCGGGGTAAGACCGGCTTCAAGCTCGCTGTCCTTCAGCTCACGGGAAGCCATGCCGATGTCATACGCACCGTCGATGGTGGAGGTCATGCCCGTGGTGGAGTCGCTCTGCTGCACTTCAACGGTAACGTCCGGGTTCAGCGCCATATAAGCTTCCTTCAGCTTTTCCATGACCGGCGTAACAGAGGAGGAACCGCCAACAACGACCTTGCCGGAAACGCCGGATGCCGCATAAGCCGGAGCCGCATCATCAACGGTGATATAACCGTTTTCGGAGACGACCTTCTGACCGTCAGCGCTCATGATGAAGTTGATGAAATCCTGTGCAACTTCGCTTGCCTCGCCCTTTGTTGCAATATTGAACGGACGAACAACCTTATAGGTGCCGGCCTTTACATTCTCAACGGTCGGTGCCGCACCGTCGATCTCCACGGCTTTGACAACGCTCTCATCGAGGGAGCCGAGGGAGATATAGCCGATGGCCTTCGGGTTGCCCTGTACGGTGGTCATCATAACGGAGGTGCTGTTCGTAATCTGCGCATCATCCGTCGTCATATCTTCCTTTTCGCCAGCGTCGTTCTTCTGCTCGATACCGAACAGCTCGATGAATGCGCCGCGTGTGCCGGAGCCGTCTTCACGGGAAAGAACGGTGATTTCGCCGGTCATGTCGCCGCCGGTCGTTTCTTCGGAGGAAGCGCTCTCGGAAGATGTGCTCTCGGAAGATGTGCTTTCGGAAGAAGCGCTCTCCGCAGATGCAGCGGAGGATTCGGAGGACGGTGTCTCGGAGGAAGCGGAGCTTGCTGCGCCGCCGAGCAAGCCGTCATAGCTGTCATGGTGAGAAGTGCGGCTGCAAGAACCGCGGTGATTTTTCTGAGTTTCATAAATTACTCTTTCCTTTCGGGAGCTTTCTGCTCGCCTTTTATCTTTTCCTTTGGTTTACAAGCGAAAGTATAGGGCCGTTTTGTAAACTCAAAAAGAAGTCTTGTGTAAAATCCACGTAAAACTGCTTAACATTTCGGGTTTTACAAAGCCAAAATCAAAAAGAACATTGAAAAAAAGCCCGTTTTGCGGTAAAATAAACCTATAAAACACGGAGGAGTTTTTATGCGCAGCGAAAAAGAAATGTATGACCTCATCCTCGGCTATGCAAATGCCGATGAAAATATCCGCGCCGTCATCTTAAACGGTTCCCGTGCGAACCCGAACCGTAAGCCCGACCCGTTCAATGATTTTGACATTGTGTACCTCGTGCGCGATCTTACTCCGTGCAAGGAAAAAGCCTATTATAAAGATTTCGGCGAAATCCTCGTCTGCGAGCGCACCGACGAAAGCGAGCTTTTTAAAGAGCACTTTCCCGAGTTCGTATGCTATCTGATGCAGTTTACGGACGGCAACCGCATCGACCTGACCGTATCGAGCATCGACCGCTGGGAAGTATATTGTTATGACGACCGCCTTTCCGTCGTATTATTAGATAAAGACAACGCCCTGCCGAAGCTGCCGGAGCCGAATGAGAGCACGCACTACGTCAAAAAGCCGACCGAGCGTATGTTTTTTGACTGCCGCACGGAGTTCTGGTGGGTCTCGCCGTACGTCTCCAAAGGTCTGTGGCGCGGCCAGCTCCTGTTTGCGCAGACGCACATGGAAAGTTGTATTCGCAAAATGCTGCTGCAAATGATGAAATGGTACGCCGGAACGCTGCATGGGTTTGATTACAGCGCCGGCAAATGCGGTGACGCCTTAAAAGACCTTCTCCCCGCAGACATCTGGAACGGCTACCTTGAAACCTTCGCCGCATGCACCGAAGAAGACATTTGGCGCGCACTGTTTAAGGCAGGCGAGCTTTTCACGGAGCTCACCAAACGCACCGCAAAAGCACTCGGCTTTACGGTCACGGACGAATACGACCGCCGCGTCACAAGCTTTTTAAAATACACAAAAGATTTGCCGAGAAACGCCAAAACGCTGGATTTTCATATTGACTAAAAGAAAGGACCCCTATATGCAGATATTATGTATCGGCGACGTGGTGGGCAGCCACGGGTGCGACTTTCTGCGCCGCACTCTCCCCGCCTTCAAGCGCACTAAGGGCATCGATGTCGTCATTGCAAACGGCGAAAACTCCTCGGACGGCAACGGCATCACCCCTGCCTCCGCAAACCACCTGCTCGATAGCGGCGTGGATATCATCACCACCGGAAACCACACCTACCGCCGCCGCGAATTTTACGATTATATCGATGAAAGCGACTGCGTCATCCGCCCCGCAAACTTCCCGCCGGAAGCCCCGGGTAAAGGCATGACCGTCTTAGATCTCGGCCGCACGCAGATCGCCGTCATCAACTTGATGGGCAATGTATACCTTGACGAGCACCTCGCCTGCCCGTTCCGCACACTCGATACGCTTTTAAAAACGCCCGACCTTCCGAAAATCTGCATCGTGGATTTTCACGCGGAAGCCACCGGCGAAAAGCGCGCGTTCGGCTATTATGCAGACGGCCGCGTCTCCGCTGTGTTCGGCACGCACACACACGTGCAGACGGCCGATGAAACCGTTCTGCCGAAGGGCACCGGATACATCACCGACGTCGGCATGACCGGCCCCATCGAGTCCGTACTCGGCGTCAGAGCGGAGCTCGTCATCAAAAAGCAGATAAGCAAAATGCCCGTGCGGTTCGATTTTGCGGACGGTCCGTGCAAGCTCGACTGCATTTTGTTCGATATCGATGAAAAAACAGGCCTCACCCGCAGCACAGAGCGTTTCTCCCTGCGCTAAACGTGATTTCTGTGCGGTATTACCCTTGTTTTTTCCCGCAAACTATGGTATAGTGTAGTTTGAAAATACATGCAAATATCTATCGGGAGCCGGTTTTTCGCCTTCCGAACGTTTTTAGACAGGATGTGTATGCAGTGATTACAGGTAAACAGCTTCGCGACGCAGTCATCTCCGGCGCGAACAGCATATTGAAAAACCGGAAATTTGTGGATGACCTCAACATCTTCCCCGTTCCGGACGGCGACACGGGCACGAATATGTCCATGACGATCGGTGCAGGCAGCGACGCCATGCAGGCGCTTGCGGATAACGAAACAACCGCTAAGGTCGCAAAGACGGCGGCTTCCGCCATGCTGCGCGGCGCAAGAGGCAACTCCGGCGTTATCCTTTCCCTTCTGTTCCGCGGCTTCTCGAAAGGTCTCGAGGACACCGTAGAAGCAGACGGTACACAGCTCGCAGCGGCGCTCGCCATCGGCGTGGATTCCGCTTATAAAGCCGTCATGAAGCCGACCGAAGGCACCATTTTGACCGTTGCCCGCGTGGCGGCGGAAAAAGGCGCTGCGGCAGCCGAGATCGACAACGACCCCATTTACGTTTGGGATGCCATCTGCATGGGCGCGGCGGAAGCACTGGCCACCACACCGGATCTTCTCCCCGTTCTGAAAAAAGCAGGCGTCGTCGATGCCGGCGGTCAGGGCCTCTGCATGATTTTCGATGGCATGATGCAGGTCTTCAAGTACGGTGAGATCGTCAAAACCGACATGACCGAAGCCGAAAAGGCCGAGGAGACCGCCCAGTTCTTTGCAAGCGTTGCGGCGGAATTTGACAGCGAGATCAACTTCACCTACTGCACGGAGTTTATCGTCGGCCGCAACCCGGAAGTCACCACCGAGCCGAACGAGCTGCGTCTGTTCCTCGAAACCCTCGGCGACTGCGTTGTTGTGGTCGATGACGAGGAGATCATCAAGGTGCACGTACACACGGAGCAGCCGGGTATGGCGCTCACAAAAGCGCTGGAATTCGGTTCCCTGCTGACCGTAAAAATCGAAAACATGAAAGAGCAGCACAAAAAAGCTGCCGAACTCAATAACGCAAACCGCGCGGCTTACGAAGCGGCGCAGGCCAGCAAAGAGGAAAAGGAGACCTTAAAGCCCGTTCCCCCCGAAGAGGAACTCGGCTTTGTTTCCGTAGCGGCAGGCGACGGTCTGCGTGCACTCTTTGAAGAACTCGGCTGTGCACAGGTTGTCAGCGGCGGCCAGACGATGAACCCCAGCACGGAGGACATTGTCGAAGCCGTTCTTGCCACCCCGGCAAAGACGGTTTTCGTACTGCCGAACAACAAAAACATCATCCTTGCGGCAGAACAGGCCGTGCCGCTCGTCACCGACCGCAAGATTATCGTCGTACCGACCCGCACCATTCCGCAGGGTCTCTCCGCTCTTCTGAGCTTTGACCCGGATGCTTCCGCAGACGAAAACGCTTCTGCCATGCTTTCCGCAGCGGAAAACGTCGCGACCGGTACGGTCACGTTCGCCGCACGCGATTCCGAATTCGGCGGCTTCAAAATCAAAGAGGGCGACACCATGGGTATGACGAACGGCAAGCTCGAGTTTGTCGGCGACACGCCGGTGCGTTCCGTCTACAAGGTCGCAAAGGCGCTGATGAATAAGCACACTTCGTTTATCACGCTCATTTACGGCGAAGGCATCACCGAGGAAGAAGCCAACGAAGCACTGCGTCTCATCAAGAACAAGGCAGGCGACGGTGTGGACATCAACCTCGTAAACGGCGGCCAGCCGGTCTACTACTTCATTCTTTCCGTGGAATAATTTCAAAGCAGCTTAGGGCGGGGCTTTATGCCCTGCCTTTTTTCGTTTTATGTCGGAGGTTTCATGGCGTCTTTATTTGAAGCGGACATTGCGTCTTTAAAGGGAGTCGGCCCAAAGCGTGCGGAGCTGTTCCGCAAGCTCGGCGCGCCCACGGTGGGCGATCTGCTGCGTCTCTATCCCCGCGCTTATGAGGATTGGCGCGACGCGGTGCCCATCCGCAATACACTCTTAAACGAAGTGAATATCGTAAAAGGCACAGTGCTGCGCCGTCCTGTCGAGCAGCGAATCCGCGGCGGCATGACGCTTTACAAGACGACCATCACGGACGGCGAAGACGACATGCAGCTGACATTTTTCAATAACCGCTACATTACAAGTCTGCTCACGGAGGGCGCGGTCTACGCGTTTCGCGGCAAGGTAACCGGCACGTTCATGCGCCGCGAAATGGCCTCCCCGGAGTTCGTTCCCGAAAGCCGCATGCAGGACATGGTGCCTGTTTACCCGCAGACGAGCGGCCTCACCTCTCGCATCATCGCAAACGCGGTAAAAGAAGCCCTGCGCCTGCTCCCCGAGACCGTCAAAGACCCGCTGCCCGATGCGCTTCGCCTGAAATACGCGCTGTGCCGCCTCGAATACGCGCTCAAAACGATCCACTTTCCGAATTCGCCCGAAGCGCTTTCCACGGCGCGCAGACGACTCGTGTTCGAGGAACTGCTCGTCTTGCAGCTCGGCATGGCGGAAATCCGCCGCGCAGGTGTGCGCGAAAATCCGTATCCGCTCAAAAAGGATTATACAAAAGAGTTTGCCGCCCTGCTCCCCTTCACGATGACCGGCGCACAGCAGCGTGCCGTGCAGGACGGCATCCGCGACATGCAGGGCCCGCACCCGATGAACCGCCTCATTCAGGGCGATGTCGGCAGCGGTAAAACAGCCGTGGCGGCGGCGCTGTGCCACACGGTCATTCAAAACGGATTTCAGGCGGCGCTCATGGCCCCTACGGAAATTCTGGCGGCGCAGCACTACGAGTCCCTCTCCAATCTCCTCGCTCCCTGCGGCATCAAAACGGTGCTCATCACGGGCAGCATGCGCGCCAAAGCAAAACGTGAAGCCATTAAGGGACTCAAGACCGGCGAGATTCAGCTTGCCGTCGGCACGCACGCACTCATCAGTGACGGCGTGGAGTTCTCGTCCCTCGCGCTCGTCATCACGGACGAGCAGCACCGCTTCGGTGTCAATCAGCGCACCGCGCTCGCGAAAAAAGGCAACTTCCCGCACACACTTGTCATGAGCGCCACACCAATCCCCCGCACCTTGGCGCTGATGATTTACGGCGACCTCGACGTTTCCGTTCTAAATGAGCTTCCCCCGGGACGTCAGCCCATCGAAACGTATCTCATCGACCCACCAAAGCGCCGCCGCGCGTTCGGGTACATCAAAAAGCACATCGACGAGGGACGACAGGCGTACATCGTCTGTCCGCTTATCGAAGAGGGCGAAAGCGACGCGGCAAGCATCGCGGCGTATGAAAAGATCGTGCGCGATTACTTCGGTGACATGCCCATCGGCATTCTGCACGGCAAAATGAAGCCGAAGGAAAAGGACGCCGTCATGACCGATTTTGCAGAAAACCGCACGAAATTATTATTGTCCACCACGGTCGTCGAGGTCGGCGTGGACGTGCCGAATGCCGTCATCATGATGATTGAAAACGCCGAGCGCTACGGCCTTTCGCAGCTGCACCAGCTGCGCGGGCGCGTCGGCCGCGGCAAATACGCCTCCACGTGCATTCTGGTGACAGAAGCGCAAAACGATGAAACATTACAGCGTTTAAGGCTCTTTTGCAGCACCACGGACGGCTTCAAGGTCGCGGACGAAGACCTGCGCCTGCGCGGTCCGGGCGATTTCTTCGGCGAGCGCCAGCACGGCCTGCCGAAATTAAAGATTGCCGACATGTTAAACGACATGCAAATTTTGCAGGAAGCGCAGCAGTGCGCTAAAGAATTGACCGAGCGCGACCCGGAACTCAACTCCCCCGCCCTGCGCGGCCTGCGCGCCGAAATGCGCCGGCTCTTTGCATCAAATAACGGCACAGTAACCCTATAATAAAAACAAAACAGCTTCCGTTCGGAGAAATCCCAAAACGGAAGCTGTTTTTTTATTCCATGATAAGCTCTTTGTCTTCCGGCAGCGTAAACGGCACCGGCTTCGGCTCCGTCTGGTACCAATATGCCACAGACGTGTAATCGTCGTAGCGCGGGCCCGTCCAGCCGAGGTTATCAATCGTCATTTTAAAGTCCTCATCGAAATAAACCGGGTCTTTCACGTGCCAGCGGTACAGCATAAAGCGCTTTTGGTGGTTATACATTTCCTTCGTGTCGCCCAAAATCGCATACAAACCCGTATAAAGCCCGCTGAACGTCTGGTAGCGGTTGAGGTAAATGTCATTGCCAAAGCCATACGAGCCGCCGAAGTAATCCTCCGTGCCCGTGTAGTTCATCGTGGGGTATGTGTCGCCGTCAATGTACATTTTGGCTTCACCCTCCACCCAGCAGGTGTTGTGCCCGTTCATGCCGGAAGCCAGCGTCACGCCCGCAAAGCAGCCCTTGCCGTGCACGCCGTCCAAGATCACATACGAGCGTCCCTTCTGCACAGGGTGCTCCTGCCGATATGTCGCGTGAAAATAACCGCTGTTTTCGGGAATCTCTCCATACCATCCGGAAATCATATAGAAAAGCGTCTCTGGCTTTTCACCGCGATTTTCCATTGTAATACGGCAGTGTTTTCTGAACGGCATTTCAAAGTAGCTGTTGAACCCGCGCCCCGGCGCGACGAGCATCGCAGCTGAGTTCAAAACCGGGTAATTGCCGTCGCGGTCAGAAAAATTCTCGTCATACGCGCAACCGAAAAATGCCGAAAACGGTGCTTCCACGGACGGCTGTTCATTGTTTTCCCAGTAGATTCGCAGAATAAACGAGTGTCCCACGTAACCCGTGAACCACATGTGCGTCACCATGCCCGGGCCGTCCGTGTCACACAGCGTAACGGTCTCGCCGGGCTGAATTTGAATGCATGGACTCAGCTTTTCACAGTCCTTGGCGCGTGTGCCGCCGCCTTTTGTGCCTGTTGGATTTTCTGCGGAAAACCCAAAGTTTCTGCGGTTTTCCATTTTAAAAAGTGTCATGAAAATGCCTCCTTTATTTTTGTTAGAGTTTAATATTAAGCATTTCTTCAAATGAACCGAGTGCCGCGCGCCCCTCATAAAGTCCCTCGTCATGTAAAGCGAGCAGCGCGGGAACCTCCGCCTTTGTGCGGCTGACGTTGAGCGGCTTTAACGGACGAATGATGACCGCCCTGCCCGCTTTTTCAAGCTTTTCACACAACGCCAACTGGCGGTTATAAATCTCATGCCGCGTGCGCATCGCTTCTGCCACAGCAGGGTGCTTGCGAAACGCCGCTTTCAAAAACGCCGTGTGCCCAAACGGTTCCTTTTGGTAGCCCTTGTTGCGCGTCAAAACGATCACATGGAACGTGTTGCCGTCTGCAAGCGACTTTTCGATTGGAATTGGGTCACTGATGCCGCCGTCCAAGAGGTCATAGCCCATATAATGCTGAATTTTCGTGATGAGCGGCACGGAGCACGATGCACGCGAAGCCATAAACGGCGCTTTTAGCGTGTCCTTTTCAAACCAAACGGTCTTGCCGTCCGCGCAGTTCATCGCGCCGGTCAAAAAGCGCGTATCCTGCTCATGAAACTTGTCCCAGTCGAAAAAAATGTGCTTTTCCGGCACTGTGCCGAAAATATAATCAAAGTCGAACATCGTGTGCTTTGTCAAAAGATTTCGCGTGCTCACATAGTCGGGGTTCCCGACATAGTGTTCAATGATCTCTCGGCTGCGCCCCGGTTGGCCCGATATGTACGAAAGCGCGTTCGCTGCGCCCGCCGAAACGCCGATAATATACGGAAACAGCAGATCTTTTTCCATGAACACTTCCATCACGCCGCAACTGTAATAGCCGCGCAGGCCGCCGCCCTCTAAAACGAGCGCTGTACCCTCGGGCAGTCGGCGCGAAAGCGTCTTGCCGGGAATCGGCTGCAATGTATAATCGGTCACAAATCTCACCCTCTTTGTGCTCATCATACAATATCAAGTTAAAAAAGTCAAGGAGGAAAGCCGCAGCTTCCTCCTTGCAACAAAACGGTTCAGTTTAGAGTTTCAAGCATCTCTTCAAGCTCCTCCGGGCTCCAATCTTCGCCGAGCGCAAACACGGCTTTGTGAAACACAAAAAGCTCGTCTTCGCCCAACTCACCGCTTTCGAGCTTGCAAAGCATCCCCGGCGCGATTTCGATCAACCGTTCGGTGATGGCAAATTTCTGCTTCCGCACAGCCTCCCGCGCGTTGCGCACAGTGCCGAAATCTAAATCGCTCGTGCTGCCGCACGGCATGGCGCAATACGCACAGTCCGGCGCAATGCGGTTTTTCTCCGCGTGGGCGCACGCCAACATGTTCTGCAACGCCGTTTCATCATCCTCCGCAAGCGCGGCAAAGCCCTCAAAAAGCACTCTGTCCGTTTCCACGGTCTTCGCGTTTTTCTGCTCCGCGCGGACAACGCCCACAAGCGCCCCCAGCAGCGCATCCCACGTTTGATTTCCCGTCCTCATTCTACGAGACTGCCGTCGGTCGCGATGACCTTCACCTGCCACGGGATAAACTTGCCGCTCGCCTTCAGTGCATTCACTGCCGCGCGCTCAAGGCCGCCGCAGCACGGCACCTGCATGCGCACGATTGTCAAGCTCTTGATGTCGTTCTGACGGATGATCTCCGTCAGCTTTTCGGTGTAATCGCCCTCATCGAGCTTCGGGCAGCCGATGAGCACTTTTCGGTTGTGCACAAAATCGCGGTGAAAATCACCATACGCATACGCTGTGCAATCCGCCGCAATCAGCAGGTTCGCGCCGTCAAAATACGGGGCGCGGATCGGCGCTAATTTAATCTGCACCGGCCACTGGCGCAGCTCGGATTCAATCTTGCCGCTGACCGCACTGTTATCCGTATTTACGGGTTTTCTCTCAATAGCGCGTGCCATGCTGCCCGGGCAGCCGGTGAACTTCGGCGTGCCGAGCTTTTCTGCCATTTCCTCTGCCTCTTTCTTCGCGGCTTTCTCTGCCATAGCCATTTTCACGGCTTCCTCGTCAAACGCCGCCGCTTCGCGCTCCACAAAAGAGATTGCGTTCGTGGGACATGCAGGCAGGCAGTTGCCGAGACCGTCGCAGTAATCGTCGCGCAGCAGCTTCGCCTTACCGTTTACAATGCCGATGGCGCCCTCCTGACAGGCATTCGCGCACAGGCCGCAGCCGTTGCATTTTTCTTCATCAAAGTGAACGATGGTACGGATCATATTCAAAATTCCTTCCAATTCTTAAATTTTGCAAAAGCCACAAGGTTTTCTCTTGACTTTACGAACACAGTATACTACGATTAGGCTGTAAAGTATGTTGTTATAACAACGAAGATTGAAAAAAGGAGGCTATTTTACGGATTACAGCATCTTAGGGCGCTCGCCGCTGTTTCGGGGCATCCCCGCAGGCGATTTCGGCGTTTTGCTCGAGCACCTAAAAACGGAAACGCGCAGCTATAAAAAGGGCGATCTCATCTGCCACGCAGGCGAGCACACAAACGCGCTCGGCATCGTGCTCACGGGCAGCGTGACGATCGAAAGCGACGACATTTTCGGCAACCGCAGCGTGCTCGATAAAGTCGGCCCCGGGCAGGTCTTTGCAGAGACCTACGCCTGCGTGCCGAACGAGCCGATGCTCGTCAATGTCGCCGCCGCAGAAAACTGCACCGTTCTGTTTTTGAAAACCGCGCAGATCCTCTCCCCGTGCGCCGTAAACTGCGGGCACCACGGCAAGCTGATTGAAAACCTGCTGCTCGTCAGCGCGCAGAAAAACCTGTCGCTTTCGCGCCGCATTTTCCACACCGCACCGAAAACGATACGCGGGCGACTCATTTCATACCTGTCGTTTCAGGCCATCCGCGAAAACAGCGACAGCTTCACAATCCCGTTCAATCGCCAGCAGCTTGCGGATTACCTCAGCGTAGACCGCAGCGCACTTTCCAAAGAAATGGGCAAAATGCGCGACGAAGGCATTTTAAACTTCTCCAAAAATCATTTTGAACTAAAGCGCACAAGCTGACGAAAAGCGAGACGAATAAAGTCTTTGTTCAAACTTTTTTCAAAAAGTTGGTGGGGGCTCGGGGCAAAGCCCTGAGTCGACTTTCGCAAAAGTCGAAACACCCTTTGCCTAACTAAGATCAGGAAAATAGGCGCAACAATCCGGTGAATTGTTGCGCCGCAAGAAACCCTATCAAGGGGGTTCTTGAAAGGCGGTCAAAACCGCCTTTAGAAATACACACTCCATTACTCTATTATAGAAAGGACTTATCTTCATGAAAAACATTTTCTTCCGCACCACGTCTCTTTGGGCGTCCGTCCTTTACATGGCGCTCGGCCTTGTGCTCACGTTTTGGCCGGGCATGTCCGGCACCGTCTTTTGCTGGGGCATCGCCGCTGCACTCATTTTGTACGCCGCACATAGCTTCTGGTATTTTATAAAAGCCAGAAACCTCGGCTTCACTGCAGGCGGCACGCTCGTCATCGGCATTCTCTGCCTTGCGTTCGGTATTTTCTGCTTTTCCCGCCCGTACGTCGTCCTCTCTTTCCTGCCCATCGCGCTCGGCATCATGCTGCTTGTAGACGGCATCGGAAAAATGCCGCTCGCCGTTGATGCCCTCTCGGTGTACAGCCCCTACCGCTTCTGGGTACTCATCTCCGCCGTACTGCCGCTCATTCTCGGCATCGTGCTGCTCGTAAATCCGTTCCGTGCCGCAAAAGCCGCCATCATGTTCTTCGGCATCAGCATTTTAGCAGACGGTCTCTTTGAGCTCATCACCTACATCCAGCAGCGCCGCGCAGAAAAATCCGAGTACAAGGACATCCGCTAAACAACCTTTTTGCAATAACAGGCAACATATACCGTATGACCGAACGTACGTCGCGAAGACGAGCATCGCACAACTGCAATAAACGAAGCACCGTGTCCTTGTGCGGCACGGTGCTTTTGTTTTGACTATATTCGTTTACTTCGTAATTTTCAGCTCGCCGTTCCAGACCTTGCTGCCGCTTTCCTCAACGTAAAGCTCTACTTTACTCTCTTCCGGCGCAAACTGCATTTTGCGGTTCCAGATGCTCAGTGCGTCACAGTCAAGCTTCAGTTCTACCGTCTTCTTTTCGCCGGGCTGGAGATACACCTTCTCAAATGCTTTCAGCTCGCGCACGCGGCGGACGATTGTGCCGCTCACGCCCTGAATGTACAGCTGCACCGTCGCATGGCCCGCTGTGCTGCCGGTGTTTTCCACCTCGCACGTCACGGTATGCGCTTTTCCGTTTTCAAGCGTCGCAATAGAAATTTCCGGCGTGCCGTCCTTTACGGTCGTCTTGAACGTCGTGTAGTGCAAACCGAAGCCGAACGGGTACAGCGGCGTGTTCTCCAAATCACGGTAACGCATCATGTCGTAGGAAGCGCGGGCGTTGTAGTACACCGGCAGTTGTCCCGTTGTGCGCGGCACAGAAACCGGCAGGCAGCCGCACGGATCTGCCGCGCCGCTCAAAACTTCCGCAATGGCCGTGCCGCCCCACGGGCCCGGATAGAACGACCACAGCACCGCATCGCTCTTTTCCGCAATCTCGGGGATAGCATGCGGGCGGCCGGAAATGAGCACCGTTACGACCGGCTTGCCGCTTTCAAACACGGCATTCGCCAACTCGTTCTGCGCGCCCGGCAGACGCACATCAGAGGTATCCACGCCCTCGCCGCAATCCATCTGCAATTTCGTACCGACGATTGCCGCGCCGTTCGTGTCAAACTCCGCGCCCGCAAAGCGGCTTGAAGAACCGCCCAGCGCCAAAATGACGAGGTCGCTCTCCTCCGCAAGCTTCTCCGCCTCCGCAATACCGGAAGTATCGTCGTCGCAGATCGTGCAGCCGAGCGCATAGCGTACATCGGCGTTCTTAAATTCGTTCCGAATGCCGTCAAGCACCGTCACACCCACACCGTCACGCAGCGGCGGTGTGTAGTCGCCAAGCTGCTGATACAGCGCGTCTGCGTTCGGGCCAATGACCGCAATACGCAGCTTCTTCTCTTTTTTCAGCGGCAGAACACCGTCGTTTTTGAGCAGCACTGCCGACTGCCGCGCAATTTCAAGGCTCTGCGGAAACGTTTTCGGCACATTGTATTCCGTCAGCGGTTTTTCTTCAAGGTACGGGTGCTCAAACAACCCGCGCGCAAATTTCAGCTCCAGTACGCGAAGAACCGCCTTGTCGAGCGTTTCTTCGGAAACGAGCCCGCGCTCCACGGCTTCTTCCAGATGCGGGAAGCTGTCGTCCCACAGGCTCACGTCCACGCCTGCATTTAAAGCATACGCGCCGTTTGCCGCCTTGTCGTTACCCGTCAGCATACCGAGACGGTCAATCGCTACGCCGTCCGCCATCACGATGCCGTCAAAGCCAAGCTCCTCGCGCAGCACGTCCTTTAAAAGCCACTCATTCGCATGGCACGGCACACCGTCAATCTCATTATATGCTGCCATCACACCCGTCGCGCCCGCTTTCACGGCCTCCTTCATCGCGGGCAGATGAATTTCGCGCAGCTCGCGCTCGCCAATGCGCGCCGCACTGGCGTTTACGCCGCCGGTCGTTTCGCCCTGTGCGCAGAAGTGCTTCGCAACAACCTCCAAGCCGGCACTCGCACAGCCCTTCACCGCCGCAGCAGCGTTCTGACCGCAGAGGTACGGATCTTCGCCGTAGCACTCTTCGCTTCTGCCCCAGCGCGGGTCACGCAGAATGTCCAGCATGGAAACGAGCGCAAAATCCACGCCCATTTCTTTTTGCTGTTCGCCAACGACCTTAAAACCCTCTTCAACGAGCTTCGGGTTCCACGCTGCGCCCATGCCGAGGTTCACCGGCAGCAAATAGCCGTCGAGCGCCTGGTGGCCGTGCGGGCACTCGCTGCTCATCAGCATCGGAATGCCGAAGCGAGAGTGCTCCAGTACATAGTGCTGCGCCAGATTATAGGCGCGGATTGCGTTCACGCCGGTAAGGCCGGTCGTATAATCCTTATTCGCCCACGGGTCTGCGCGGTATAAGCCGTAAAGCACACCGAGGCCGCTCCATTTTTCCACTTCTTCTTTAAAGCTATCCGCAAGCTCCACGTGCTCGCCGTTGCAGGTGTAGCTCTGAAAGCCGTAAAGCTTCTGATTCACCTGACCGACCTTTTCGCGCAGCGTCAGGCGCGGCAGCAGGTCTTCCGCACGCTCTTTCGGGGAAAGCGCACTGTCTTTAAATTTTTCTTTCATTTTTATTGTCCTCTCCATTGAAACTGTCAACCGATACAAAACTCAGTTGTGCGTACATGTTAAAGCATAGCACACCTTTGCACGGTTGACAAGGAAGAAAATCAAACGAATTTTTCGTACAGCTTTCACTGAATTTCATCACTTTTCTTTTTGCGTATCCTGTGTTATACTATAAAAAAGCATCCATGGCCGAAGGAGCACCCCTATGAATCCAAAAAAATTCCCCATGCCCACCGGCATGCTCTTAAAAACCGACGACGAAGAAAAATTCCTTCCGT
This sequence comes from Hominenteromicrobium sp., assembly GCF_046974225.1. NCBI lineage: Bacteria > Bacillati > Bacillota > Clostridia > Eubacteriales > Oscillospiraceae > Hominenteromicrobium > Hominenteromicrobium sp. The sequence goes on along the minus strand of NZ_JBKWAE010000007.1, from coordinate 16,976 downwards.
TTCAAAATCCAACTACCTATAAAGACATCACCGTCGAGTTAAAGCCGAACGGCGAAGCTCTGCGCATATACGTCACCGCTGACACAACGCCCGTGCAGCGCGTCACGCTCTATTTCGCGGACCCGCTGCCCGAAAAAGCGCAGGTTTTAGGCGGTGTTTGGGAGCGCGGCTACGGCGACTATGAATGGCGCGGTTATGTCCCCCATCGCGTCATGCCGTGGTACTTCTTCCTGCAGAGCGACAACAAGACCGAAGCCTTCGGCGTGCACACGCAGCCCGCTGCCATGTGCTGGTGGACAGCCGAAAGCACCGGGTACAGCGTATATCTCGACGTGCGCTGCGGCGGTCTCGGCGTGCGCTTAAACGGCCGCACACTCTGCGCTGCGGAGCTTTGCCGCGCAGAATACGAAGACGCCGACGGCTTTACTGCCATGGGTGAATTTTTCTCCGTTTTGAGCCCGAACCCCATTCTGCCGAAATCCCCCGTCTACGGCGCGAATAACTGGTACCATGCCTACGGGCATGCCACGGAAGATGACGTTCTGCGCGAAGCGAAGGCCCTCGCCGAACTCACCGAGGGGCTCGCAAACCGCCCGTGGTTCATCATCGACGACTGCTGGCAAATTGACCGTGCGGATAACTACAACGGCGGCCCGTGGCGCGCGGGCAACAAGGGCTTTCCGGACATGCCGGGCCTCGCCAAAAAGCTGCGCGAATCTGGCATACAGCCGGGCATCTGGGTACGTTTATTATGGGATCACAGCGAAAGTATTCCCGCCTCTTGGCGCTCGAAGCGTGACCCCGAATACCTCGACCCCTCCGTGCCCGAAGTGCTCGACCACATCGCAGAGGACATCCGCACCGTCTCAAGCTGGGGTTACAAGCTCATCAAGCACGATTTCACTTCCTACGACGTACTCGGCCGTTGGGGCTTTGAAATGGGCGACGAGCTCACGGACAGCGGTTGGCGCTTTGCGGACGAGACCCGCACGACGGCCGAAATTTTAATTGAATTATATAAACGCATCTTAGCTGCCGCGGGTGACGCCATGGTCATGGGCTGCAACTGCTTCGGCCACCTCGGCGCTGGGCTCATGCACCTCAACCGCACCGGCGATGACGTCAGCGGCAAGCTCTGGGCACGTACGCGCCGCATGGGCATGAACACATTGGCATTCACCGCGCCGATGCACGACCGCTTCTTCGCCATTGATGCCGACTGCGTACCGCTCACCGATGCCATCGACGAAACGCTCGGCATGCGCTGGCTGGAGCTTGTGGCAAAATGCGGCACACCCACGCTGCTCTCCGTTCCGGCTTCCTACTTAAATGGCGAGCGCAAAGCCATCATCCGCGACGCTTTCCGCCGCGCAAGTCAGCCCCAGCCCACCGCGCGCCCGCTCGATTGGCACGAGACCACCTGCCCCGCCGTGTGGAAGCTCGGCGAGGAAACGAAACACTTTGACTGGACAGAGCCGTGCGGCATCCTGACCGGCAGCGTATAAAGGACTTTTCATGAACAAATTAGACAGAACGGCTTTTTTGCCTGTTTCAAAAGAAGATATGGCGGTACGCGGCATCGAACAGCTCGATTTCGTGTACATCAGCGGCGATGCCTACGTCGACCACCCGTCGTTCGGCACGGCGATCATCTCCCGCATTCTCGAAGCAAACGGTTTCACGGTCGGCATTATCGCACAGCCGAACTGGCGCGACCCCGAAAGCGTGTGCACACTCGGCGAGCCAAAACTTGGCTTTCTCGTTTCCGCCGGCAATATGGATTCCATGGTGAACCACTATTCCGTCGCCAAAAAGCGCCGCCGCAGCGACTTTTTCTCCCCCGGCGGCAAAATGGGCCTGCGCCCGGATTACGCCGTCATCGTATATTCCAACCTCATCCGCCGCACGTTTAAGAAAACGCCCATCATCATCGGCGGCATCGAGGCCAGCCTGCGCCGCCTTGCGCATTATGATTACTGGTCGGACAAAATGAAGCGCTCCGTCCTGCTCGATTCCGGCGCGGATATCATTTCCTATGGCATGGGCGAGCGCTCCATCGTCGAGATTGCCGAAGCCCTGCGCAGCGGCATCCCCGTGCAGGAGCTCACGTTCATCCGCGGTACCGTGTATAAAACGCACATCGCGCCCGACGGCGACGACGTGCTCCACCTTCCCGGCTTCGATAAGATTTCCACCAGTAAAGAGCTGTACGCGAAAAGCTTTTACAATCAGTATCTCAACACCGACCCGTTCACGGCGAAAACGCTCGTCGAGCCCTACCCGGACGATCACCTGTTCGTCGTGCAGAATCCTCCGCAGATGCCGCTTTCGACCGAAGAAATGGATGACACCTACGCCCTGCCCTATACGCGCACCTATCACCCGGATTACGAAGCCCTCGGCGGCATCCCCGCCATTGAAGAAGTGAAATTCAGTCTTGCCAGCTGCCGCGGGTGCTTCGGCGCATGCAGCTTCTGCGCGCTGACGTTCCACCAGGGCCGCATCATTCAGTCCCGCAGCCACGAATCGCTTTTGGAAGAAGCGAAAAAAATGACCGAGGATCCCGATTTTAAAGGCTACATTCACGACGTCGGCGGCCCCACGGCAAACTTCCGCAAGCCCGCCTGCAAAAAGCAGATGAAGGTCGGCGTGTGTAAAAACCGCCAATGCCTGTTCCCGGAGCCATGCCCCAACATGGAGATTGACCACACGGATTACGTTTCCCTCCTGCGCAAGCTGCGCGCATTGCCCAAAGTGAAAAAGGTCTTTGTGCGCTCCGGCATTCGGTTCGATTACCTCATCAATGACAAAGACGAAACGTTCTTCCGCGAGCTTGTTAAATACCACGTCAGCGGCCAGCTCAAAGTCGCACCGGAGCATATTTCCGACGGCGTGCTGCGCATGATGGGTAAGCCGCAGAATTCTGTCTACCGCCGCTTCGTCAAGCGCTACAAAGAGCTGAACGAAGAAATGCACCTCAACCAGTACCTCGTGCCGTACCTCATGTCCTCGCATCCCGGCTCCACCTTACAGGACGCCGTAAAGCTCGCGGAATATCTGCGCGACCTCGGCTATATGCCGGAGCAGGTGCAGGACTTCTACCCCACCCCGTCCACGATCTCGACCTGCATGTACTACACGGGGCTCGATCCGCGCACAATGAAGCCTGTATACGTCGCGCGAGACCCGCACGAAAAAGCGATGCAGCGCGCGCTCATCCAGTACCGTGACCCGAAAAATTACGACCTCGTCACGGAAGCGCTCATCAAAGCGAATCGCCGCGACCTCATTGGCACAGGCAAAAACTGCCTTTTGCGCCCCCGCCACGGTGATACCCGTTTTGCTCTCCCAAAGCCCGCCGCAAACAGCAATAAACCGTTTGACGGTAAAAACAAAAACGGCGCAAAGCACGGCAGAACGAGTCAACCGCCGGCGCCCCAAAGCCGCCGTTGGACAGGCGAGCTGCCTAAAAAGCGCGGCAAACGATAATGTAAGACAGCAAAAAGCTCTGCACCGAATTTCAGGTGCAGAGCTTTTGTCATTGCTTTATAATTTAATACAAACCCGGCTTGCAGAGAATCTCGTGAATTTTCGTGTCAAGGCAGTCTGCCGTATACGCCGGCGTGATGATACACGCGGTGTCCGCACCACGCGCCGAGCCGCCCACACAGACAACCGGCTTATTAAACTCAATCGCGCCGTTATCCAGCGCCATCATGGCGATCTCCACGCAAACCTTCGTGCCCTGTCCGAACATGCGCAGCGTGTGCGCCATAATCTCCACCGGGTACGCGCCGCTGAATTTACGACTGATGCCGCGTTCCGCACCGCTCAAAGCGTGCGCGGCATGAATGATATGCACACCGGCTGCGGTCAACTCCGCGCGCCGCTCGTCCGTCATGGTGTTCACGCCCTGCTTCGGGTAGCCGTACGCCTGCCCCACCATAACCATCGGCACATTTGTCCCGAGCTCTTCCTGCATTTTGATGAGTTCTATAAGCGTGTCGCCCGCGCTCGAAGCCACCACAAGCGTCGTTCCGCCCTCCTTCGCAGCGTTTAAAGCAATGTGCAGCGTCTCCAAAGTATTCTCTTTGCCTTTATTTTCAAAAATCATTTTTATTCACCTCGTCAGTCATTTCGGGTCTTCCAAAATCGCGTAGCTCACAAATGCAAACCGCATGCTGTCTCCGGCCCAGGAGTTCACGTTGATCGAACCTTGCCCGCCAAACAGCGACAGAATTTTGTGCTGATTTTCGCCGTCCGCATCCATCAGCCACAGCTCCACCGACATGTTTGGCAGGTGCTCGTGCGGCTCCAGCTGCTCCGGGCCGTAGGAAATATAGACCACCCGTTTTCCGTCCGGTGATACATGCGGGAACCAGTTGTTCCGCCGGTTTTCGGTGATCTGCGTCTGCTCGCCGCCGTCCCGCTCCATGCGCCAAACCTGCATCAAGCCGGAGTTTGCAGCGTTATACCAAATGTACTTTCCGTCCGGGGAATACTCCGGGCCGTCGTTAAAGCCACCCTTTGTCAGTCGCTTTTCCGCGCCGCCGTTCACCGGGATCGTGTACACGTCCACTTCCTGCCTGCCGTCGATGTCGCGGAAAGCGCAGCAAGCTTTTCCAAAACCTCGCCCTGCATGTTGTTGAGCGGGCCGTAAAGCTGCACACCAAATTTCATGCTTTCAACTCCCCCAGATTATAATGGAATCTTACGCCTCCGGCGTGTGGTCGTATTCAAATCCGCACTTCGAGAGCCATTCCTTCGCCATCAGCGTCGCGCCGATCTGGTTCGGGTGCACGCGGTCCCATGCGATGAGCGAAGAGTGTTTATACTGCAAAAACTTGTCATACACCGCTTGGAAGTTTACAAAACGGCAGCCGTATTCCTCGGCAAGACGCTCGCAGATGCCCACATATTCCTGCATTCTGGCACGCATAAAGTCGCTCTTGTTCGTCTCCATGTAGTACGGCGTGCAGACGATAACGCCCTTCGCAACCATTTTCGCCTGTTCAATCATCGTGCGCAGGTTTTCTTCATATTCCACCGGGTCGACCGCCTGATCGGTGAGCGCCGGAGAATCAAACTGCCGCCACACATCATTGATGCCGATGCAGATAGACACCCACTGCGGGTTCAAGGAAAGCACGTCGCGCTCATAGCGCGCAAGCAGGTCTTTCGACGTATTGCCGCTGATGCCGGAGTTCGTAAAACGAATGCTCAGCTCCGGGTAAGTCGCCGTCACAAGGCTCTCGATGACGCGCGGATAGCCGTGACCCATGTTGTCAAACAAGCCCTCGCCCACCGGCTGTGCGCTGCCCATATCCGTTACGGAATCCCCTGCAAAAATAATGCGATCCATATTTTCAAAAATCATGGTAAACTCCCCCTAAAAGAGTAAATTTCTGGTTATATTATAATCGGATTTCTACAATATTACAAGGGCACTGTGCAAAATACCTACCACGTTGACAAAGGCCCGCAGCTGACGCAAAATGTGAAATGAAATAAATCTCACGCGCCGCAGCGCATTTCACAACAACCGTAGGTTGTTTTTTCACTATACCGAAGGTATATTTCACAAATCCCGAAGGAATTTATTTCACAGAAAAAAGGACTTTGCAAAATGCAAAGTCCTTTTTTCTGGTGGAGGAGGGTGGATTCGAACCACCGAAGCAAGAAGCAGCAGATTTACAGTCTGTCCCCTTTGGCCACTCGGGAACTCCTCCATATACAGAGCTGCGTAAACGCAAACTCATATTATAAAAACAGAAACAAGTTCTGTTTATTGCTGCCAAGCAAAACACTCGGAAACAATATATAGAAACGAAAACAAAATGTTCTCGATTTTAATCAACTGGAGCTGGCGAACGGACGAAGCCGCTTGCGCGTCTTCACGGCTTACAGCATAGCTGCTACGCCGCTTCCGGCTAAAAACTTTCCACCGGAAAGTTTTCTTAACGCCGAAACCCTTTCAGGGTTCGAGTCCGTACCGAACTCAATAAATATATAGAAAAGCGAAAACAAAATGTTCTCAGTTTTAATCAATTGGAGCTGGTGAACGGACTCGAACCCCTGACCTGCTGATTACAAATCAGCTGCTCTACCAACTGAGCTACACCAGCGCATAGCGCGTAAAAACGCGCTTGGTGACCCATCGGAGATTCGAACTCCGGACACCTTGATTAAAAGTCAAGTGCTCTGCCAACTGAGCTAATGAGTCATACAGCTTTAATATTATAGCAATTTCGCGCCGTTCTGTCAACTCTAAAATGAAAAAATTTGAAAATTTCCTTTTTCTCCGCAAAACCGCAGAAACATAAGGAAACTGCCCGGCAAAAGCCGGGCCTTCCCATCAAAATTATTTGTGCTCCGTAAAGAAATCATTCACAATGTCGCTCACGTCATAGTGCACAAACGGGCCCAAACCGCTGTTGACATCGATTGTATATCGGCAATCGGTTTCCGTATAGGCGTCGATAAAGTAGTTTTCTACGATCTCAATGTAATTTTTCACACCGTCTCTTTCAGCGGCTTCATCATCTGTGCGCACATAGACGCTCTCGTCAGACAAAAGATATATGAAGACAAGCTCTCTTGTCTGACCCGGCTCCAACAGAATATTCCCGGTCTTGTTCGGGTCTTCCGCATTCATCGGAACTTCTGCAATGCCGTTAATCAGCTCTCGCTTGTCGGTCGTGCACTCGGATATATCCAAAGGGCAGCCGTCTGTGTCATACTGTCCCATGGCGTATTCCCCGGAAAGGAATCCCGTCGCTTCATCTCCGGTGTTCTCAAAGCCGATTGTGACATACGCAAACGCATAATGCGGCGAAGAAAGCGTGCCGTCTTCGTTCAGCTCGCAGGTCTCCAGCCACGGGTAACCACCATTTATCCACCACGGAACAAAGCAGTCGTTATCCGCTGGCGTAAGACCATATTCAAGTTTATTGGACATATGCACGTCTTTGATCGTGGCTTTCACATTTTTACCGCCGTAAATGCTCGATGCAGAAAAGTACGGGTCATTCTCTGCATCAAAACTGCCGTCGCCGTTTTCAATTGAAATGCTCCCGTCTTCCGTGCGAACGATTTTCGGTATCTTGGAGAAATCCAGTTTTTCATCCGCTGTAAAATGCGATTCAAATTCTTCTTTCGCAGAAGATACCTCCGCCGTTTCAGATACTTCGGAGATTTCGGGATTTCCAGAGATCTCCGGCACCTCCGCTTTGCTTTCTTCCGAAACTACTGCTTCATTCCCCGGTGCCTCCGTGACCTCCACGCCGCCGGAGATCGCCTCCGCCTGCACGCGCGGCAAATTTGCAACGCCAAAGGCCACGCCGCTGACGCACGCAACTGCCAACACACCACACCAGATTTTCGTCCTTAACGTCCGTTTCATAACCAATACTCCTTTCGGTTTTGTGTAACCTTCCTACGCCCAGAGCATACCACACCCGCCCCGCTGTTTCAATATAAACCGTACCGTTTTTGCAGTTCCTTTGCAATACTTTTGCAAGTTTTGCCGCACACAGAAAAAGAGCCCCGTAAAACGCGAGGCCCATAAACCTTTATATTTTATCTATCAATCTTTTCCATCACTTCCGTGAGGCTCAACCCGTTTTTCTCGGCGAGCGCCGCCAGGTCATCGTGCTCAAACTTCGCGCGCCGCACGCCGTAGCCGGAAGACACCTTGCGGCGCACCGGACCGAGGGCGGTCTCCACCGTCTCCTCCGTGCGGGTCAGCACATAGCGGCGGCACAGCGTCTCGCGGATGCCGATGGTCGCCGTGTGTTTGAAAATCGCCTGCACAACGGCCTCCTTCTGCGCCTCGCGGCACAGCACCGTCAGCAGCGTGCCGGGGCGGTTTTTCTTCATCATAACGGCGGTTGTGAAGACCTCCACCGCGCCCGCCTCGCGAATCTTCTCCGCCGCAAAGCCAATCGTCTCGGCGGTCATATCGTCGATGTTGCAGTTCAGCTCGTAAACGGAGTCCGCGCCGTCGCCGGTTTCGCCCAGCATCGCGCGCACGCAGTTTGCCACTTCAAAGTCCTTCTTGCCCATGCCGTAACCCACGCGCTGCACGCGCATAACCGGCATATCGCCGAACGCTGCCGCAAAGTGCTTCAGCAAAGCCGCGCCCGTCGGCGTGCAGAGCTCACCCTGAATGCGCCCGCCGTAGATCGGCACGTCGCACAAAATATACGCCGTAGCCGGGGCCGGAACAGGCAGCACACCGTGTGCACAGCGCACCTTTCCCGCGCCTACATGCACCGGTGACGCAACAATCTTCTCCGGCGCAAGCTTGCGGATGAGCAAGCACGCCGCCGTAATGTCCGCCACCGCGTCCATTGTGCCGACTTCATGGAAGTGGATCTCCGAAATCGGCATGCCATGCGCATGGCTCTCCGCTTCCGCGATGAGCTTATACACCGCAATCACGTCTGCACGCACCGCATTCGCCAACGGCAGATGCCCGATGATATGCTCGATATCCGCCATGCTGCTGTGGTGGTGATGCCCGTGGTCGTGTTCATGCTCATGCGTATGTTCGTGATCGTGCTCGTGGTGATGCTCATGTTCATGAGAATGTTCATGTTCGTGTACATGGTCGTGAGCGTGATGTTCGTGGTCGTGCACGTCAGCGCTTTCTTCCTCCTCGCCGTTCACCGTAACGGAAAGATGCGTGCCGTTGATGCCGCATTTCGTGCTCACTTCCGCCTTAAATTCCACACCGGGGATACCGAGCGCGTTCAGCTCGTTGAGCACTGCCCGTTTGTCGTCAAACAGTTCTAAAAGCGCCGCCGAAAGCATGTCGCCCGCCGCACCCATGCCGCAGTCAAAATACAAAGTCTTCATGCAGATTCCTCCTAAAATCAAAAAGGCGCACGAACCTCATACAGTCCGCGCGCCTCCGCTGGCATAATTTAATCCTATAAAAACAAGATTCGGCGCTCCAACGCCCCCGCAGCTTCCTGCCGCAATAAATACAGTATACCGCCCCAAAGCGATGATGTCAAGCCAAACCAGAACCGCAAAGTCTTTCCCCCGCGAAAAAACACAAATTTTCGCAAAAACAGGGTTGACTTTTGCGTACCGATGTATTATAATAACGATTGTCTCAAGCGAGCAGTGTGTTCGTCTTGCAACAAACGGGTTTCCCGTTTTTATAATATGAGTTTGCGTTTACGCAGCTCTGTATATGGAGGAGTTCCCGAGTGGCCAAAGGGGACAGACTGTAAATCTGCTGCTTCTAGCTTCGGTGGTTCGAATCCACCCTCCTCCACCATCTGGGGTGGACACTTTAGATGTCCACCCCGTTTTTGTCAGTATTCATGCGGGTTTGCGGGCTTTTTAGAGCGCAAAATCCAAAATGATTTTCCATAGATGCCTTTTCCATAAAATGGCAATATCAAGATTTTTCGTGAGCAGATGCGGGGCTTCCGCCTGAAAATTCAGGCCGGAGGCCCCGCTTTTTTGCGTTTACCACCCTTTTTTCCCGTTGTCGGAAATGCAGAAGTTTCCGGCAGTTTCATAGATAGATTGACGAATCCCTAAAACGGGCCAATTTTAAGCCCTCAAGATACAAGGGGGTAGTGCGCCCTTTTTTAGAACCTCTCCGGCAGGCCGCCGGGGAGGTTTTTCGCAGCGATTTTTCGCTTTCCCCCTCTCCCACACCCTCACCCCCTAATTACTTACCAGCTGGGAAAGAACAAGCATTTCTTTCCAGCAAGCATACTCTAAGCCCCCAAACAAAGCCCTCAAGTTTTCAACAACCGTCAAGAAAGGATGAGCAAAACCATGAACATCGGCATAGACCACGGCTATTACGCCATCAAAACCCGGCATTTTTCTTTCCCAGCCGGTATCTCAGAATATTCCCACGAGCCCTACACCCTGCAGAACACGCTGGAGTACGGCGGGAAGTTTTTCGTGTGCGGGACGGGCAGGCAGCCCATCCTGCGAAACAAGATGGAGAACGACAACTACTACCTGCTTACCCTTGCCGCTATCGCCAAAGAGATTAAACAGCGCGGAGAAAAGGCTGAGTGTTCCGTAAACCTCGCAGCAGGGCTGCCTCTGGCCGGATTTGGCCGTGAGAAAAAGCCCTTCCGGGAATACCTTCTGCGTTCTTCCCAGCCGGTGTGCTTCAAATTTGAGGGAATCCCCTACAAAGTAACCATCGAGGATGTGAAACTGTTCCCACAGGGGTATTCCGCCATCGCCATCCATCCTGAACTTATCCAAAACGAACCTTCTGTTCTGCTCATGGATATCGGCGGCTGGACGGTGGATCTCATGCGGCTGGACAACGGCGTCCCGAACGCTTCAACCTGCCGCAGCTTGGAGCTCGGCATGATCCGTTGCATCGACGAAACGAAAGAACAGATCCGCCGGGATGTAGGGCTGTCCGTTACCGACGCCCAAGTAGAGCGCGTGCTGGCTGGAAAAGCCTGCAGCATGGACGAGGACGCCCGAAGCATCATCCAAAAGCAGGGCCGCCTCTACACCGAACGGCTTCTCTCGGCAGCCATGGAATCGGGGTTTGACCTGAAAGCCATCCCGGTAATCATGCTGGGCGGGGGCGCGGCAGTGGTTAAAGGCAACGTGAGCGAACAGGACGGCCTGTGCCGGGCTTTTGCCCTGATAGACGACCGTGTGAACGCCGAAGGATTCGAGCGGATTTTGGGGCATTTGTCGGGCGGTGTGAGCAAGGGATGAACAGGCCCCTATTCGGTTTCCGCCCCAACCTCCAGAATAAACGCCACCGCAGGGCTTGGGAAATCCTGCAGGCTGTGCCGGACGGGCAGAAAAACGCCTTTCTGGTGCAGGCTATTTTGGAGAGCCAAGAAAAGGAAACCTTTGAAACTACCCTGCGGCGGGTACTGCGGGAAGAACTTCAAGCTGTCCCTTCCCAGCCTGTGAAGCAGCCGGAGGAAGCCATCCCGCAGGAGATGATGGGCTTCCTCGGTTCCTTGCTGGGAGAAGATTAACTCTGTTTAAAACGAAAGGAACCGACTTATGAGAAAAGAAATCTACAAAATCAAAAACCCCAAGCATATTGTGTTTGGCGATCCCCTGTATTTCGAGGATTTCAAAGGGGCCGAGCTCAAACGCCTCACCGTGGATTACAAACCGCCCAAATCCTTCGATGCGGCCCGGCTTGTCCTGCTGGAGAAGCCGAATGAGAAATACCCCGAATACACAGACCGGACAATGACGCTTTACCTTGCCCCAAGGCAGACCATAGACATTTATGCCGATGAGAAGATCTACGCCTTCCAAAAAATAGATGGCAAATCCATCGGCGTAGATACCGCCCGCTATTACCTCAGCATTGACGGGCGCGACGATATAATCAGGACCGGCGCGGATGGCTGGTGGGGCAGCTTTGAGGAATACTATCGGGAAAACGGAAAAGGCCGCATTTCAGACGCCGTTGTCCTGACGGTTGCAATACCGGAAGAACAGGATTTTAACTGGATGAAGCAGATGGCCGGATATTTCTTTGAGGATATGCAGCCGGTCACCCCCAAAAAGCAAAAGAAAATGGATGGGCCAAGCCGCTGAAAACCCCAAACATAGCCCTTGTTGGTTGTGACGTTTGTCAGCCCTGCTTTGGCTGAAAGGTTGTTGCTCTTGGTGATAGCTTTATCAGGCGGGTTGCAGTATGCTTGTGTTGCCCGAAAGGGAAAGAAAAGAAAAAGGAGCGACAGAGCATGGAAACCAAGGGCATCACCTGCAAAATCCCATTAGACCTGCACAATCGCATCAGCGAGGAAATCAGGGAAACAGAAAGCACAATCAGCAAATTCATCGAAATGGTCATTATGGAGCACTATGAGAAAGGGGCTGTCAAAGTCATGGAAAAAGGAAGAACATTAGCATTTCAGGTGAGCGAGGAATTGTTCCAGAGGGTAAAGGAATACCTTGAAAACTACGAGAAAAACTACCACCGCCGCCTTACCCAAAAGGAATTCGTGATCAGTTTGATCGAACAGGCGCTGGAAGAAGCGGAAGAAGAATTCGAAGCCGCCAGAGCCGCCCAAGAGGAAGCACGGGCCAATCGGTTTAATCCTCTGACCGGATCATTTTATGGAGAAGCCGATGATACAGAAGCAGAAAATCCGGCAGAGAGTTTGGAAATCAACGAGGGCGAGGAAATCCCCGCAGAGGGAGATGACAGCGACGAGAACTGCCCCGACGAGGATGATGAGGACGTCATGCCGGAAAGCTGGGAGCAGGACGATGACGAGGAAGAAGAAGCCGAGCCTGCCGACGAATCCCCTGAAGATGAAGAAACCGAAGAATAACCTTACCAACAACACCCCCACAGGACTGAGGTACCGCCTCAGCCGCCTGCGGGGGTGTTTTCATATAGATTTCAGTTCACGAAAAAGGGGCGATGTCCATTGATTGTGCTTTAACGATTCATCAAATCCCTCAAAAGGAGCGTGATATAGAAAACCATACGATATATTGACCTGTTCTCCGGCATCGGCGGGTTCCGGGAAGGGCTCGCCCGCGCCGGAGGGTTTACCTGCGTAGGCCATTGCGAAATCGACGAAAAGGCAAACCAAAGCTATGAAGCCCTGTTCGATACAAAAGGAGAGTGGTTTTGTGAAGATATCCGAAAAGCCGATCCAAACGGCATCCCCGACTTCGACCTGCTGTGCGGCGGATTTCCCTGCCAGTCTTTTTCGATTGCTGGACACCGTGGAGGATTCGACGATCCAAGAGGTACCCTGTTCTTTGAAATTGCCCGGCTGACTGCGGCAAAAAGACCTGCGTATCTGCTGCTTGAAAATGTTCCCGGACTGCTTAACCATGACGGGGGCAGGACATTTGCGGCCATCCTCCATGCGCTGGACGGATTGGGGTATGGTCTGGAATGGCAGGTGCTCAACAGCAAGGATTTCGGAGTCCCCCAATCCCGAAAAAGGGTGTACCTTATCGGATATCTTAATAAAAGATGCAGAGGAAAAGTATTTCCTTTCACCGAAACAGCAGGCACATCTCTTATACAAATCCGCCCCGGCGCGCAGGGAGAGCGAGTCTACTCCCCGGAAGGGGTAAGCTGCACCCTCGCGGCGCAGACGGGCGGATTCGGCGGGAAAACCGGTTTGTATGAGGTGGGCCTGCCCATCAGGGAGAATACAAAAAAGGGGTACAAAATGGCGTATCCCGGCGACAGCATCAATCTGGCGTTTGCTCAGAAAAATACCCGGCGCGGCAGGGTTGGACGAAAAATCGCCCATACCCTCACCGCCAGCAGCGACCAAGGCACCTTGGAGCCGCTCAAGCGCATCCGCCGCCTGACGCCAAGGGAATGCCTGCGGCTGCAGGGATGGGCAGATGAACGGATTGATATCGTTTTGCCTCTCCAATCCGACGCCCAGCTATACAAGCAGGCAGGAAACGGCGTGACCGTTACAGTGGTGGAAGCCATCGGGAAACGGCTTGCCGCCGCCCATCGGGAGGTGACCGCCATCGATTGATTTAAAAGACCAATACTTCGGCTGCGAGATTGAGATGACGGGGCTAACCCGCCAGAAAGCAGCGGAAGCGGTGGCTTCCCTGTTCGGTACCATGGCCCGCCAGACACATGAATCCCGCACCTACGATCCGTGGGAGGTTATAGACAACGAGGGCAAAAAGTGGCGGTTTGTCTACGACTCCAGCATCCATGCTTCTCATCGGATCGGGCGGCAGCAGCTTCCCATAAGCGATGGCACCTACAAGGTGGAGATGAATTCCCCCAAGCTGGAATACAGCGAAATGGGAAAGCTGCAGGAGGTTGTCCGCGCCCTGCGCCATGCGGGGGCTGTCGTGAACGGAAGCTGCGGGATGCACGTCCATGTGGACGCCTCCAAGCATACCCCACAGAGCCTGAAAAACGCCCTCTCCATCATGTATTCCAAAGAGGACATCCTGTTCAAAGCCCTCAATGTCAATGAACACCGGGTGGAACGCTGGTGCCAGAAGGTGCGGGAACCCATGCTGGAAAAAATCCGCAAGCTTCCCACCAATACCACCATGGAACGCCTCAAGCGGGAATGGTACGGCGGGCGGGATGAAAGCTACGAACATTACAACTGGACGAGATATTACGCCCTGAACCTGCATTCGGTGTTCTATCGCAGCACCTTGGAATGGCGCTGTTTTGAAAGCACCCTCCATGCAGGAAAAGTCAGGGCAAATATCACGCTGGCGCTGGCCATCTCCGCGCTGGCCATCAACCAGAGCCGGACGGTGATGCGGAAAACCGAGATCAGCGAAAACCCCGCCTTTACCTTCCGCACCTTCCTTTTACGGCTGGGCCTCATCGGGCCGGAATACAAAAATGTGCGGGAACATCTGCTCTCGAACCTCCCCGGCGACCGGGCATGGCGGTATGACAAAGCCCAATACCCCAGCCTGCAAAACCGCCGAAACCAAGAACGATAACACTGGAGGTGATGAAAACCGAAAATTTCAAAAAGCCAACTGGTACACTGCTGTATTTTGCCTATGGAAGCAATATGAACCTAAACCAGATGGCCTTCCGCTGCCCCGATGCGGAAGTGGTGGATACCGTCCGGCTGGAAGGGTACCGCCTTGCCTTTTGCATGAACGGCGGCGGGAATGGCGTCGCCACTATCCTGCCGGAAGAAGGAAGCTATGTGGACGGTGTCCTCTGGCGGATCTCCGAACGGGATGAACGGCATCTGGACCATTACGAGGGCTTTCCCTACCTGTACGGGAAAGAACCTGTTGTGGTAATAGATCAGGATGGGATCAGGCATGAAATCATGGCTTACACCATGAACAGCCCGTACAAGGATACCCCCGCCATGCCCTCCAAAGCCTATCTGGAAGGAATCCTGAACGGCTGCCGGCAGAACGGGATCGAAACCGCCCCTGTTCTGGAAGCGGTCCGGCTCACTCAGAAGGAACTGCCAAAAAAAGAAATCCCCCATAAAAAACACCACCGCCGGAAACACGGCGAAGAACGATAATCTGAACACTGGCCCCCGTGGGATGGAGAATTTTCTCTCCATCCTGCGGGGGCCTTTTTGTATTTTACGAATAAGGAGAATCGCATGAAAAAACATCTAAAACGGCTGCTGTCCCTGATGATGGCGGTACTGCTCTGTATTGGCGTTATGCCAAGCAGCGCCTTTGCCGCCTCCTACGATTACGACGGGTACATCTCCATGATCGACCATAACACCAGAGGGTATTCCCTCAGTTCCAATCTTCCCGCCCCGTTTGGCGGCTACAGTTCCAATAAGTTCACCGAACTGCGGATCAACGACCTGAAAGCCTTCCGCACCGCCTACTGCATCCAGTTCAGTGTAGGCGTACACACGGGTATCGGTTATGACCAGTCGGACGATTACGCCGCTTTTACCGCCGAGCAGAAATCCATGATCAACACCGCCCTGACCTTGGGCTACAACGTGGAAACCGGAACAAAATACGGCGGCAGCGCCATCGACGAGTACATTGCCACCCAAATCCTCATCTGGCTGATTGCCCACGAGCAATTGGGGACCGGGTACGAAACGCAGATCGTCAATGAATTTACCGTCAACAGCCCCGCCGCGAAGCCCATCTTCTATCAGCTTCGGGAGAACGTCGTGAATTACCACACCATCCCGTCCTTTGCCACCGATGATCCAAGCGCGGTCGGGGCATATACCCACGCCCTCAAATACAACGAGAGCAATGGGAAAAACGAAACCACGCTGGTGGATGAGAACAATGTGCTGGGGAATTTCGCTGTCAGCTATCCGGGCGTGGATTTTTCCGTCAGTGGCAATGAACTGCACGTCTCCACCTCCGAAACCGAATTCGGTACCATTACCGCCGAAAAGCGGCTGCCTTCCTCTGTTCCCGGCGTGGTCACAGGCGGCACGAAATACTGGCTGCGGGACGAATACCAGAACGTGGTCACCTTCGATGTGGAAGGCTCCGCCGAGCCGGTGAAATGCTGCTTTTCCCTTGAAATCAAGGCAGGCGCCCTGCAGCTTGTGAAAACCTCCGAGGATGGCAAGGTCGAGGGAATCCCGTTCCACATCTCCGGCAACGGCGTCGAAAAAGACGTGGTAACGGGGCCGGATGGCACCATTAAGGTGGATAACCTCCAAGCTGGAAACTACACCGTAACCGAAAAGGCCCCGGACAAATACGTCCAGCCTGCTTCCCAGCAGGTGACCATCTACCCCGGCCAGACCTCCAGCGTGAGCTTTTCCAATATCCTGAAGAAATTCACCGTGGAGATGGAGAAAAAAGATTCCGGCCATAACAAGCCGAGAAGTACCGAATATGAAGCGCAGGGCGACGCCACTTTGGATGGCGCTGTGTACGGGCTGTTCAAAGGCGAAACCCTGCTGGATACCTACACCACGGCGAACGGGGGCAAATTTACCACCAAGGAATACCCCTGCGGACCGGATTACAGCATCCGTGAAATTTCCCCCAGCGAGGGGTACCTGCTGGACGAAACCGTCTACCCGGTAGGCGCGGAACCGGGCAATTTCACCTTGGAGAACAACAGCATCCCCATGACTGCCACAGAGGACGTCATTCTCGGCAGCATCGCCATCACCAAGCATACGGATCAGCCTGCCACCCCGGAACAGGAAGAACCGGTCCCGCAGTCGGAAGCGCCCGACTCCAGTTCTTCGGAAAATCCCTGAATCCACCCCTGTGCCGGAAGATGAAGCTGCTTCCTCCAGCCAGCCGGAAGCAAGCGCGGAATCCGAAGCCCCGGCAGAGCCTGCCGGGGAACCGTCCTCTGAAAGCAGCCCCGCGCCGGAAAGCGAGCCGGAGCCTGCCCCAAGCGCATCGACTGTGCCGCAGCTTGTCCCTGCGGTTGCCAGCCTTGCCTCCAAAGCTTCTGTTCTTCCTTTGTCCACCACGTCCTCCGGCGATGAAGTGCAGATCGAGCAGCCGGAGGAAGGCGCGGAGTTTCAGGTTTACCTTGCCAG